>CAZVHO010000056.1:5848-17060 GCA_964627515.1 uncultured Thermodesulfobacteriota bacterium | reverse complement strand
TATGTCAAAACCAAATATCGAACTGATAAACGGAAACGAATCAATCGCCAGGGGGGCCATGGCCGCCAACTGCAAATATTATTTCGGATATCCCATCACCCCTCAGAATGAAATCCCGGAATATTTATCCAGGCATTTGCCGGCTGTTGGAGGGACTTTTATCCAGGCCGAAAGTGAAATCGCTTCCATCAACATGCTCCTCGGTGCCGGGGCCACCGGGGCCAGGGCCATGACCTCTTCTTCCAGCCCCGGGATCTCCCTGAAACAGGAAGGGATTTCCTATATGGCCGGATCCGAGATCCCGGGTGTGATCGTCAATATGAGCCGCAGCGGCCCTGGATTAGGGGGCATTTCTCCCTCTCAAGGGGATTATTTCCAGGCCACCCGGGGAGGGGGACATGGGGATTACCGGGTTATCGTCCTGGCCCCTTTTTCCGTTCAGGAAAATTACGATCTGACGATGAAGGCCTTTGATCTGGCCGACAAGTATCGCAATCCCGTAATGGTTTTAGGGGATGCCCTCTTAGGGCAGATGAAGGAGCCGGTGACCCTTCACCCCTATGAACCCCGGAAATTTGATAAACCCTGGGCCTTGACCGGGGCCAAAGGCCGCAAGTCCCGTTTTTTAAAAAGCCTTTATCTGAACGAGGGGGATCTGACCAAACATAACTGGAAGTTGTTTCAAAAGTATCAGCAGATGAAGGCCGAGATCGAATACCAGACCTATCTGATCGAAGATGCCGATCTGGTCGTGGTCTCTTTCGGCTCCGTGGCCCGTATTATTAAATCTTCCATTAACATGGCCCGGGAGCAGGGGATGAAGGTCGGGCTCTTCCGCCCCATCACCCTGTACCCTTATCCCGAAGAACCCCTCAGACAATTATCAACAAAAATTCAGCACTTCTTTGTGGTGGAACTCAATACCGGACAGATGGTCGAAGATGTGAAACTCTCGGTAGACAAAGGGGCCCAGGTGGATTTTTACGGCCGGCCGCCCGGCTCGATTCCCACTCCAAATGAGTTGTTTGAAGAGATTAAGAAAGTATATCGGTGAGCAGTATGAAACAAGTATTTAAACGTCCCAAGAGTCTAAAAGATGTGCCTTTTCATTTTTGCCCGGGCTGTCATCATGGGGTCATCCATCGTCTGGTGGCCGAATGTATTGACCTCTATGACCTTCAGGAGAAGACCATCTGCGCCGCTTCGGTCGGTTGTTCGGTCTTTATGTACGATTATTTTGACGTGGATGTCTGTGAGTCCCCCCATGGACGGGCTGCGGCTGTAGCTACGGGGATCAAAAGGGCCAGACCGGAAAATTTTGTCTTTACCTATCAGGGGGATGGGGATCTGGCCGCCCTTGGCATTGCCGAAGGTCTCCATGCCGCCAACCGCGGGGAAAATATTACCATTATTTTTGTTAACAATACGGTTTATGGTATGACCGGAGGTCAGATGGCTCCGACCACCATGTTGGGCCAGACCACGACCACCTCCCCTTTTGGAAGGGATTTCCACCGGGAAGGGTATCCGATCCGGATGGCTGAACTAATGACCATGTTGGGGGGGACGACCTTTTCCGCCCGGGTGGCCGTCAATACGCCGAAGAATCTGATGCAGGCCAAGAAAGTATTGAAAAAGGCCTTTGAAGTCCAGATTCAGAATCAGGGTTTTTCCTTTGTGGAATTTCTTTCCAGTTGTCCCACCAACTGGAAGATGACCCCGGAAAAGGCCAATCAGCGGGTTCAGGACGAAATGATCCCCTATTTCCCCTTGGGGATATATAAGGATAAAGACAGCGAATAAGCGATCAGCTTTCAGCGGTCAGCGAGAAGCCCATGAAAGATTTTAAAGGATTAAAGGTTTGGCAAAAGAGCCATCAGTTAACCCTGAAAGTTTATAAGAAAACGTTAGACTTTCCGAGGGAAGAATTATTTGGCTTGACAAGTCAGGTTAGACGGGCCTGTATTTCTATCCCAGCCAATATTTCGGAGGGGTGTGGCAGAAATAGTGAAACTGAATTGGCCCGGTTTTTCCAAATAGCCATGGGTTCCGCCTGTGAACTGGAATATCATCTATTACTTGCCCACGATTTAGGTTTTCTAAACGACCTTGATTATGAAGAACTAAACCAAGAATTGATTGAAGTAAAAATGATGTTATCTTCATTCATTAAAAAGCTGAAGGCTGACCGCTGAGAGCTGACCGCTCTATAGGAGAAAATATGTACTTCGACGTCATTGTAGCCGGTTTTGGAGGGCAGGGGGTCCTGTTGATCGGGAACCTCCTGACTTATGGGGCCATGGAAGAAGGCCGTTATGTTACTTACATGCCTGTTTATGGAGTGGAAATGCGTGGCGGAACAGCCAATTGCACAGTCGTCATATCCGACCAGGAGATCGGTTCTCCGGTGATCCATCATCCGGTGACGGCCGTAGTCATGAATAAACCCTCTCTTTTAAGATTCGGGCCTATGGTTAAGCCCGGCGGCTGGCTTTTTGTCAATTCTTCTTTGATCGAAACCCGGGAGGAGGACTACCCGGAGACCAAAATGATCAAAGTCCCGACCATTGAATTGGCCGCCAAGGCCGGGGATCAACGGTTGGCCAATATGGCCATGCTGGGGGCCGTTATCGAAGAAACAAAGGTCCTTACAAAGGAAGCCGTGGTCAGGGCCTTTTCCCGGGCCCTGGATAAACGTTACCACAAGATGATTCCTATCAATACAACCGCCCTTGAGGAAGGGATACGGTTTGTCCGGGAAGGAAAAGATAGCTAAAGATATTTGAAATTGGATCTTACGCATGATCCTCCATGAATATGGTCCGGTCTCAATTTTTTGAAATGATGCTGGATGCTGGATAAACCTGCAGGAATTACTTCTGGTTTCGGGATGGAGCGAACAGCCGTCAGCAGATAGCTATCAGCCTAAGGCCGTTTTTTTAAATATTTTTCTGAAGGCTGAAAGCTGATCGCTGAAAGCTCTCATCCGAAAGTTTCATTTCCGGATGAGAACTAATTGTATCGAATCTGGAACGAATCAAAGGCCCCGCTGTACGATCCGTAAGTAACCTCTACGCGGTCGACTTGAGAAGAAGGGGACCCCTGGTGGCACCAGGCGACCAGGCGTTCCACTTTTTCTTTGGTTCCCTCGAAATAAGCCTCGACGGACCCGTCCCGGCGATTTCGAACCCAGCCGGTAAGACCCAGCAGTCGGGCTTGATCCCGGGTATAAGCCCGGAAGTAAACCCCTTGAACCCATCCGTGAATAATCACCTGGGCTGAAATATTTTCCATAGATATACCCTCTTGCCCCTCGGGGGCATCACGAATCATGAAAATAAACCAGTCAAAGGCTTGTTTAGGCACGGGTCAGGCACAAAGCCTGACACACGGATTACACGGATTGACCATTTCATTTCTCAAAAAAAGGTGCTTCCCTTTTCTTGGGACCAGCCTCCGCCGAAGGCGGATGTTGGCATCCCCCAATCCAGACTTAACGGGATCGAGGGATACCCCAGGGCTTTAACCGTGTAATCCGTGAAATCCGTGCCAAAAATCTATTTTCGTATTAATCTTTCTTTTCTATCAATTGCAAAAATTCTTCTTCCGTCAAAGTGGCTATTTTTAATTCCCTGGCCTTATCAAGCTTAGAGCCGGGGTCTTCCCCGACAATCAGGTAGTCGATTTTGCCGCTCACCTGACTGGCCGTTTTTCCCCCTAAAGCCTCTATCCTTTCTTTGGCCTGATCCCGGGTCAATCCCTCTAACCGGCCGGTGAGAACAAAGGTTCGACCATTTAAAGGCTTCGGTCCGACGGTTTTTCCTTCTTTGATTTTTATCCCGGCAGTCAGAATCTTTTCAACTACCTTTCTATTCTGCGGGGCATCAAAAAAGGCCCGGATACTACGGGCTACCTGCGGACCGACCTCCCGGACGGTTAACAGTTCTTCTTCGGTAACGTCCATCAAGACCTTTAAGGATCCGAAATGGCCGGCCAGTAATCCGGACAGGTGTTCTCCTACATGGCGGATTCCCAAGGCATAGATAAATCTGCCCAGGGTGGTCTGTTTGCTTCTTTCCAGGGCCTGGGTCAGGTTGTCGGATGATTTTTCGGCCAGGCGCTCCAGGGATATCAGGATATCCCTGGAGAGATAATAGAGGTCTCCATAATCCTGGATCAGTCCTTTATCCACCAACTGGTTGATTAATTTTTCCCCCATCCCCTCAATGTCCATGGCCCCTTTGGAGGCAAAATGCCGGATGGATTCTTTGATTTGGGCCGGGCAGTTGGGATTGGAACAACGATGGGCCGCTTCACCGGGAAGGCGCATCACCGGGGCGTTGCAGACCGGACACTGTTCCGGCATAGAGAAGGGTTTTTCCCGGCCTTTACGGACCGAAGTAATGACCTTAACCACTTCCGGTATGACCTCTCCGGCCCGCTGGATGACCACGGTGTCTCCGATCCGAATATCCTTCCGCTCAATCTCGTCCTGATTATGAAGGGTGGCCCGGCTGACCTCAACCCCACCGACCATAACCGGGTCTAAGTGGGCCACCGGGGTCAGTGTCCCGGTCCGCCCCACCTGGACTTCAATAGTTAAGATCCGGGTTGTTTCCTGAGAGGGCTGAAATTTATAAGCCAGGGCCCAGCGGGGACTCCTGGATTTGATCCCTAAGCGTTCCTGAAGGGCAAAGTCGTCTACCTTCAGAACCACCCCATCTATTTCATAAGGCAGGGAATGACGAAGGCTTTCAACCTCTTCAAAAAATTCCAGGCATTTCTCAATCCCCAGACAGCGTCTGGTATGGGGATTCACCGGCAATCCCCATCTCGGCAGGGTTTGCAGGACCTCCCATTGGCTGGAAAAGGTCCGACCCCTTACCAACCCCAGGCCATAGGCAAAAAAATGTAACGGCCTCCGGGCCGTGATTCTCGGATCCAACTGGCGCAGGGATCCGGCAGCGGCATTCCTCGGATTGGCAAAAGGGGCTTCCCCGAGTTGTTCCCTTCTCCGGTTGTATTCTTTAAAATCCCTGATTCTGATATATACCTCACCCCGAATCTCCAGATGGTCCGGAGGAGGGGTCTGGTTGTCGAGGAGTCTCAAAGGGATGGCCTGAATGGTCCGCACATTTTGGGTAACCTCTTCACCCATAACGCCATCCCCCCGTGTGGAAGACCGGACCAAAACCCCTCCCTCATAGACCAACTCAATGGCCAGGCCGTCCATTTTCGGTTCGGCCGTATAGTCGATTTCCTGATCGCTTTTCAAAAAGCGTTTAATGCGCCGGTCAAATTCCAGTATTTCATCCGCATTGAATCCATTTTCCAGACTGAGCATGGGGATGGAATGGGCCAGGGTTTGAAATTTGCTTAGCGGTTGAGCCCCCACCCGTTGAGTGGGTGAATCGGGGGTGATCAACTCGGGGTGCCGGACCTCTAATTCCTCCAACTCCCTAAGGAACCGGTCGTATTGGGCATCGGAGATCTCCGGGTCATCGAGCACATAATAGCGATAGTTGTGGTGACGCAGGAGCCGGCGAAGTTCTTCGATTCTATTTTCTGTTGATGGGTCCATTGGCACCGGTGAAAAGACGATGGTAACAGTCTGATGCAAAAATAGGGTTCAAGAGTTCTATCGTTAAAGTTTCAAAATGTTCACTTATTTCACGCTTCACGCTTAATTTCATTATATCTTATCCAGTGGAATTTGAAAAGCGAAAGGCCCGCATCAGACCAAAACAGCCACTCAGCATCATGTTGCCGAAGGGGGCAGCCATGAGGGCCTGATTCCGGGACAGCATGGTCCGTCGTGGTCCGGTGACAATGATGGGGTAAGAAGCATCAACCCCCGGAGCGGTATTGAGACAGCCGTGTCCCATGTCCTGAAGGACCTGTTCGTTGGTCAGTTGTCCACTGACAAAGTTTTGCAGGTCGAGCACCAACTTTTCTTGATTCAGAAAGAAGGTGTGGTGTTCGAAAACACCCCGGATTCGATCTTCGACCATCCAGGCGGCCAGGGTATGTTCGTTACCGATATTGACGATTAAAAGGCTGGGGGATTCAAGTTTTTTTACCTCCTCATCCTCCAAGGCCCCCAAGACGGCCGCCGCTCCGGTGTCCATAACCTGGGCCTGGGGCCAGATTTCCTGAACGACCTTCATCCGGGTCAGATGTTCCGGGATGTGGCGATAAAGAAGGGTTTCCAACGGGTTACCCGAGTTTAAAAAAGCCTCCCACTGCTCGAAACGGAAGCACCGATTGATCTTTTGGGGAGAAAAGCCGTGGTCCTGCACGGCCACCAACCGGTCCTCCGGCAAAACCATTTCGAAGGCCTCAAAAAAGGTACTGAGGGCCTTTTCCTGGATGTCGGCCATAAAGATCGGGACAGCACCGGGCGGCGCCTCTTCGGTTATCCGAACCCCCATCTGGGTGACCTGTTCCAAATTGTCCCGGATGGTCAGGGCGGTGTGGGGTTGGGCATAAACCTTAAGCCCGGCCTTGAGATGGTGGCGGATGGCCCCGGAAGAAGCCCCGCCGCCCATCAGATGACCGGTCAAAAAGACGGCCTTTTGATCCTGGGCGGCCTGCTGGATTTTTCGGGCCACCATAACCGTGGGCGAAGGCAGGACGCACTGCAGGGCATTTTCCATGGGTTGCCCTTCGGTCCAGACGAGGAGATCCTGGGTCCCTCCGCCGATATCCAGGGCCAGGATGCTTTTGCCGTTAATAGTTGTCTTTGGAGAATGATTCATGGGGTTTCCTTAACGTTCCAGGGGAAGGATCAGGGACGGCACAGTGGCCTTTTCCTTAAAGCGATCGGCCATCCCGGGTGAACCCACTGGTCCGCCCACATGCATGGGAATGGCCAACTTGGGATTAATGGCCCCGGCGGCCTCCACAGCTTCCTCGGCGGTCATGACATAGATCCCGCTTACCGGCAGCAAGGCCACATCCGGCGACAATCCCTTCATTTCCGGGATGAAATCCGTATCGCCGGCATGATACAGACGGAGCCCCTTAACGGTTAACATAAAACCCACGTATCCGGATTCCTTGGGATGGAAGGGGACTCCCGGACTGCGGAATTTATTGATATTATAGGCTGGAATGGCCTTAATGGGAATACCTTTGATCGTTAATTCCTCCCCTGGTTTGATGATTTTGATCTGGCCGGAGAGCTTGGCCGCAGCCTGGGACACGGTAATAATGATGGTTTCCGGTTTTTGGATTTTGGCCACATCTTCCGGAGAGCAATGGTCACGGTGATCATGGGTGATGAGGATCAGGTCGGCCTTGGGACCTTCCTTTATCTGGAAGGGGTCGATATAGATCATCAGGCCGTCAGCCTCGATGCGGAAGCTGTCATGTCCCAGCCAATGGATGCCCGAGGTCATTTTTTTGTGGTCCATCTCTCCGGGTTGCTTTGGCGATGCCCAAGTGGTTCCGATCAAACCAAATCCTATCAGCAAGATGGAACAAAAAAGGCTTATCCTTTTTGTGGTCATTGTCTTTTCCTCCATTTTTTAGAAAGATAATTATTTGATAAGACTTTGCTTTTTAAAGAATATAAAACAAGTCCCATGAGGGGTCAAGGGGAAAAAGCATCGGGTAGTGTCCGGACACTACCAATCATCGTAATTTTTTTTTGACGCCCCTGTGAAAGGTGACTATAGTAGCTCTATTGATTGAAAAAGGAGGAACAGAAGATGGAAGAACAGCAGGAGGCATTTGTGGCACCCCTGGAGAGTGTACCGAAGAAGGCCGTTGAAGCCGGCCCCGGTATCTTTATTCAGATCCTGATTGGCCCGGATAAGGCCCCGAATTTCGCCATGAGATGTTTTACTATTGAACCCGGCAGCCGTATAGCCAATCATGTCAATCTGGTGGAGCATGAACAGTATGTATTGGAAGGCCGCGCCGAGATCGGGATGGGAGATAAGGTGCATGAGGTGAAACAGGGTGATGTCGTTTTCATTCCGGCCGGGGTGCCCCACTGGTACCAGACAGTCGGGGATGTTGCCTTCAGATTTCTGTGCCTGGTGCCGAACCGGCAGGATACGCTCACCTTCATCGCGGGAGATTAAAGGAGGCCTCCCCCAGCGGCAATCCTAAAATGAAATGAGAATCGAGGATCACCTATGACCACCCGAAAGACCATCGAAATCGAAGATCAATGCACGCCGCCCTTTTTTAAAAAGATTCCCGTATCCATTGAACGCGGGGAAGGGGTCTATGTCTGGGACGAAGAGGGAAACAGATATCTGGATTTTACGGCCGGGTGGGGGGTCACCTGTCTGGGCCATGCTCACCCGGTTATCACCCTGGCCCTCCAGGAACAAGCTACGAAAATTATCCAGAATCCGAATTCCGGGCTGACCTACTCGCCGGTACGTGCCCGCTTATTATCTTTGATGCGCCGGATATTGCCGCCCAATCTGACGCGGATTTTCTTTTCCAACAGCGGGGCCGAAGCCAACGATGCGGCCATTAAACTGGCCCGCAAAGCGACCGGAAGAATGGACGTGGTCTCCACCCATCAAAGCTTTCATGGACGGACGATCAGCACGGCCTCAGCCACCGGACAGGCCAAACACCGGGAGAAGTTCAACCCCTTGATGCCCAACTATCGATTTATCCCTTTTGATGACTTAACTGCCGTGGAGCAGGTCCTTGATAAGGATGTGGCGGCCGTTATTCTGGAACCTATCCAGGGGGAAGGAGGGGTCCAGGTCCCCTCGGAAAATTATCTCAAAGAGGTCGGCCGATTATGCAAGCAAAACGGCAGTCTGCTCATTATCGACGAGGTTCAGACCGGCTTTTGCCGTTGCGGCCCTATGTTTGTCATCGGGCAGTTAGGAGTGGAAGCGGATTTTTTGACCATGGCCAAAGGTATTGCCGGAGGTTTCCCCTTCGGGGCCTTTGCCATGACGGAGGCGGTTGCCGGGCGACTGGAACCGGGTGATCATGGTGGGACTTATTGCGGCAACCCACTCGGCTGCGCCGTCGCCTGTGGGGTGATTCAAACCCTGCTTAATGACAATATCTCCGGCCATGTGGAGGCCATGGGCTATCTGGCCCTGAGGCGGCTGACCGAGTGGAAGCGGGACTATCCGGAGGGGATCATGGCTGTCCGTGGTAAGGGTCTGCTTTTGGCCATTGAGTTTTGCAATGAAGAAACGGCCACCCGGGTCAGCGAAACCTGTTTGGCCGATGGCCTTTTTATCCGGCAAACGCAGGGCACGATGATCCGGATCTTTCCGGCTTTAAATATTCAAGACCGGGAGATGGAAGAAGGGTTGTCCATAATCCAAAAGGCCATCGAAAAGATATTCTGATACTTTTCTGTATACATGTCGGTATTAAAAGTAAACCCAAGGACCTGGGAGGCGGAACTGGAGGAGCGGAAAAGATGGGCTCTAAGGAGGACTTCTTGAAAGAAGTTATACGGAAAACTTTAGAATAACTTATGCGAAAGAAACTGACCACACCCATGATTGAAGCAATCGACCACATTGTTCTGACGGTTAAGGACATCAATGCAACTTGTGCATTCTATGCTCAGGTGCTCGGAATGCGAGTTACGACCTTTGGTGGTGGTAGAAAGGCACTATCGTTCGGCGCACAGAAGATCAATCTGCATCAGTACGGGCAAGAATTCGAACCAAAAGCGAAGAAACCTACTCCGGGGTCCGCTGATCTGTGTTTTATCACGGCGGTACCCGTTTCGGAGGTGATCCAGCATCTCGGTGTGAACGGTGTTGAATTACTGGAAGGTCCTGTTCAGCGAACCGGGGCAATGGGGGCAATTACTTCGGTTTACTTCCGTGATCCGGACGGAAATCTTATCGAGGTCTCGAATTATGAAAGCGAATAACACTACGCTCCAGCCGACATCAGACCGCTACGGGGCTTTCCTCAGCTGAGCTTTGCGTTGGGCTGATAGCGACTTATGCAATTGCTATATTGGAAGGAGACAAATTCATGTTCAGGGAAATTAGAAGAAAAGAAAAACAATTAACTATTGAAGAATGCCATGAAATATTAACAAAAGCAGAATATGGAACACTTGCCACAATGGGTGCTGATGGATACCCATATGCAGTTTCTGTAAATTATGTTTTTCACAATGGAAATATCTATTTTCATTGTGCCACAGTTGGGCACAAACTCGATAACATCGACAATTGCTCTAATGTGTCTTTTAATATCGTGACAGATGTTTGGGTAGTTCCTCTGATACCTGAGGATATTAATGAATTTGGCTTAAGATTTAATGGCTTCGACACAAATTTTAACAGTGTTATTATCTTCGGAAAAGCCAAAGAGGTTATTGATAGAGAAAAAATGGATGGACTAATTGCCTTTTTGAAAAAGTTCTTAAATGTAAATGAGTACAACCAGTATAAAGAGGAAGGAATCAAATACATCGAACAATCATTGAAAAAGACAAAATTAATCAAGATCGAAATCGAGCATATGACAGGCAAAAGAGGAATACGTAAAAATAGGGAGTTACTATGGAGTTACAAGGAAGACAGCACTAATATGGATTCTTATATTGCCCAAGCGGCACCAAATCCTGCGCATGGAGTTTAAACGGTTCATTAATACCGTTATTCTGACGGTCGGCTGACGGGGTCGGGCCACGAGAACTATTTGATATGATGAAAGGTATTGAAAACTTTACCCCCTAAAAATGGTCTATATTGCGTTTTTTGAGGGCAAAAAGGCGGCTTTACGAAAACGTATGGCAAGACTTGTTAGCCGGTGATATCAATGGGACCCGACAACATTTTTATGCTCTTTCCATACGGGAAGACTGAACAAGAAGATTTAACGCCGGATCAGCTCAAGCTGCTCCGTGGAATGGTCAAGGAGTTATTATCATGAAAAATGAGCATTTTGATAAGCTGGTTGCCAGCATTAAGGAAGCCGGGGAGATTAAGGCTGGACGCAAGGCGCCAAGCCGTGTGTACGAAATTAAGCCTCCTGAAATCAAGAGTGTACGAGAAAAACTTAATGTTTCTCAAAATGATTTCGCACTGATGATTGGAGTTAGTGTCCGTACTTTACAGAATTGGGAGCAGGGCAGAAGAAAACCGGAAGGTCCGGCTAAGGCATTGTTGCGAATCGCATCAAGGGATCCCAATGCAGTTCTTGATGCTTTGCATGCCGAATAGAAGGCCAACAAGGCGCTCCAGCCGAC
>CAZVHO010000056.1:2279-5748 GCA_964627515.1 uncultured Thermodesulfobacteriota bacterium | reverse complement strand
AACGGGAAGTGGAGGCTCCATGGAACGGGAAACTTCAAGACCTGGTTTCCCCAGGACTACAACCGACCGAAACGAGACAGAATCTTCTTTGCCACTCTTAGAAGCCAATGGGTCAACATCGGTTTCACCGTAGAGAATGGAGATCAAATGGAGAAGATACTCCGGGATAAGAATCTGATAAAAAGCGGATGACCACCGAATAAGACGCTGACCCGATGCGGAGGAATATCGGGAAAGATCCGAGAAGGCAGTATCCGTCCCACATCCCGATTGGCGAATAGCCCGATCAGCTTTCCAGGCGTACCGGTATTTTTTCCACTTTGGCCAGGTCCTTTTCATAGAAGAAAGAACCAAGGTAAAAAAAGAGGCCGGCTAACAACGGAAAAAAGGAAACGATCAAAAGGGCCGTTTTAATATTATATTTATCTGAGAAAAACCCCGTAACAATAGGTCCCAGGGAACTGCCCAATAAATTCATGGCGATGACACAAATACTGTAAGAAACGGCCCGCAATCCGGGATGAACTACATCCTGAGTCACGGCAATGGCCGAAGAGGCAAAGGCAATGGCCGTAACCCCTCCAATCAGAAACAGACCGTATTGAATCTTCCCGGAAAACAAACCAAAAGCCAAAATAAAAATAAGGGCGGTGACCGTGGAGGAAAGGGCACCGAACAGCAGACGGGCATTGCCCTTTTTTTTGAGCCATTTATCGGCCAGATAGCCGCCAAGCGGGGATCCGATGATGGCCATGAGCAGGACCAGACTGCCTTTAACCGAGGCCTTTTCCATAGGGAGATTTTCGAAGCGGTGGAGGTAGGTCGGCAGCCAGCTTAAAAGAGAGGTCGTTAAGAAGGTGTTTCCGGCAAAGCCGACATAGGTTAGAAGGAGGGAAGGGGTCCGGGAAAATTCCCGGATGATATCCATAGTCCTCAGCCTGAGGGGGGCCGGGCCATCGGTGCCGGCATTTTGAGATTTAACCAATTCTACGGTTTTATAATCCCGAACGAAAAAGAAAAGCAAAGCGATAACCAGACCGGGTAAGGCCACCAATCCGAAGGCCTGTCGCCAGCCGTAACGGGCGGCAATGTAGCCGCCCAGGGCCACTCCTATGGCACTGCCCAGGGGTATGGAAATATTCCAGAGGCCGACCAGCATGGCCCGTTTTTTTTCGGGGAATAAGGCCGAAATCATAGCCGTTCCCCCGGGGGCATAACCGGCTTCACCGAGCCCTATGGCCGAGCGGGCGATAAACAGATGGGTGAAGTTGTTGGCAAAAGCACAGGAGGCGGTGGCGATACTCCACAAGACCGCCATGATACCGATGCTTTTTTTTCGGCTCCAGCGGTCAATGATTATCGAGATCGGAAAAGAAAAAAGGACAATGGACCAGTAAACCGTGGAAACCAGCAGACCGCATTGGGTATCGGTCAGTCCCCAATCCTTTTGTAAATAAGGAAAGAGCGAAACCACCACCATGCGATCGATATAGTCGAACATATACAAAAGAAAGAGGAGGGAAAAGATGTAATAGGAATTGGCTTTGGAAAGCAAATAACCTTCCGATTGGCTGTTATTCTTCTGCATAACCCCCCCTTTAATGAAACGGTACAAGGTTTAAGGTGTAAGGTTTAAGGCAAAAAGCCAAAGGATATATAAGACTGGATTCCGGCTTTCGCCGAAATGACTTCAAAGGCACTCAAACACGTAGCTGTGCATAAAAGCTTTTAACCTCAAACCTTGAACCGTATACCTTGAACCTTGCACCTTTTTTTATGCCTTATATCCCCCCAGATTGGCCAGGGCCACACTGCCCGGACTGACGGTCGTTGGATCGGTCAGGACGTTGATGCAGGTCGTCTTTCCCGAGGCAAAAGCCTCTTCCAGGGCCGGCCGGATATCTTCCGGGTTTTCCACCAGCATCCCTTTGCCTCCCAGGGCCTCGACCATTTTATGGTAATCAACCTTACCGATGTAGGTCCCTATCGGGATGGCATGGCCTATTTTCAGTTCCTGGCTGTGGCGGATCATCCCCCAGCCCAGATCATTGCTGATCACCACCACGATGGGCAGGTTTTTGCGAATAGCGGTTTCGAACTCCATAAAATTGAAGCCCACCGAGCCGTCGCCGGTTATCAGGCAGACCCTTTTCCGGGGATGCAGGTATTTGGCGGCATTGGCATAGGGGAGCCCCACACCCAGGCAGCCGTAAAGACCGGAATCCAGATAATGGCCGGATTGCCGAACCGTCCGGGTCATGCCCATCCAGATCTGGGTATCCCCACCGTCCGCTACGACGATGTCGTCTTCCCGGTCCATGAAGTGGTTGATCTCGGCCATAAGCCGTAAGGGATGGATCGGGGTGTTGGCGCTTTCCCATTGGGCTTGAGCATTAGCCTTACCATCTTCTTCGGCCTTTTTCAAGGTTGAGACCCAATCGCTAAACCGCTTTTGAAATCCTGAAGACCTGTTTTTGTCTTCCATAAGGCGGTTGCAGACGGATAGCAGGGCTTGAATATCGCTGACCACCGCCAGATCCACGGAACGATTCCTTCCGATCTCTTCGGCTTCGATATCGGCCTGGATGATTTTGGCCTCCTTATTGAAAAGATCTCCAAAGATATAAAAAAGGCTCAGGCGAGCCCCGAGGAAGAGGACCAGGTCGGCACTCATGTTGGCGAAAAGGGCCGCACCGGGGCGGATGGCCAGGGAGGATTCGAAACACAGGGGATGGGTGTCCGGGATGGTTCCCCGGCCGAGAGAAGAGGTGAAGACCGGAAGTCCGGTCTTTTCCGCAAAGGAGATGAGTTCTTTTCCGCCCTGGGAATACCAGGTTCCGCTGCCGGCGATAATGATGGGGCGGGAGGCCTGTTGAAGCATCTCAAGAATTTGTCGGCACTGATCCAGATCTACCGGATGGGATTGGATCAGGGTATGGGTCCTTTTGACTGCATTCGGATCGGCCTGACCGTTTAGCACATCCACGGGTAGTTCCAGGTAGACCGGTCCGGGCCGGCCGCTGATGGCCGTGCGATAAGCCAGGTCGATAAATTCCGGAATGCGTTCCGGCTTATGGCATACCAGGGCTTTCTTGACCATCGGCTCTATAACCGGGGCCTGGCGCATGTCCTGCAAATCCAGTTTTTCGATGCATTCAATACCCACGCAACCGGAAATAAGCACCAGCGGCGAATTGGCCAGTCGGGCGTTGGCCACGGCCGTCAGGGCGTTGGTAAAACCCGGACCGGCCGTTACCATGGCCGTTCCCGGTTTCCGGGTCATTCGGCCCCAGGCCTCGGCCATAAAAACGGCAGCCTGTTCATGGCGGGTATCGAAGAGCTTGATGGGTGAGTGCTCCAGATGTTGATAGATAGGGGTGATATGTCCGCCGCTTAAGGTAAAAATGGTTTCCACGCCCTGCTGGATCAAGGCTTCGGCGGTAAGTTGTCCTCCGGTTGGTCCTGCCAT
>CAZVHO010000056.1:0-2179 GCA_964627515.1 uncultured Thermodesulfobacteriota bacterium | reverse complement strand
ATTTATACTTCCATCAACTGCCCGCCGGTGACATTAATCGCTTGTCCGGTCATGTAGGAAGAGGCCTCCGAAGCCAGAAAGGCCACCAGGTTGGCCACTTCTTCGGTGGAACCAATGCGGCCCAGGGGGATGGTCTTGCACATCTCCTGTTCACGCTCTTCCACCGTGGAACCGAAAAAACGGGCTTCCAGTTCAAAACGCCATTTTTCCAAATCGGTCCCGATCTGTCCCGGACAGATGGCATTGACTCGAATCCCGGCCCCGGCCAGTTCCCTGGCCATGACCTTGGTCAACATAATTAACCCGGCCTTGGCCACGGCATAAGCCCCGTTGAAGAGGGGAGGTACCTTGCCGGCCCGGGAAGCGGTGTTGATGATGCTGCCCGGTTTTCCAGCCATCAAAGGCAGGACGGCCCGGGAAATCCGGAAGGCCCCATGAAGATTGATATCGATGGTTTTCATCCAGGCCCCTTCCTCATAATATTGGACGGTATTGGGGACGCCGAAAGAGGCCCCGGCGTTATTACAAAGGATATCGACCCGCTGAAATCGGTCTTTGACCGCCTCCACCATGGCCTGGATAGAGGCGTTTTGGGTTACATCCACCGCTATGGCCAGGGTTGGAAGATCGAATTTTTCTTGGAGTTCCCGGGCCAATGTCTCCATTTCCTCCTGGCTGCCGGTCCTGACCTCACTTAATTCCTGCTTTATCGTTCCCAGATCGGCCAGAATGACCTGGGTCCCCAGCGAAGCCAGTTTTTCGGCTATGGCAAAACCGATCCCGGATCGTTTGCCCGCTCCGGTTATCAGGGCCGTTTTCCCGGCCAAGTCGTTCAGCATGATTTTCCTCCTTGTAATAAGAAAAGAAAGTTTCAAGATGCAAGTTTCAAGTATGAAAAACCTCTTAAGGGCTATGGGCAATAGGCTATGGGCTATGGGCGAAGAAAAACCTTGAAATCGTTTTTCCTATGGCCTGGTGTGAAGCATCTTTATAATTCTTGGTTCCCTCCCACCTGATATCGAATGGTATTCGATATCAGAATGGCAGTCAAGTTTTTTTAGAAAAAATTCGTCAAGAAAAATACATTGACTCTTTCTGGAACCATTATATATGATACCCTTCAAAGAAAAATTTCCCTGAAAACCTATGCTCGATCCGAAAAGACCAAGAGGGTGTTTTTCACTTAGTCAAGCCTGAGACGGGGCAGGGGAGAGGTCTTATAACAATATGGGAACAAATAGAGATGATTCCCTGATTGATGAGGAGGCACTGCGCCAATCCGAAGAGAAATACCGATCGATGGTGGAAAACGCCAATGAGGCCATTGTGGTATTTCAGGACGAATTCCCCAAATTCTTCAATGCCAAGACTATGGAAATATTGAGTTATCCCCGGGAAGTCCTGGCCACTAAGGCCTTTCTTGAATTCGTTCATCCGGAAGATCGTCCGTTGGTCTTTGATCGGTATGTAGGGAGGATGAAAGGCGAAGAGCCTCCCAGTATCTACTCATTCCGGATCGTGGACGGCCAGGGGAATACTAAATGGGTGGAGGTCAATTCCATTTTGATTAACTGGGAAAAAAGACCGGCCATTCTGGTCTTCTTTTATGATATTACCAGCCGCAAGAAGGCGGAGAAAAGCTTATACCTTTCCGAAGAGAAGTTATCCAAGGCCTTTCGAGCCAGCCCGGATTTGATCACCATAAGCACACTGGCCGAAGGAAGATACGTGGATGCCAATGATGCCTTTTTGAACCGCACCGGTTACAACCGTGAGGAGGTCATTGGCCATACAGCCATCGAATTGGACCTTTGGGCCGATCCTGAAGATCGGTTAAGGGCGTTGGAACATATCAACCAAACCGGATCTTTGTCCAATTTTGAAATCAAGGCTAAAATGCGATCCGGGGAAATCCGGAACATACTTCTTTCCATGGAAGTAATCGAACTGGAAGGTCAAAAATGTCTTTTATCCGTAAGCCGGGATATCACGGAACTCCGGCAGGCCGAAGAAGAAGCTAAGCGAAATACCGCATTACAAGAGGTGACAAACTCTCTTCTTCGACTCTCCCTTGAGGATATTCCCCTTGAAAAAATATTGGATGCGGCCATCGATTTAATCCTTTCCGTTCCCTGGCTGGTATTAGAATCAAAGGGTGCCATTTTTTTGGTGGAAGAAG
>CAZVHO010000055.1:0-33492 GCA_964627515.1 uncultured Thermodesulfobacteriota bacterium | reverse complement strand
GTATTACCGCTCAGCCCGGCAAAGGCGCTGCCGTTATTGCCGGAGGCTGAGGAGTAGGCATAGAGTATCTCGCTCAACCCATGGGGACCGCCGTTGTTTAAACCGGCCAGGCCCCACTTACTGACCAGTGCCCAGGCGGAGAAGCCGAGGATGCTGAAGATTAAAATCATCAAGGCCAGAACGCACACTTTGACATCGTAAGGTTCTATTTTTTTACCGAGATACTCGGGTGTGCGGCCGACCATCAAGCCTGTCAGGAATACGGCCAAAATAACGAAGATCAGCATTCCGTACAGCCCGGCACCCACTCCCCCGAAAACGACTTCGCCTAATTGGATGTTGAAAAGGGGGATTAAACCTCCGAGAGGGGTAAAGGAATCATGCATGGCATTGACCGCCCCGCAGGAGGCTGCCGTGGTGATGGAGGCAAAAAGGGTCGAGTTGAAGATTCCGAAACGCACCTCTTTCCCTTCCATGTTTCCACTTGCCGGGTCCAGGCCAAGGGCCTGGAGACGGGGATTGCCTGCCGATTCCGCCCACCAGCAGACCAGGAAGGCACTGAGAAAGAGGATGATCATGGCGCTCCAGATGGCCCAGCCATGCTTTTGATTTTTGACCATCCGACCCAGATAATAGGTCAAGCCGCTGGGGATGAGAAAGATGGCCAGCATCTGAAAAAAATTGGATAAAGGGGTCGGGTTCTCATAAGGATGGGCCGCATTGGCGTTAAAAAAACCACCGCCGTTGATCCCCAGCATCTTGATGGCCACCTGGGAGGCCGCCGGCCCTTGGGGAAGGGTCTGTTCCTCGACCTTCTGCTCTTCCATCACCGGGTTGCCCTGAGCATCCTTGACCTCCTGACCGCTGGCGTCCTTTTTGGGGACCTGGATGGTCATGGGCTCGATGAGCCTGGCCGAATCATAGGCCTTAAAATTCTGGATGATGCCCTGTGAGGCCAGAAAGACGGCCAGTACCAGGCTGATCGGCAGGAGCAGGTAAAGGGTTCCCCGGATTAAATCGACCCAGAAATTTCCGATCGTTTTGGCTGAATGCCGGGCAATGCCGCGTACCAGGGCCGCGGCCGCGGCCAGGCCCACGGCGGCTGAAGCGAAGTTATGAAAAACAAGGCCCACCATCTGTGAAAAATAGGAAAGGGTTGACTCGCCGCTGTAATTCTGCCAATTGGTATTGGTGGTGAAACTGACCGCCGTATTGAAAGCCAGGTCGGCAGGAACCGGTCCGAATCCCTGGGGGTTGAGAGGCAGCAGGTGCTGGAGTCGAAGGAGAAAATAGGTAAACAGCAACCCGACCAGGCTGAAAAAAAGCAAAGAAAAGGTATAGCCTTGCCAATTCTGCTCCCTTTTCGGATCCAAATCCAAGAACCGGTACAAAATCCGTTCTACGGGTTTTAAGGCCGGGTCCAGAAAGGTCTTTCCTCCGGCATCCATGACCTGAGCCAGATAAATGCCCATGGGTTTGGTCAGTGCCAGAAGAACCAGCATATAGAGGGTGAGTTGAATCCATCCGTAAAGGTCCATGATTTTATCCCTTTCAAAACTTTTCAGGCCGAAGAATGGTTATAAATAGATAAATGATCAGGATCAGCCCGATAATCAAACCAATAATATCCCCCATGGTTCAAAGCCTTTCACAGGCCCGCAGGTACAGGACACACAAGCCGAAAAAACCGATGGTTATTAAAATATAAATCACATCCATTATGAACGATCCTCCTGCTCCGAAGAATAATCAACTGTCCTGAGGGTAAAAGTAAAGGTGCTCCCTTTCCCTTGTTCACTTTCTACGCCGACAGTCCCACCGTGGGCTTCGATGATTTCTTTAACAATAGCCAGTCCAAGGCCGGCCCCCGACTCCTTTTCCTGATCAGGAACACGAAAGAATTGTTCGAAGATCCTGGGTAGGTACTGACCGGGAATCCCCTTTCCCGTATCGGTGATGGAAAAATGAACCTCAGTTTTTTCGGCCTTGGCCGATACGGCGACCTGGCCTCCCGGAGAGGTGTATTTAAGGGCATTGGAAAGAAGATTGCCAAAGACATAATAGATCCTGGTCGGATCGGCCCAAACCTCGGGCAAATCGCCCGGGACCTCGACATTCAAGGTGATCCCCTGGTCGTGGGCCGCCCTCCAAAAAGGTTCCAGGGCTTCCATCTGCAACGAATTGGGGGAAATGGCCTGGAAATCCATCTTGGTCTTGCCGGATTCGATTCGGCTGATATCCAGCAGGTTGTTGAGAATATTGTGCAGCCGGTCGCTGTCTTCCCGGGCCGCTAAAAGAAGATCGACCTGTTTTTCCGTCAAGGGCCCCACCTTTTCTTCCAACAGCAAATGGACGGCCATACGAATCGAGGTGAGAGGGGTCTTCAGTTGATGGGAAACGGTGGAGATCATCCCTCTCTTTATTTCGTCTTGTTGCCTGAGCTGGGTGACGTCATGAAGGACCAACACGACCCCGGTGGGTTGTCTCTCGATGTCAAGGATGGGCACGGCCTCGGGCTGAAAATATCGTTCTTCGCCTTTGATAAAATGTTGGATGATCTTTTGGTTGCTTTTTTTCGATGTTGTGCGGTCCTGTTTGATGGCTTCTTGATATAAGCCGTTTATCCATTCAAAGGGTAAATCCTTAATAGGGATGTTGGGCTGCAAGCCAAAAAAGATCTTAGCCGCTTCTGTGGCCACTTCCACCTTGCCTTTCAGGTCGATAACCGCCACCGCCTCCGGCAGGCTGTTAAAGGCCTGTTGGGTGGCCCGCTGGACCCGAATCAGATTGGCTTGATCGGAACGACGAAACTCCCGAAGACTTGAAGCCATGGCATTAAAGGCTTGTGATAAATGTCCGATCTCGTCGCTGGAACTGCTTGGGACAACCAGGTCCAGATTTCCCCGCTTGATTTCATCGGTGGATTGAATAAGGCGATGGATGGGCCGTAAGACCCATTTCCCGATAAAAAATACAAACCCTGCGGCTATCAGCGTTCCCGCCAATAGGAGAATATACATTCCCCTTTTGGCAGCAGCGGCGCTCCGGCGGGCGCGATCGTTGGCCTGACTCATATTTTCCTGATTCATTTGAAGGATTTCATTGGCCGTGAATCTAATTTGATCGAACAAAGGAAGGAGTTGGCGGAAATAGTTCTGTCGCCGGAGGGAAATCGGAAGGCTTGAATCTTCTATTCCTTCAAGCGTGGTTTTGTATTGGTTAAATTGTTTCTGTAGTAATTGAGCCTTTTCTCCTTCACCCGGAAGGGTGATGTTGTTCAATTCAATCCGGAGGGCCTTTTCAAAGGCCTTTTCATTTTTGCGAATCAGTTCATTCCCTTCATCGATATATCCCTGAAGGGTAAAAAGGATTCCGCTGTCCATTCGTTCCAGGGCTTCTTTCATATCCTGGCAGGCGATGACGCTTTGGTAATTTTCCCGGAGGATGACGTCGATGGATTCTCCCAGTTTGCTTAAGAGGATAATACTTTGGATACCGATGGCCAAAATAATGACCAGCAGTCCACCGAAGCCGAGAGATATTTTTTGGCGAAGACCTAACATGGCTTTCCCTTGAAACTTGAAACTTGCATATTGAAACTTGTAAAGCAAAACCCAGGCCAAGCCGTTTGCAACTGTAACTTATTGTAAGGCATGGATTTTTATTTTCAAGAAGAATTTGCCGTCTTGCAGTTTTCAAGAAAGGGCTCAAAAATTCCTTGAAAATTGCAAGGAGCTTGGCGGTCTTTTTCCTGCCGGAATATACCTGGAATGAGGTCTGGATTAACTGCAAAAAGGAGGATCAGATCCCGTATTTCTTGCGGCGGCGCCAGAGGGTGGCCTGGTCGATACCCAGGATATCTGCCGCTTCCTGCAGCGATTTGGTGATGGCCAGGATTTTGCGGATGTGTTGTTCCTCTATTTTTTCCAAGGTAATGGGGTCGCCTACGTTGGGGAAGGGTTCATGGGGGGTGAGATTTTGAGGGAGACACTCACAACCGACACGCTCGGCCTGACAAAGGATGGCTATCCGCTCGATGACGTTGCTCAACTCCCTGACGTTTCCCGGCCAGGGATATTGTTTGAGTCCCTTTATGGCTTCTTCGGTAAAGCCGGCAAAGGCCCGGTGATTATTCCGGCCATAGAAAGCCAATAATTTCTCGGCCAGCCCGACCACATCCTCCGGACGCTCGCGCAAGGGGGGGATTTCGATCTGGATGACGTTAAGCCGGAAAAAGAGGTCTTCGCGAAACCGTCCTTCCTTGACCGCCTTTTCCAAATCCAGGTTGGTAGCCGTTATCAGACGCACATCGGCCTTTCGGGTGATCGTATCGCCGACCCTTTCATATTCCCTTTCCTGGACGAAGCGCAGCAGCTTGGGTTGCAGGATCAGGGGCAAGTCGCCGATCTCATCTAAAAAGAGGGTGCCTCCTTCGCAGGCGGCCACCCGGCCCGGGTTGTCCCGAACGGCCCCGGTAAAGGCCCCCTTGACATGCCCGAAAAGTTCGCTCTCGAGTAATTCCGCGGAAAAAGAAGGGCAGGAAATGATTCCCAGCGGTTTGGTCGCCCGTTTACTCCAGGAGTGAATGGCCTTGGCCAGGACGGTCTTGCCGGTTCCACTTTCCCCGCGCAGTAAGATGGTGGCTTCGGACGGGGCCGCCTGACGGGCCAGATTGACCGCCCGTTGCATAATCGAACTGGTACCGGAAAATTCCACCTCTGGATTTGACCTGCCCAGGTCTTCCTGTAAAGCGGCAACCCTTTGCTCCAAGGTCCGCATCCCGCAGACTTTTTGAACGGCCAGTTTTACTTGAGCAGGGGTAAATGGTTTAGGAAGGTAATCCGTGGCTCCCCGCCTCATGGCCTCGACGGCCGTATCAATGGAAGCATAGGCCGTGATGACAATAATCTTAAGCCAGGGCGTTTGCGCCAGTAAGGCCGGAATCAGATCCAAGCCGTTTTCCAGGCCGAGGCGCAGGTCTACAAAGGTCAGTTCAAAAGAACGGTGCGTGGCCTCCGTCAAGGCATCCTGAAAATTACTGACGGCCATAACCTTGTGCCCTTCGGTCTCCAGGCAAACCGATAAGGTCTTGCGGATGTTGACTTCATCATCCACGACCAGGATGTTCAAGGACGGGTGCGAAGGGGGATCAGTCATCTTTTTCCTTTTATTCAGAGTCTCGCAATAGAATAGGAATCCCATCCCTCGATTCCGGCTTCTGCTGGAATGGCAATTTTTGAATCTTTTGTCAGAAAGTCTATTAATAATTTTATTATGGATCGGCTAAGGAGTCAAGGATCAAGAATTTTTCCGATTTTTATCCTTGACCCTTATTCCGCCCCATCCTATACTTTAACACAAAAATAACCTTCAGGGATCAGGGTTCGGGAATCAGGGTCCGGCGGAAGTCCGTCGTTCGTTGAAACCCATTGAACGGGTGGCCGTCAACCATTTGTTGACCCTACGCAAGCGTCGGGCGGAACTTGTGGCGGTATCTTTTGAAGAATACGAAAAAAGTCTTGAACTGGATTCGGCGGTAGAATGGCAGGAGTCTCATTCCAGCCCCTTACAGAATATTTTTGTGGAGGAGATCAGGATCAGTTGCCTACAAGGGCTCTTGCTTTGCCTGGATAGGGAACACCGCCTGGCCTTTCTCCTGGTGGATGTTTTCGATGTGAGCAGCGAACAGGGGGCGGCCATCCTTGAGATTACAGCGACGGCCTTTCGTAAACGTCTTTCGAGGGCCCGGGAACGGATACAGGATTTTCTGATGAAAAATTGCGCTTTGACCAATCCGGACAATCCCTGTACCTGCGAACGCTATTTGATTTCTCAGCATTATATGGAAAGGGTTGAGGAAAAGGATTTGGTTTTTGCCAAACATCCTTGTCGTAATAAGCAGGAAAGAGGCATCTTGAATCGAATCAAAGAAATGGATGAACTGACCCGTATTGCCACCCTGTATAAGCGGTACCCGGATTTTCAAGCCCCATCTACTTTGATAAAAAATATCCGGGAGTTAGTCCATTCGAATCATTATGAATTACTCTGAAATAGCAAAATTGAAAGGAGCGTAACGTGGAGAAAATGATTACGGTCTAATGAATCGGGTCGGTCTTAACCCTTGCTGCTGATCGTAAAGATTTTTGGAAGATTTAGTAGAGATCGGGAAAAAATTTTCAGAATGGTTTTAGCCGAATACATTAACAACTATCCGGTTGATAATTACTCCTTGGAGATTCAGCCTTTATTCCTTCAAGGGTTGGGTATTCGGGTCCAGTAGCCCCTTTTTCCACCTGCCCGTGAGGTAATACCCGAGGCTTACAGAGGAGAATCCGAAAAAGCTCAGGGCGATCCCTATCCATATCCCTGTAATCCCGAGGCCGGTCCGGGACAGGCTCCAGGCCAGCGGTATCCTGAACACCCACAACGATAGGAAAGAGAACATCATGGTGACGAGGGTATGACCCGCCCCATTGATGACTCCGTTTGACACGAAGCCTATAGAGAAGACCACATAACAGGCGCCCACGATCTTCAGGTAGTTGATTCCGATTTCCATCACCCTGGCGTCATTCCCAAGACCAAACATGGTAAGAATGAGGCTCGATAGAAAAAATGCTATGAGGGAGATGAATAGCGTGATCGAGGAAATCAGCAAAAGGCCTCCCTGGAACACTTTTTTTACCCTTTGTGGCTTGCCCGCCCCAAGATTCTGCCCTGTTAACGCCGCTACGGCCATACTTATGGACATGGCGGGCATGATGGCAAACATATCCACCCGGGTTACCGCGCCGAAGGCATTGGTGGCTGCGGCACCAAAGGTATTGACCAGGGTGGCTATCAGGAGGGAGCCCATGGAGACAATCAACTGTTGAATGATAGAGGGCAGTCCGATTTTGAAGAGCATAACCGTCTCGGGCCTATTCAGGATGAGCTTTTTGGGGTGAAAAGCTCCCAAATGATTTTTCCGGTTTAGATAGACAATGGCGGTGCCGAATCCCATGGTCTGGGATACCACCGTGGCCCAGGCCGCTCCCTTTAGGCCGAAATGCGGGAAGGGACCAAAGCCACCGATGAAGAATGGGTCCAGTATGGCGTTGAGGCCTATGGTCACGGCCATAAATAAGAGCGGGGTCATTGTATCGCCTATCCCCCGCAGGGCGGAGTTGATGATAAAGGCGACATAGAAGATTATGAAACCACTGAGGGTGATTTTCAGGTAGCTCGAGGCCATAGCGAAATTTTCAGATGGGGTCTTCATGAACCTGAGAATGGAATCGGCGGACATCACGGCAACTACAGACAAAACGGCACCCAGAATGAGGGCCAGAGAAAAGGAGTTGTTAATGACCTGATTCACTTTGGACAGGTCTTTAGCCCCGTAATACTGGGATACGAGGATGGTGGTGGCCATGGACATACCCAAAGCAAAGCCGATAAGGATGAAGGTCACGGGAAAACTGACACCCACAGCACCTACCGCATTTTCTCCCACCAGGTGGCCCACCCATATGGTGTTAATGGTGTTTTGACCTATGTGGAGGAGGTTGCCGGCCAGCATGGGAAGGGAAAAGCTGAGCAGATGCCGGGGTATGCTGCCTGTGGTGAGATCGACTCCGAGACTCCTATCCATCAACCATTTCTCCTTGGTCCGGCAAGTTACTATAATCCAGGGCAAATTAAAATACAAATCTGGAAAGGGGGTATGGGTGGCTGGAAGATTCTCCGAACCCTGGTGCAGGGAGCTTCAAATAAGGGGATTCTTTTTGGTCCGAGTCCTGCTCAAGACTTCTTTTCCCTTTTCTTGAAGATGATCCGGATCGGGCAGAGGTCCAGTTTAAAATATTCCCGAAGTTTATTGGTTATATACCGCTGGTAGGAAAAATGGATATTTTCTGGATAATTGGCAAAAAAGACAAAGGTGGGCGGTTTGGTTTCTGCCTGGGTCCCAAAGTAAATTTTAACGCGCTGCCCGCCTCTTAGAGGCAGAGAGTGCTCGGAAAGGATTTTTTTCAGGGCCTGGTTCAGCGGGCCGGTATCTACCCGGCGGGTATATTGGCGGTAAACCTGATGGACGGTGTTTAAGAGTTTTTCCCTGCCCAAGCCGGTTTGGGCCGAAAGGGGCAGGATCGGAGCAAAGGAGAGATATTTAAGGTTGTAACGGATCTCTTCTAAAAATAGTTTTTTATTTTTGAGATTTTTTTCAATCAGGTCCCACTTGTTGACCCCGATGATACAGCCTTTGCCTTTTTCAAAAGCGAGACCCGCCACCCGGGCATCCTGATCGGTTACGCCTTGTGAGGCATCCAACAGGATGACGGCCAGATCACATTGATCGATTCCCTTGATGGCCCCGAGGACGGAGAATTTTTCCAGCCGCTGGTCAATCCGGGCCTTCCGGCGGATCCCGGCCGTATCGACCAGGAGATATCCCTGCCCTTTATAGTCAAAGGGGGTATCGATGGCATCTCGCGTTGTCCCCGGTTCAGAACTCACCAAAACCCGGTCAAAGCCCAAAATAGCATTGACCCAGGAAGACTTGCCGACATTCGGACGCCCGATCACAGCCAAACGGATCCGTTTTTCTTCTCCGGCTGCTTCCTCCATCGGGGGCAGATGGGCGATGATGGCTTCTTTCAGGTCCTGGACCCCAGTTCCATGGAGGGCCGAAAGAGGCAGGGGGGTATCCATTCCGAGGCGATGATATTCGGCCAGGCCTTCCCTTATTTTGGGATTATCCACTTTATTAACCGTATAGATCACCGGTTTGGAAGTTTTGCGTAAGCGATGGATGACCTGCTCATCGGCCGGGGTCAGACTTTTTTGTCCGTCTCCCACAAAGACGATCAGGTCTGCTTCCTCCAGGGCCATTTCAACCTGCTCTCGCAGTCCTGTATCCATGCCCCCTTTTTTGTCCCATTCGAATCCGCCGGTATCAATCAGAGTGATCCTTTTCCCTTCCCAGATCACCTCCTGGTAATTCCGGTCCCTGGTGACCCCGGGCTGATCGTCCACTATAGCCTTTTTTTTTCGAATCAGACGATTGAAGAGGGTGGACTTTCCGACATTAGGGGCACCGACGATGGCTACCAAAAAACCCATTGAAAAACCTTTCTTGCAGGATAAGTGCAAACGATTACGGTCCGACAGTAAAACGACCGTATTCTTTAAAATGATTATCGAAAGAAAAAGCCGTTGGAATTTGAAGGCGCTCCATAATGATAAAACTGGTGCAATCGGTGAAACTGAAATCATGATTGGAAAAATTTTTAAAGAGTTGCCAGGCCTTCTCAATAATTTCAGGAGTTATATGTTCAATTCGAAGGAATTGACTTTTTCGGAGGTCTTCACCAAATTGAATGGCAATATGATATCCGGCCCGAAAACGGATCACCGTATAGCTTTCGTCCAGAACATAATCTGTAGTGATAAACGGGGTACCGGCTTTTAGACAGGAATCCCGAAAGGTAACGGCTTTAAGATGATGGGTATCCCGTTTATTTTCTATGGCCAAAAAAGCAGAGGTATCCAGGAAAATCATGGTCCGGTTCTTAGGTCGAAAATGCCGTTCAAGGTTCGACGTTCAATGTTGAAAGTTAGGAGAAACCCTTTTTCATGCCTCGTGGCGCCCACCGTGAGGTATGAGAGTTTACCATCAATAAAGATAACGATCATGATTTTCCGATAAATCTGTCGGCCCGTCAAAAGACCCGCGTCTTTTATATAAAGGATCTGTCTGATAATTTTTGCGGACCTCTGCCGGAGGACGAAGACGAAATTCATCAATCATCCGACGAATAAATCCGCTAACAGAGGTCCCATTGGCCTTGGCTTGCTTCTGAAGTATCTCATATTGATCAACGGACAATTCAATGGTGAGGCGTTTCGTGGCCATCTTTCAATCCCCCTATTTAGATATGTACGTACATATTATAGAAGAGAATTATCGACGGGTCAAGCCCTATTTTTTTTGTTGACATCCTTCAAGAAAGGTTTAGATTAACCTCCGTCGGTCTATATCTACGGCCGACCAGCGAGTTCCCTGGTAATGCACCAGGGGAGCGGGGGACCCGATCATTCGGGGCGAATCCGTCTACACGGTAGGGCCTATTACCTCCGGCCCGAGCCCGTCAGCTAACCTCGTAGCTAAGAAGGAGGAATATGTCGATAAAATGCCTTTGGGCGTTTCCTGCCTATATCTTCGGGCTTGGCCTTTGCCGGGGATCTTTGCGTAACCATCTCCGATTCTCCATCCCAAGTTTTCATTCTCCCTGTTTTTGAAGGACCTGCCATGAAGCCCATTATTCTTATTATTCTGAATGCAGGTCTCATTGTATTATTTTTCTTTTTGCTCCGCCGGCGCAATCTCCTTTCCTATCCCCACGGCGGCCGGATCTGGCTCACCTACCTGGCTGTAGGGGTCATCACCTTGATGGATGAATTCACCTCAATCTTTTACGTCCCGGCTGAAGCCTACCGCTTTATCGGTTTAAGCGCCATTCCCTTTATTGTCCTCACCAGCCTGCTGATCCGTTTTATCAGTACCAGACTGACTGAAGTCGCTGAAATCCTGGAACATCATAAACTGATCGGCGGTGGGGTCTATTCCTTTTCTTACCTGGTTTTGGGCCCCATGGTCTCTTTTGTGGCCGTCGCCTCGATTATGGTGGATTACATCCTGACGGCCTGTATCTCGGCGGTCAGTGCGGTCTCCAACGCCACATCCTTTTTCCCCCTGGGCCCATCGACCTCGATGATCATTGTGCTGGCCATCATCTGGGCCGTGGCCGGCTTGAATATCCTGGGTATCAAGGAGAACGCCCGGTTCACCTTCATGATATTCATCGGGGCGGCTTTTATCCTGCTCAACCTGATCGCTTCCGGTCTCTTAAATTTGGATAAAGGGTCTTTCAGTCAAATACAACTGGCAACGACTCAAGCCATAAAACACGTCAATACCGGCTCGATTCTGGGAAATTACGGTCATTTCATTTCAAGTCTCGCCTTTTGTATCCTGGCCTACTCCGGGGTGGAATCGGTCCTTCAAACCGCGGGATTTCTGCGAAGTTGGAAAGAAATCCGCAAGGCCTACTGGTTTCTGGCCCTTACTGTGGGGGTGGTAACCCCTTTAGTGACCGTCCTGGTGCTATCCACCCGGATCGATTTCAAGGCCCATGAAGGCGATCTGATCACCCATTACGCTACCTTGCTGAATGGCTTTCCTTTTGGTTTGGCGGTCGGGGCCCTGGCCAGCATCACCCTGACCATGGCCATTAATACCGCCTTCGTGGCCTCCAGCGAACTCATGGAACGGGTGGCCCATCGCTATGGCTTTCACTGGCTCACCGCCGTCAATCGCAAGCAATCCCTGTATCGTATTCATATTGCCAGCGCCACCTTTTTTTCCATTATTATTTTTCTAACCAGCGGGAGCCAAACGGAACTGGCCAATATGTATGCCCTGGGACTTCTGGCCTCTTTTTGCATCAACATGGGGTCCCTCATCCTCTATCGCTATTTCAAAGGTAAGGCCGAAGGGATGACCTATTCTACCAGCCGTTTAGGGACCCTCGTCCTCTGGATCATCCTGAGCAGTTGTTTTGTTTTCCTGGCTATCGATAAGCCCCGGGCTACCCTGTTATGGGGTACGGTCACCGGGGTGATGCTCCTGGGAGGATTCCTGATAGCCAAAAAACGATCTCCGGATTTGAAGGAGATTGAACTGGCGGAAAATGAAATGGAGATGATCCTTTTTCTGGCAGAATCGGAAGAAAATGAGGTCCATCTTTTCTTTCGAAGGTCCGCGGAGACCGAAAGGACGCACCATAAAGATAATGAAGCCTACATTACCTTTTATTCCCCCAGGGTCGGCGGGCTTCCTCCGAAAAATGCCCCCAATCATTTTCGTTTTCCTTTATCCAAAATTTCCCTTTATCATCGCATCGTGGCCATCTTGAAGGTCTTGGAGTATGAAATGAGCGATCGTCAGGTGGTGGTTCACTTCGGCTGGCCCTTGTCTTCCTGGCTGGAACGCTTCTCCATCGGAGTCATGGTCTTTAACCTGATGCGTCTTCCAAGGCTGTTTCCGGATTTTGAATTCGACATCCATTACTTTAAACGGAATTTATTGACAAAAGAAAAAGGGTCCGGCGGCGACCAAACCAAGGCTAAAGGAAAGATACAATAGGAGATTGAAGAACATGACCAGGGACTTTTTTTTGAAAAGAAAAAGGGGTTTTTTATTGTTGGCCGGCCTTGTTCTGGTTTTGATGCTCATCTTGATCGGTATTACCTATAAGGGGCCCAATCTGGGTATAGAAGATGTGGTCGGCCTGATGACTAAAAAGCTGGAGATCCTTTCCCGGATGCGCATCCATCTTCTCAAGTCCGTTGAAGCGGAAAAAATGGCGGTTATGGCCGATACGGATGAGTCTTCCAATGCCTTCGCCGACCAGGCGGAAAAAGCGACCAGGTTTGTAGATCAGGACCGGCGGGAACTGGACCTGCTGATCCGGAAAGATCCGACGGGACAGGAAACAAAATTTTTGCAGGAATTCGACCAATGCTTCAGGGAGTTTCGTGAGATTGATCAGGGGCTCCTGGAGTTTGCGGTTTTAAATACGAATCTCAAGGCCGCGAGATTGTCTTTCGGCCAGGGTCAAGAGGTCCTGAAGCGTTTTGAAGAAGCCCTGGATCATTTTATGGGGGCCGACCTTTTTGATCGAGAGGAAATTCAATGCGCCAGCCTGGCCTCCAAGGCCCTCACTGCCGCCCTTAAGATCCACTATCTCCATGGACCGCATATTGCCGAGACCGGGGATGAACAGATGGATAAAATCGAGGCCGAAATAAAGAAAAACCAGGGGGCTGTTAATCAATTTTTGAAGGCCATGAGGCCTCTGGTCCCGATAGGAAAACAAGCCGATTTAAAAGATGCGGAGAAGGCTTTTGATGTCTTTTCCCGGATAACGGCCAGGGTCATTACCCTGTCCCGCCAGAACACCAACATCAAATCCTTTGAACTTTCTCTCGGCCGGAAGCGGAAGATAACCGCTCAATGCGATGAGATTTTGATCAGCCTGGAGGAGGCCGTCCGGGGCAGGTCTTTTAAGGCCACCCGGTAGAACCATTATCCGAACCTTCCGGTAATATAATCCTCGGTCTGGCTTAATCGGGGCTTGGTAAAAATGATGCCGGTTTCGTTGACCTCGATCAGTTTTCCCAGGTAAAAAAAGGCCGTGATATCGGAGACGCGGGCGGCCTGCTGCATGTTGTGGGTGACGATGACGATGGTATATTCTTCTTTCAGCTTCTGGATCAGGTCTTCGATCTTCTGGGTGGCAATCGGGTCCAGGGCGGAAGCCGGTTCATCCATCAGGATCACCTCGGGTTTAATGGCCAGGGCCCTGGCAATGCACAGCCGTTGCTGCTGTCCGCCGGAAAGTCCCAGGGCCGATTCATAGAGCCGGTCTTTGACTTCCTCCCAGATGGCGGCATCCCGCAGGCTCCTTTCCACAATCTCGGCTATTTTCCTTTTGTCCTTCATCCCATTGATGCGCAACCCATAAGCCACATTTTCAAAAATAGTTTTGGGAAAGGGATTGGATTTTTGAAAAACCATGCCCACCCGGCGGCGCACATCGACCACATCGACTTCCGGAGCATAAATGTCTTCCCCTTCCAGGAGGATGGTCCCTTCGATCCGGGTACCCAGGATGGTTTCATTCATCCGGTTCAGACAACGTAAGAAGGTGCTCTTGCCGCACCCGGAAGGGCCGATAAAGGCCGTAACCTGATAGGCGGGGATGTCGAGGTTTAAATCATCAAGGGCCTTCTGGGGACCATAATAAAAATTGAGGTCCCTGACCTGGATTTTTATATCCTTGACCGTTGCCTGGATCGAGTCAGATGGTTTCATGTCACTGGTTCATCCTGGCTCTCTTGCGATACCGGTAACGAATGACAATGGCTATTCCATTCAGACAAAGGATCAAGGCGATTAAAACCAGTGCCGTGCCGTAAGCGATAGGGCGGACCCGGGCAATATCCTGATGCTGAGTGGCCAGTATGTAGAGGTGATAGGGCAGGGCCATAAATTGATCAAAAAGGGACCTGGGCAGAAAGGGCAGGAAAAAGGCCGCTCCGGTAAATAAGATCGGAGCGGTTTCACCGGCCGCCCGGGCCAGCCCGAGAATGGCCCCGGTCAACATCCCCGGGATGGCGTAGGGTAAGACATTGGTGCGGATGGCCTGCCATTTGGTGGCCCCCAGGGCCAGTGCCCCGTCCCGAAAGGATTTGGGCACGGTCTTTAAAGCCTCTTCACTGGCGGTGATGGTCCAGGGCAGGGTCAGGAGTCCCAGGGTCATGCCCGCCGAAAGGATGCCGGCCCCGAAATGCAGGAAACGCACAAACAGGGCCACGCCGAACAGCCCATAGACAATGGAGGGAACGCCGGAGAGATTGCGTATGGACAGCCGAATCAGCCGGACCAGTTTCCCCTGATAGGCGTATTCATTCAAATAGATGGCGCTGAACATTCCCAAAGGTACGGCCATCAGGATGGTGATCAGGCTGACGAGTAAGGTCCCGATAATGGCTGGGAAGATCCCCCCTTGAGTCATCCCTTCCCGGGGGGATTGGGAAAGGAAGGCCCAATTGATCACCGAAGCCCCGTTAATAAAAATATCCCCCATGATCCAGAAGAGTACCAGGACTACCACCAAACTGGAAAGGGCCAGCGATAAAAAGCCCGCTTTTTCGGTTATGGCGGTCGGCTTTGCCGACCCAAGAAAAGGCTTCCATTTGGAAGCGGGAGCCGCCCGTTTCACCGGTCCACCTCCTGGTACTTGGCCAGAACGAGGTCGGCGATCAGATTGACCAGAAAGGTCATTACGAAAAGAATGAAGCCTACTACAAAAAGTCCGTGATAATGGTCGGACCCAAAAGCGACTTCGCCCAACTCGATGGCGATGGCGGCCGTCATGGTACGGACCGCATCAAATATGTGGGAAGGGGTATTCAAGGCATTGCCGGTTGCCATAAGCACGGTCATGGTTTCTCCGATAGCCCGGCCCATTCCCAGCATGATGGAGGCGATAATCCCGGAAAGGGCCGAAGGGACGACCACCTTGATCAGGGTCTGCCAGCGGGTGGCCCCCAGGGCCAGAGAGGCTTCCTTGTAGGATCTGGGGACCGAGGAAATGGCATCCTCGGAAATGCTGATGATGGTCGGTAGACTCATTATAGCCAAAAGGATTGAGCCGTTTACAGCATTCAGGCCGTTGGGAAGATGGAACAGACGGGCAATGGCCGGACCGACTACGATGATACCCAAAAATCCCAGGACCACCGAGGGAATGCCGGCCAGGATTTCAATGACCGGTTTAAGGGTTTCCCTGACCCAGGAAGGGGCCACCTCAGCCAGGTAGGCGGCACAGCCCAGCCCGACAGGAACGGCCAGGACCATGGCCCCGAAGGTGACCATGAGGGTGCTGATGATCATGGCCCCCAGACCATAGGTTTCCTTTACATAAGAGGTGGGATTCCAGGTCATGGACAGAAAACTGGAAAATCCTAAATGCTTGATGGCCGGAAAACCATCAAACAAAAGGAGTAAAAAGATCCCCAGGAGGATCAGGATGGAGAGCATCCCATTGAATTGGAAGAACCGGAAAATCATCCGGTCCTGGAGCCGTCTCCAATGCCCGGTCCCCCTGGAAGAAGAAAGACCAGACCCTTTAAAAGTTGATTTGGGCATTATGTTTTTTCCACTGATCGGTCAGAGGATAAAAACCATCCTTTTGAATAACGGCCACCCCTTCCGGACTCAGTTCGTATTTAATAAAGGCTTCCACCTTGGCCCGGTTATTGCCATCAAAATATTGGTAGAGGGGCCGGGAGATGGGATAAGAACCGCTAAGGATATTTTCCAGCTTCAAGGGAGAAAAGGCCTTGCTGCGGCTGTCTTTGGCCACGTCAACCACTTTGATCCCGGGGGCAACCTTCCCCTGATCATCCACTACATAACCGATACCGACATAACCGACCCCGCCGGGATCTTTTTTGACCGCTTCCAGGATCTGGGCGTTGCCATTCATCTGATTCATTTTGCCGGAGTAATCCCCCCGGACCACGCCTTCCCGGAAGAAGACAAAGGTTCCTGAATTGGGCTGACGGCCATAAAGGGTTACGGCCAGGTCCGGGCCGCCCACCTGCTTCCAGTTGGTTAATTCCCCCCGGTAGACCTGTCCGATCTGGTCCACAGTCAGGGAGTTGAGGGTATTTTTAGGATTGACGATCACCGAAAGACCATCCACGGCAAAAACCGCCCCGATCGGGTTGACCCCGTTGGCCTTGGCCTTGGCGATCTCGCTGTCTTTCATGGGACGGGAGGCATTGGCCAGGTCCGTGGTTTTATTGATGATGGCGGCAATCCCGACTCCGGATCCGCCGCCGGTCACGGCGATACTGACATTGGGATTTTTTTTCATAAAAATCTCGGCCAATCTCTGGACCACATTGACTTCGGTGTCCGAACCCTTGACCTGAATAAAGTTTGCCGAAAAGGCGATGGTCGGGACAATCAACACCGCCATAAAAAATAATATACCCTTTATGAATAAATTTTTCATGATATTTCCTCCGTTTTTTACTTTAATTAATCTAAGCTCCCTTTGTTACGATTCTGTTACAGTTTAATGAAGATATTTTAACATTTCCCTCCCGGTCCATCACCTCTTTTCGGTCTAATCATTAATGACGACTGTGTAAAAACTCGTCATTCCCGCGCAGGCGGGAATCCAGACCACACCTACCTGATTAATCCCGCCTTTGGCGGGACTGGATTCCCGTCCCCCATTAAGACATTCGAAGACAAGCTCCGACGGGAATGACTGAAATGGGCTCTTTCGGACTTTTTATGAGTCCATCGTTAATGATTTTCACTTTGGGTTTCGAAGTCGGAAGGCAATTTATCAGGGATTTGTAAAATCTTGATGATCATTTGATGACATTTTGGAGGCGATTAGGCGCTTAGTAAATCGACATCGACAAAGTTTTAAAAATCGCCCTCTCAGCGATTTTTAAAGAATATTCTTTCTCTGCGCCCTCTGAGGGCTCAAGCGACCGAAGGGAGCGGGCGAGAGACCAGCCCGAAAGCCCTGAAAAAAAAGTCGACCTTAACGTGTAAATACAATTATGATACTGTTAATATATCTTGACTTGATGCGTGCCCGCAGACGCAGAAGGCCATTAACCAATATTTCATCAATCGGTAATAATCCCGTAACACCCCTCCGCTATTTCTTTCCAGAATTTCCTGATCGGGGAAAATAAAAAAAGTTGGAAAGGAAGAAAGGAGAAAACGATGGTTTGGAAAAAGTGGGTTTGTTGTCTGGTTATCTTGGGTTGCTTTTTGGCCTGGGGGGCCCCGGCCGCCCTTTGGGCCGGGGAGATCGATGCCCTGCATTTGCTCAATCTGTTAAAGAAAAAAGGTGTCCTGACCGACCAGGAAGCGGACGAAATGATAAAAGAGGTTCGTTCCAATGCCAGGAAAGAAAAAACGGAAATCAAATCGGAAATCAAAGAAGACCTGGCCAAAGGGTCCCAAAAGGGTGATTTCCTCCCAAAGGCCTTGAAGGGCTTTACCTTCGGCTCCACCATTTTCGGTGAATGGAACACCAAAAGTGTCAAAAACGGGAAAACGACCAATGACTTCAATGTCAACAGGGCCTATATCACCTTAAAAAAAGAATTTACCCCCTGGTTGGATATGCGGGTCACCACCGATCTTTTTAATTCCAAGGATGGCGATGATAAAGGCAACGGCCTGGAAGTGCGGATGAAATATGCCTATGCCAATCTCAAACTCTATGGAACGTCAACTGAAATCGGCCTGGTGCACACCCCGTCCGATGACTATGATTCCTCGATCTGGCCTTACCGGGTTCAGGGTAAGCATTTCCTGGATAACCATGGTATCCAGGCCTCGGCCGATCTGGGTATCGTCAACAAGGGGACCTTCGGGGGGAAACTGGATCCGGAATATTTGAATAATGTCTCCAATGCCTTTGCCGGAAAATGGGGCGGCTATATGGTCGGTTTGTATAACGGCGCCGGGTATGACAACACGGAGGCCAATACCGACAAGGCCATTTCGGGTTTGATTTATGTCCGCCCGCTGTCTTCCGTGTCTATTCTGAAAGGGCTTCAGGTCGCCTACGTGGGAAATTATGGAAAAAGCAATGCCAACTTTACCACTGCCGGGAAGACCGGTGATTATCCGGACTGGCAGGTCAATATCGGCCAGATTTCCCTGCAACATAAGCTCTTTGCTTTGATGGGTCAATATTATTGGGGGAAAGGGACGAAATCCTCTACCGAACAAAATGACCGCAGCGGCTATGTGGGCGCAGGTTTTTTAAGGATTCCGGGCCTGGAAAAGGCCAGGGTTTTCGGGAAAGTTGATTTCTTTGACCCCAACACCAATAAATCCAATGACGGGTACACCACTTACATCGCCGGTTTGTCCTATGACGTGACCAAGGAGTTAATGCCCTTTATCGCCTATGAACGCCGGAGTTATGAATCCTCTACAGGCGCCGACTATGATAAGGTTCAGGTCGGCTTCCAGCTCAATTTTTAATCTTTCAATCCCTTCTCCCGGAAAAGGCGTTTCGCCTTTTCCGGTTTTCAACCTCTTAATCTTTTCAGATACCCCTTCAACCATGAGATCTCCTGTTGACTTCACCCCAAAATAGATGTTCCCAAAATTTAACCTCCCTGCCATGGGTTTTTAACATCCATCCTGTTTAATGCTTGTCCCATAGGGGTCAGGTTTTTTCCCCTTGAAACTTGCATCTTGCATCTTGAAACCCTTATTGCGAATAACAGAGGAGAAAAATATATGGGCCGATTTTTTTGGAAGCTGGGTCTGCTCATAATCATAGGTTCCTTCGGGACCAATCTTTTCGCCGCCGAGGTTGGCAGGATAAAACTCGTCGGCGCCGGGGCAACCTTTCCCTATCCCCTTTACCACAAGATGTTCGAGGTCTTTGAGCGCCAGGGTGATATCAAAATTCACTACAAGGCCATTGGATCCGGTGGCGGGATCGAACAACTGATCAAGAAAGCCGTGGATTTTGCCGGGACCGATGCCTTTATGACTGAAAAAGAATTAAGGAGGGCAGGGGATCCGATAGTCCAGATTCCGACCGGGTTGGGTGGTGTAGTGCTGGTCTATAATTTACCCTTCAACCCGAAACTTAGATTTACTCCGGAGGTCCTGGCCGATATTTTCCTCGGGAAAATAAATAAATGGAATGATCCCAGACTTTCGGCGATCAATCCGGGACTGAAACTGCCTGAAATGAACATCGCGGTTGTCCACCGTTCGGACGGCAGCGGGACAACCCATATTTTCACGGATTATCTGAGCAAAATCAGCTCCCAATGGAGGGAAAAAATCGGCCTGGGGAAAACCCTTCCCTGGCCGGTGGGGATAGGCGCCAAAGGCAATCCTGGGGTGGCTGGATTGGTGAAACAGATCCCGGGGTCCATCGGTTATGTGGAACTGATCTATGCCCTTGGAAACGATATGACCGTGGGCCTGATCAAAAATAAAACAGGAAGTTTTATCGAACCTTCGACGGAATCGGTTAGTCTGGCGGCCAATGTCGCCCTTCCGGAGGATACCCATATTTCCTTAACCGATACGGCTTCCCCGGAGGGGTATCCCATCAGCGGTTTTACCTGGGTGGCCCTTTACAAGGAACAGGGTTATGAAGGGAGAAGCCGTGAGAAGGCCAGGAAGTTGGCTAAATTGCTGTGGTGGATGGTCCATGAAGGGCAAAGATATGCCCGGCCCCTCCACTATGCCCCTCTTCCGGAAGAAGCGGTCCGCAAGGCGGACACCCTTCTAAAAGGCTTGACCTACGAGGGTCAGCCCTTATGGCCTTAGGAGGAACCAAAAGATGACTATTGGTAAATTCAAGATAAGGACCCGACTGGCCGTTGTGCTCGGTCTTTTTGTGGTTTTTATGTTTTTGTTTATATTACTCGGTATTTCAAACCTGGGACAGATCAATGATCAAATGGAAAAAATTGTCAAAATAAACAGTACCAAGATCTGGTACGCCAATATGATCCAGGATTCGCTGCACACCATGGATAAATCCGTTCTGACCATCATTTCCACCAAAGATGAAGTCGCCCGGTCTTTTGAAAAGGTGAAGATTTTAACCGCCCGGTCAACCTACGGAGGGGCCCTGGAAAAATTGGAGACCCTGGAAAAAAACAAAAAAGGAAAGGCGCTTCTTCAAAGGTTGAAAGAAATTTTAACGGTGGAGGAAAAAAATGTTGAATCGACCTTGGAAAAAACCCTCAACGGCCGATCGGAACAGGCCATTACATTTTATATGCAGACCCAAAGGCCATACGCCCTTAACCTTCAGCAGATATGTGCTGAACTGGTGGCTTACGAAAAACAGCAGAGCGATCTCCATTATCAGGAATCGGTCAGGATCTATAACAAGACCCGCAATAGTTTTCTTTTTATTGGAGCCCTGGCCACTCTGAGCGGCCTTTTGATAGCCGTCTTTTTTGCCCGAAGCATCACCCGACCGCTGGCCGAGGGGGTACGGATTGCCAACCGATTGGCTGAAGGGGATTTTACGGTCCCTATTGAATGGCCGGCCGGGGACGAAACCGGGCAATTGCTCCTGGCCTTGAAGAATATGGCTGAAAAATTGAAACAGGTTAAATCGCTTGAGCAGCAGCTTCTCCAATCCCAAAAACTGGAGAATGTGGGCAGACTGGCCGGAGGGATTGCTCATGACTTCAATAATCTTTTGACGGTCATTGGCGGATTCAGTGAACTGACCCTCAGGAAAATGAATGGAAATGAAAGTCTGAAAAACAATATCCGTGAAATTCAAAAGGCCGCGGAAAGGGCCGGGAACCTGACCCGCCAGTTGTTGGCCTTCAGCCGGCGTCAAATCATGGAGATGAAAAATGTGGATCTCAATCTCCTGCTCAAGGACCTGGAAAAGATGTTGGCCCGGCTCATTAATGAAGACATCGAATTTAATATAGTCATGGCCCAGGAATTAGGGACGGTCATGGTCGACCCCGGGCAGATAGAACAGGTTATCGTTAACCTGGTCGTTAATGCCAAGGATGCCATGCCTTCCGGCGGCCGACTGACCATCGAGACCGCCAATTGCGAATTGGATGAAACATTCTGTCAGAACCATGTGGGAAGCGTTTCGGGTCCTTATGTCCGGCTTTCAGTCAGTGATACCGGGATCGGGATGACCTCGGAAGTCAAAAAACAGGTCTTTGAACCCTTTTTCACGACCAAGGAAAAGGGAAAAGGAACCGGCCTGGGTTTATCAACGGTTTATGGCATTGTCAAACAAAGCGGCGGACATATCTGGGTATACAGTGAAGAAGGGTATGGGACGACCTGCAAGATCTATCTCCCCCGGCAGGAGACCCAGGCTGATCCGGTCCTCCGACAGGGGGAAGGGGTTCAACTGGCCCGGAGGACGGAAACCGTCCTGTTGGTCGAAGATGAACCTTCGGTCCGGAGTCTCTCGGCCTCGGTCCTGCGTGATCAGGGTTATCAGGTAATGGAAGCCGGGAACGGCCTCGAGGCCCTGCACCTGGTCCAAGAAAAAGAGGTCAACCGGATCAACCTGCTGTTGACGGATGTCATCATGCCGAAGATGAGCGGCCGGGAGCTGGCCGACACCCTGATAGTGTTACACCCGGAGATGAAAGTCCTGTTTACCTCCGGCTATACCGATGATGTCATCGCCCACCATGGCGTGCTCGAACCCGATACGGCTTTTCTCCAAAAGCCTTTTACTCCGATTTCCCTGGCCCGAAAGGTCCAGGAGGTGTTCGAACCGCAGGGATGAAAATCCTTTTCTTGATTGTATTGCTATTGGTGATGAGTCCCCCCTTGGTCAAGGCCCAGGAAGATTTCAAGGTCAACTGCCCCGAAACCCATCTTTCCGATTGGAAGGTAAAAGTGTTCAAGGGGCAGGCCGATTATCGGCTAAGAAACACCCCGAAGCCCATGATTGTCCTCTCGACGGAAAACAGCAATTATATGCTGGTCCGGGAGTTTAAGGATTTCGATCTCTTGCAATACCCCTGCCTGACCTTTGAGTGGATGGTCGAGAAACATCCTCTGAATGGGGATTTGCGGAAAAGGGCCACCGACGACCAGGCCGCAGGGCTCTATGTGGTTTTGCCCTTTTTCCCCGAGTTGGTCAACTTCAGGGCCATCGGCTACGTCTGGGACAACGGGGCCCCCTTAGGGGTTTATCCCTCTCCTTCATCAAGCAATATCAAGTACCTGGTCCTGCGAAGCGGCGCCGCCGGCCTGGGCCGGTGGCACACGGAGCATCGAAATATCCTGGAGGATTTCAAGGCCATTTGGGGGATTGAGGTTAGCGGGAAACGCAAGGTGGTTGTGAGCCTGGCCGCCGATTCCGACGGCACAAAATCTTCTACTCTGGCCTCTTTCGGAACCATACGCTTTTTAATAAAATAGGGAGTTGAGTCTTGGCCATACTTTTAAAAACCCATGTGAAAAACCAACCGGTCGAAGGTCCCCGGTCCATGGCGACCCTCCTGGATGTCCTGGAAATAAACCGGGGATCACGGGAGGCTTTTGTCCAATCCATTCCTTTTTCCATGAATGACACCACCGCCGGTTCGGAAAATGAATTTCAAACCAGTGTCATCGGGAAAGGGGCAGACGTCGATTTAGCCATAACCATCGAGGAATCCAGCTACTACCACAACATCATCAAAAGGTTCAAAGCTGGAGAAACGCCCAGGAAAGCCCTCATAGAGATCGAAAAATACCTCAGAGATAATCCGGATCAGATTTGGGAAAACAGTTGGGTCAGGTTTCCCATGGTCCTGCTCAGCCGGCAGACGGAAGAGGTGTTTAAAAAAGATCTCCTGGCCGATAAAACCGATCCCAACAGTCCTCCCCGCCAGGATCGGGGGAAATTCATTTTTTTTCAAGGGGGCGAAGAATTTATCAGGGTCCCGGTAAGTTATCTGCTTAAACTCTCCCTGATTGAGGCTTTATATTCGGAACCGGGCACTTACCCGGTCGTTTTGGAGATCGGCGACCAGGTGGCCAGCCATTTTCTCAATGACAATACTTCTCCTGAAACATTTTCTTTTAATCCGGTTTTATTGGATGAGAATTCAAAAATGGGGAAGGGGCTGGCCGGGGAAACGGCAAAACGGTTTCTTTTGACCCAGTTTCTGGTCATGTATGCCAACCGCCGTTTCCAACTGGATTCCGGCGGACAGCATGTCATCCTTTATTTTGCGCCCCACCCCCCCGTTCGCCAGAAGATGCTTAACGAGACCATATCGGATTCTTTTTATCGGGAGCTTTTCATGAACCCCTGTCTTTCCGGATGGGACCAGGGGGAACATAAGTTCCATTACATGGGGTTGTGTCATCAGGTTTTGTCCCGCAGTCAGTTGAATGTTATTCCCAAGCTGAAGGAGAGCGGTATTATCATAAACAATCTGGTCGTGCTGCCGAACCTTTCCAACATCAGCCTGGCCAATAACGGGACCCATATCAGTCTGGGAAGCCGGAAACTGAGCGGCCTCCTGGCCGATGCCTCCTCCGGTTTTCGGCCTGAAGATGAAAAAGTCTTCGGCGATCTGGCCATAAAGATCATGGAACATTTCCTGCCTTTATTTGTCGGGTCTTACAGCGCCGCCCCGTATCGCCTGGATTTCCAGGACTTTCATCCGGAGAAGGCCCTCGGTTTCTTACCCCACGAACTGGATTATACCCACTTGCGCATGATCTGGCGCCGCTGGCTGAAAAAAGCCGATTTGAAGGTGTTCGGCCAGCCGGTCACACCTTTCGGCCCCCCCTGGCTCGACAGCTTATTCAGTAAACTATTTTTTCTGAAAGGGGATTTTGTCCAGGATTTCAGGCTGGTCGATTATCTGGTGGCCTTGATGAGCACGGAACAGAGCCCGGCCCTGGACGGGTCCATGGGGAACAGCCGGAAACTCAAAAAAGATTTGGCTGATCTGGGCATATTCGATGCCGGCATGTCTCTCTACCTGCTCTGCCGGCTGCGGGAATTTTCCCGGATGGGATTTTCCGGTTTTGAAGGAAGGCACTATAGCCTGTTTGAAAGTCTTATGGACGATATGGGTGAAGCGGCCAACCTCCAAATGCTCATCAATGCCCTGGCCTTCAAGTATATCCTTTCAGAGGCGGTCACCCACCCCTCTATCCCCGATACCCCGACCGTTGAGAGTGAGCGGCGGCAGATTTTCTTCGGCAGCGCCATCGGCATCCCCACCTTTTATGTGCGCCGGGATACGGCCAACCAATTTATGCTGAAGATTCTGAAAAAGGTCAAAAAAACCCGGCTCAGCCGCCGGTATCCCGGCTATTTCCGGGTTTATAATCTGGAATATCAAAAAGCCCTGGTGGCCCTTATTGAAGAAGACGGTCTGGACCTCATAGAACTTATGGATCTTCAGGAAACGCTGCGAAAACTGAAAGCCCGAATTGAGGATCCGGCCAACTTTTCTGCGGCCGGCAGACTGACCCAAGGCATCTTAAAAGAGGGAAACGGGTCTTCCCCCTTGAATCTTTCCGGCCGGGAATTCAACCTGGCAGCGGAAAAATATTATCGGCAGGATTTGAGGAAACGGCATATCCTGGAGGCCCTCGGCGTTTTAAAAACGGATTTCATGAAAATCGATTCTCACACCATATGCGGCGATTGTCTTTTCAGGGCCGGTTTGAAGACGATCTTAGATGACAAGAATTCCCTTTCCTTCTTAACCCAGGCCGAAAAGGACCTCCTTGAGGAAAGAGCGACGGAAGAGACCCTCCGAAAGTTGATCCACCTGACGCTTTTAACCATTTACAGTGATATCAAGCAATCCGAAACGGGATTAAGGGAGGCCAAAAGCCGTGAAAAGAAATTTACAACATCAGTATATTGAAAGAGAAACTTCCCGGATCCAGCCCGAGAAATTTTTCGGGGACCGGACTATTCAATTTATTTATTCGCCACTTCGGGAAAATGCCCGATTTGTCTTTAACGCCTTGATTTCAAGACGTCTATCCAGCCTTCTGGCCTATTTTATTTATGATAGCGTCCTGGGTTCCAGGATGACCGGCGCCAAAAATCTATTCAACGTTTTAAACATTGACCTTACAGAATGCCTTGATGCTCCGGAGTTCCTGAATACCACCCGAAAGCTCTTTGAGCGCAAAATCCGCTATTGGGAAACCCGCCCCATGGCCGATGATGTGCGAACCGTCGTCTCTCCTTCCGATTCGAGGGTCCTGGTGGGCTCTTTTCAGGAGACCAGCCGGCTTTTTTTAAAAGATAAATTTTTCAGTATCGAGGAACTCCTGGGAACAGGGAAAACACCCTGGGTTTATTTTTTTGAGGACGGCGACTTTTCCATTTTCAGGCTCACCCCGGAAAAATACCATTATAACCACACCCCGGTAGCCGGAAAGGTCCTGGACATATATGAAATTCAGGGGACCTGTCATTCCTGTCACCCGGAGGCCGTTATCACCATAGCCACCCCTTTTTCCAAGAATAAGAGGGTGATCACCATCATCGATACCGATGTCGAGGAGGGAACCCAGGTCGGCCTGGTGGCCATGGTCGAGGTGGTGGCCTTGTTGATCGGGGACATCGTCCAGTGTTATAGCGAACGGAGATATGACGATCCTCGATGGATAACAAAAGGGATATTCCTGAAAAAGGGGCGACCCAAAAGCCTTTACCGTCCGGGAAGCTCAACCAATATCCTGATTTTTGAGAAAGACCGGGTTGTGTTTTGCGAGGATCTCATCGGAAATATGTACCACCAGAGCGCCCAAAGTGTGTTTTCGCAAGGATTCGGCAGACCATTGGTCGAAACCGAGGTGAAGGTCAGGTCTCCGATTGCCTTCCCCATGAATAAATACCTAAATAAATGAAGATGATTAAAGGAATCCCTCACCATGGCTAATGAATTCTTTGTCTTCGGTCTGGCTTTTTTCTATATGAATCTGTTTTTCTGGGGATTCCATGTGTTGCCCAGGGAAAACTGGCAGATCCTGGCCGCCATACCCCTTAGAAAGGGGCAGGATAATACCTGGAAAGGGCTGAATCTCACCTATTACGGTTTTTTTCTGGCTTGGGCCTATACCATTGGAACGGCCATTATGTTTGTCCTTTTAGGTGCCGTCCAGGTCCCCCTTCGGGGCATCTTTCCGGTTTCCATCCTGATAGGGGCACTGTGTCTGCCGGCCTCCAAAATTGTGGCCCGTCTGGTTGAAAAAAAGCCCCACACCGGGACGATCGGAGGGGCCTCCTTTATCGGTATTATTTTTTTACCCTGGATTATCTGGTCAACGAACAGGATGCTCGGGCCATGGATGGGTTTTGATCTGCCGGTCTTGACGACCCTGGCGGTCTTTTCCATTGCCTATACCTTTGGGGAAGGGACCGGACGGTTGGCTTGTATCAGTTTCGGCTGCTGTTATGGGAAGCCCCTTTCCCGATGCCATCCTTTCTGGGCCGGTCTTTTCAAAAAATCTCATTTTATTTTTACCGGAAAAACCAAAAAGATCGCTTATGCCGATGGTCTGGATAATGAACCGGTCATCCCCATCCAGGCCGTTACCTCGGTTGTTTATATTACCGCAGCCCTATCGGGAACCTATTTTTTCCTGCAGGGAAGTTTTGTTGCAGCTTTCCTTTCCACCCTGCTGACCACCCAATTATGGCGGCTGGCCTCCGAGTTTTTAAGGGCCGATTACAGGGGGCAAGCCAGGTTCTCCGCCTATCAATGGATGAGTCTGGCATCAGTCGGTTATGCTTTAACCCTGGCCTATCTCTTCAGGTTTTCCCAAGGACCCGAGGCCGACCTGATCGCCGGATTGGCCTCTTTATGGAATCCCTTCGTTCTTATTTTTGTGGAGTTTTTATGGCTAACCCTGTTTTTTGTTATGGGGACGAGTATGGTAACAGGATCCTCTATTTCAATTCACTTAAAGAAAGATAGAATCTGAATCACCGACCTCAGTGTTTATAATAAGGAGAAAAAAATGATCAGCCTCAGAAATATGAAACTGACTTCGAAGATACTGGCCTTGAATCTGATAGCCTTTTTAACCCTTATTATTTTTATCTTTCCGAAAATCAAAGAAATGGCCTACGAAGGAAAACGGCAGAAGACGATGAATCTGGTGGAATCGGCCGTGAGTGTGATCGATTTTTATAATGATCAGGTAAAAACCGGGCGATTACACATCGAAGAGGCACAGCGAAAAGCCATAGAGGTTCTTCAGTCCCTCCGCTTTGATGGAAATAATTATTATTTTATTACCGACAGCAATCAATTAATGCTTATGCATCCATTTTATAAGGAGCTGGTCGGAAAGGATCAACGAACCATGCAGGATGCCAGGGGGAAATACCTCTTCCAGGAGATGGCCCGGATCGCCAAAGAAAAGGGTGGGGGATTTGTCGATTACTATTGGACCAAACCGAACGAGAAAACACCTTCCCCCAAGATATCGTTTGTCAAGGCCTTCCAACCCTGGGGATGGATTATCGGCACCGGGGTCTACGTCGATGACGTGGAACAGAAGCTGAATTACTGGCTGACTTCTATCATAGTTGTCTCTCTCCTGATCATTGTGGCCTTGACTTTTGGCACCCTTCTATTTTCCCGGACCATAATCAGGCCCATTCAAAAGGTCATTCAAGGTATCTCGGAAGGAGCGGATCAACTAACTTCGGCATCCTCACAGGTCGCCCAGACCAGTCAGTCTCTGGCCGAAGGGGCCTGGGAAAATGCCGCGGCCCTGGAAGAGACCTCGGCCTCCCTGGAAGAGATGTCCTCCATGGCCAGGGAAAACGCGGAAAATGCTCAACAAGGTAAGGTCATGATGGAACAGGCCATGGAGATCGTGGAAAAGGTGGACCATCACATGGATCAGATGATCGAGGCGATCGAAGAAGTTTCCGAGACCTCCAGGAAAACCGGAACCATTATAAAAACCATCGATGAAATCGCTGCGCAAACGAATCTCCTGGCCTTAAATGCCGCAGTGGAAGCCGCCCGGGCCGGAGAGGCCGGTGCAGGTTTCGGGGTGGTCGCCGATGAGGTCCGCAGGCTGGCCTTGAGGGCCGCGGAGGCGGCTAAAAATACCAGTTCTTTGATAGAACAAACGATGAAAGCCGTTCAGAAGGGTAATGCAATCACCCATAACACCCGAGCGACCTTCAGCGAAAACAGGGAGATTTCCGTAAGGGTAAGTCAAATCATTGAAGGGATAACCACAGCCTCCCAGGAGCAGGCCCTGGGGGTGGGACAAATAAACCGGGCAGTGGCCGAAATGGATAAAGTGGTTCAAAAAAATTCAGCCGATTCCCAGGAATTTGCCGCAGCTTCCGAAGAAATGAACGGCCAGGCAGAACAGATGGAGATTTTTGCCCAGGAATTAGTCGCTATTATCGGGAATAATGGCATCGGCCTTGGCCGGAAGTCCATAAAGCCTTTTTGGAGGTTCAAAGAAAAAAATAATCAGACTCCTGCCCTGAGACCAATCCCCAAGAGAATTTTACCTCTTATTTCCAATTAATCATAAAAAAGCAAAAATAAAAATTGTTTGACATTGAATAATCTCTAAGTAATATATGTTCGGCAAGAAAACCGCTTTCCCGATTTATGATATCAAGACCGCGGCCAGGAAGCACCCGGAGTGGTTCCGCCAAGATCTGGGAACACTCTTTCAGCTTCTCCAGGAAGGAAAGATCCACCCGCAGATCGCCCGTAAATTTCCTCTTGAGCAAGCGGCTGAAGCACAAGAACTTCTTGCCGGCGGTGCAATTAGTGGTAAAATTGTATTGGTAGCCGGATATCCCGGGCATTAGGATCAAATGAGACCCTAAACCCTCTCGATCTCAGCTACACCCCTCCACTGAGCAGTCCCTGGGATCCTGTCCAGATGATCGCTCAGGCCTGGGCTTTGGAACAGAAGAATGCCGGAAGCCGGTCGCAGCCACCGGTCCTTTACTAATGCTCATTCTCTGTGCTCGTACCAGTCTTCGATTTTGGCTTTAATGCCATCGCGGATCTCGCGGACTTTCTCCAATTTTTCTTCCTCGCTCCCGGTAACCGCCGAGGGGTCCGGAAAACTCCACTGTAAACGTTTTGTAAATCCCGGAAAAATAGGACACCGTTCGGCGCTGGCCTGATCACATACTGCGATGGCATAGGAGAAGACCTCGCCGGCCTTTACCAGATCAAAGACCCGTTGGGTGGTCTTACCGGATATATCGATCCCCTTCTCCTGCATCACCTTGACGGCCAGAGGATTCAAGGCCCCCGGCTCCAAGCCGGCACTATGGGCTTCGAATTGATCGCCATGGAGATGGTTCAGCCAGGCTTCGGCCATTTGACTCCTGGCGCTATTGTGAACACACATAAAAAGAACTCTGGTCTTTTTCATAAAAACTCCTTTCCACAAAGAATCCTTTATCCATCTTCATGGTTTCAATTGAAAAATAAAAATTTGACAAAAGCATGACGGAATGGTGGTATTTGTATTAAAAAATAATGGCCCGGGAAGAATCCAAGGGAACCAAGATCGTCTTCACCGGGGATCTGGAGCAGATCGATCACCCTTATCTGGATGTTTCCAGCAACGGCCTGGCCTATCTGGTGGAAAGAATGAAAGACGAAGAGATCGTCGGCCATGTGACCCTGGTCAGGGGAGAGCGCTCCCAAGTCGCTGAGCTGGGGTCGAGGTTGCTTTAAGAAATAAAAACCACTGAAAAAGAACTCGGTCATGACATATTTTCTTAACAATCCTGGGAAAATTTAACTTTCCGGTCACCTTTTCGTCATAGGTCTCCGCTATGAGAAATGATTGCAAAATTTTTTAGAAAAAATGGAGGTATTGTTATGTTTGTCCCGCAGTTTATACGAGTTCAAGTGCTCTTCCTTGCTGTATTGTTCAGCGCCGCTTTCTGGTCCGATGGTTGTTGGGCGGCGTCGGCGGACAAACAGCTTTCCCGAAAGGGGCTGAAACAGAAAAACGTCATCGTCCTCATGACCGACGGCACCGGTTCGGCCCACACCACCATTACCCGCTGGTATAAAGGGGCGCCGCTGGCCCTGGACAAGATGTTTCTTTCCGGTGTGCGGACCTATAGCGCCGATTCCCTGATCACCGATTCCGCTCCGGCGGCCACGGCCTTTGCCACCGGTTATAAAACCAACGATAAATACATCGGGGTTTATCCTTCCAGCGCCACCATACCGGGTATTCCGACCCTCAATGAGGAATGGAAATACAAACCTCTGGTTACGGTTCTGGAAGCCGCTAAAGTAGCCGGTAAATCGGTGGGACTGATCGCCACCTCGAACATCCAGCACGCCAGCCCGGCCGCATATTCGGCCCACGTCGCCTCCCGCAGTGAATATAACGAAATCGCCGAACAGCAGGTTTATCTGGATATCGATGTGGTCTTCGGGGGCGGGAAACAGTATCTGCTGCCGACCGGTCAAGGTGGTAAGCGGACGGATGGTGAGGATCTGATCCAGGTCCTGAAAAATCGTGGTTATGCCTTTATCGAGACCCGCCAGGGTCTGTTGGATCTCCCCGGAAGCACCCGGAAGGTCTGGGGGATGTTTGCCGACGATGATATGGCTTATGACTTTGACCGTGCAACCCTTCGACCGGAGCAGCCGTCCCTGGCTGAAATGACCCGGAAGGCTATTGAACTCCTCTCCAAAAATCCCAAAGGGTTTTTCCTTTTTGTTGAAGCCAGTAAAACGGATTGGGCCTCTCACGCCAATGATCCCATCGGGGTGATCAGCGAAGTATTGGCTTTTGACGGGGCCGTGGACATTTCTCTGGATTTCGCCAGGAAGCACCCGCAAACCCTGGTAATGGGTTTTGCCGATCACGGCAATGGTGGCATGTCTCTGGGCAGCAAGAAAACCGACAAAACCTATTCCAAACTTCCTTTAGGGGCCCTGGTGGATCCTTTGAAAAAAGCGAAACTGACCGGAGAGGGAATTGAAGCCCTTTTGGGCAGCGACCGTTCAGAGGAACATATTAAAACCGTTATGGAATCCTATTATGGGATATCTGATCTGACCCCCGATGAAATGAAGGCTATTCAAAAGGCAGCGAAGAAATCCATGAACTATACAGTCGGCCCCATGATCAGCAACCGGTCGGTCATCGGCTGGACCACCAACGGTCATGTGGGGGATGATTTGTTTTTTTATTATTTCGGCCTCCACCAACCCAAGCCGATTATCGAAAATACGGACATTGCTCACCTGTGTGCCGATCATTTGAACCTGAATCTGCCCAAAATGAATCAAACCCTGTTTCTCCCTGCCGATATGGCCTTTCGGGCCAAGGGAGCGGTGGTAAGTATTGACAGCACCGATCCGAACAATAAGGTCCTGGTGGTAACCAAAGGTTCCCGGAACGCCAGGCTGCCTTTCAGCAAAGATATTTTCCAGATGAACGGCCAGGAATGGGAAATGAACGGCCTCACGGTTTACGCCCCCAAGGCCGATAACGGTGAGGGTCGGGTCTATGTCCCCCGTCAGGCCCTGGATTATTTCCGGCGGCATTAACCCGCCTGGAGCGCAACAAAATAAGGGGCGGGTCTCCTTTCGGAGGCCCTGCCCTCCCAATCTTTTATATGTATGATTGAAAACATCCCGGGTATGAAATTGGGGAAGGGTAAGCTGTTAATAGGCATCGGCCGCAAGAGGGTTACCGATGTTCATTCCAAAGTAAGGGTCAAAGGAAGGGAGTAACTACTCCCCTTGATGGTTAGATCCTATAGCGTTCTCTCATTTCATCGTCATTGCCTTTAGATCCCGGTAAAGCAGAGCCGGAATTAGCTGGATCTTTCGGACAATAGTTCAGGTTTGGTTTTATGTGGATTAATTCCCTCAGGGGCTTAACAATGACCACATTTTTACTCGTTTGATGAATTACCTCTAATCGTTTGTTTTTCATTTGCCTCCTAATGTCTGAAAATTCTTTAAATGTTTGATTTCTTGATTCAGGGATAATACGTTTTCGTTGTCAGCAGGGATTTTAGTTTTAACGTATTGTTTACAATGGGGGTAGTCGGAACATCGAAACCGGACAAAGCCCTTCCCCTTCTGGTAATAATGCATTTGTTTTCCACAGACGGGACAATGCGGTTTATCTTTCCATTCTTTTCGTGTTGAACCGGGGGTGAATTGCTTTCCGCATAAAAGGCAAATGTATCGTTGTTTTCCGGTCCAGATTCTGCCGTACCGATAAAGGGCATCGGTCCGGCAATCGGGACATCCCACCAGAAATCCTTCTGCCGTTTTCATGACCTCTATTAGAATGATGTGAGGTGACGGTTTAATGACAATGAAATAGTATTTGCGTTAAAAATGGCGGCTTTGGGGTTGAAGAAAAGCTGTTGGGATTTTATGGGAAATCCGGAATAAAGCCGACAGTCCGATTTGGCCGTCCATGGGCTGGAAGGAAAAATCGCCGAGGCCATTACCTATTACCAGGACGAACATGCTCTGGCGGGCAAGTGCGATTTCGTCATGGCCAATCCTCCCTTCAACGTGGACCTGGTGGATGCCGAGAAGATCGAGGGCGACCCGCGTCTTCCCTTTGGACTGCCGGGGGTGAACAAGCAGAAGAAGGTATCCAACGGCAACTATTTGTGGATCTCCTACTTCTGGAGCTACCTGAACGAAAAGGGCCGGGCCGGTTTTGTCATGTCTTCCCAGGCTTCCAGCGCCGGGCACGGAGAAAAGGAAGTTCGGCGGAAAATCGTCGAGACCGGGGATGTGGACCTGATGATCTCTATCCGCTCCAATTTTTTTTACACCCGCTCAGTCCCCTGTGAACTGTGGTTTTTTGACCGGTCCAAGCCCGCCCCTCGTAAAGACAAGGTGCTGATGCTCGACGCCCGCAACATCTTTCGCAAAGTGACCCGCAAAATTTATGATTTTTCCCCGGAACAGATGCAAAATATTTCAGCCATCATTTGGCTCTACCGGGGACAACAAGACCGATTCCAGAAATTGGTGAAAGAGTACCTTGGTTCGATTTGCTCCCAGGTAGAGGCCGCTCCGGAAAAAATCGAGACCTTCGAAAAAACACTCGGTGAACTCCAAAGCCGTTTCATTGCCCTTAGTAGGGCCGTTGAGAAAGAGGAGGCGATTGAAGGGGAAAAGAAAAAAGGTCTGGCCGAGGCAATCGCGGAACTTAACGAAGCTGCAAAACTCTATGAAACAGACCGGCCCCGCCTGCTGGCCGATATCAAAGGTTTCCAAAAACGTTTTGCCTCATCATTGCCGGATAAAAATGATTCCCAACATAAAGCCCGCCGGGCTTTCGACCCTATGGCCGAGCATATCAAAGACCTC
>CAZVHO010000054.1:0-33701 GCA_964627515.1 uncultured Thermodesulfobacteriota bacterium | reverse complement strand
GAACAAAGATGTTTCTCTCTGCGTTCTTCGCGCCTTTGCGGTGAAAAAAAACTCTCTTTTCAAACAACTAAAGTGTTACAATTCAATTACTTAACGAAAGGAGACAAGATATGGCATTCGAACAAATTAAGGCGTCATTGGCCCCCTGCGGCCTGAGTTGTGAAAAATGTTTTGCCCATGTGGATGGAGATATCCGCAGATACAGTCTGAAACTCAAGGAAAAACTGGGGAATTTCGACAACTATGCCAAACGATTTGAAACCCTGCTGGGTGACCCGATTTTTAAAAAATATCCTGATTTCAAGGAAATGCTGGAATATTTTGCTTCGGAAAACTGCAAGGGATGCCGAAACGAGCAATGCAAGTTGTTTAAAAACTGTGGGGTCCGTGGCTGTCACCAGGAAAAACAGATTGATTACTGCTACCAGTGCGACGAGTTCCCCTGTCAAAGAACCAATTTTGATGAAAACCTGTATAAAGCCTGGATACGGATAAACGAGATAATAAAAAATGAAGGCCTTGAGAACTATTATAAAAAAACTTTAAACCGGCCCAGATATGTCTGAAAATCAACATCTGTAAGGTCCGGCAAATCCCGGGAAATGATGGTGCCGCGAGCATTAATCGCCCCGGTGCCGGCCCGGATACCGGACATGGCCAGGGCGCTTCAAACCAGGCGTGCCCAAGATGGGAGACATCGCAGCGGTTAAGAATCGGGCCAGGGTTAAGAAAGGCAAGGCATTGAAATGACATCAAGACGGAGTATTCTGTAAAATGAGAGTAGTTAAAATTTCGGAAGAGCCCATCGAGCTCTATAAAATCCTGAAGTTCGAAAATCTGGTCGATAGCGGCGGTGAAGCGAAATATGTGATTTCTGAAGGCCAAGTTATGGTAAATGGAAAGGTCGAAACCAGGAAAAGAAAAAAAATCTTTTCAGGTGATGTCGTTGAATTTGGAAAAAATAGAATTCGTATCCAGGTTAAATGAGAATGAAAAAGGAGACGTCGGTTATAGGTCGAATCAAATTGGGGCTAAATAGTCAAAAGAGAAGGGGGGAAGAACTATTTTCTCCTTGACCCTTGTTCCTGTCCTCTTTTATACTTCCCTAATCCAAAACTTAATTTTTCCACTTCTTTTTTAGGAAATTGAAGCCCTATCCCCAGCCCTTAAATTTTATCCTCGGCGCTCCTTCCATGGTCTATGGAGAAGACCTGATCCATAATGTGGAAATCTTATCGGATTTGGTCAAAGACATTGAGATCGTCTTATTCCATACCCCGGAACTCCATAACATCCCTTCAGGCCGGGAAATCGACCGGTTAAGAGAGATCAGGGACCGGAAGGGGATTTCCTTTACGGTCCATTTACCGGCCTCTCTGGAGCCGGCTTCCGAAAGGCACGACCTGAGGAAGGAAGCCCTGGAAATAGCCGCTGAGATTGTCGGCCGGTTCTCCGGCCTGGGTCCGCGGCATTATATCCTCCATCTGCCTTTTTCCAAACCAACCCTGGTGGCCGTGCCCGGCGCCTATTTCCCCTGGGAACCGACCCCGGAATGGGATCATTGGAGTCACCGGGCCGGAGAAGCCTTAGAAAGTTTCAACCGGTTATTAGGGGAAAACGGATCGCTGGTGGTCGAAAATATCAACTACTCCCCCCGTTTCCTGGAACCTTTCCTGGGAAATGGACTCTGTGACCTCTGCCTGGATATCGGGCATCTTTTGTTGGGCCGGGAAGCGGTGCCGGAGGTTTTAACGCACTATCTGCCGGTAACCCGGGTAATTCACCTCCATGGGGTGGAGGGATCCAGGGACCATATAAGCCTGGCCCCATTGCCTCCCCGGCAATTAAAAGAATGGTTTCAATTGCTGAAAAAAGCCGCCTATCCAGGGGTGATAACCCTGGAGGTTTTTGATCCGAAGGATCTGGAAGAGTCTTTGGCTATTATCCGGGGGCTTCTCGAATGAAGGGCCATTACCCTATAGACCCCAATCTCTTCCCGAAGTTATAAAAAGTGAAGGGGGGCAAGGAAGAAAAATCAAAGGAGGATGAAATGAGCCCAAAAAATGCGGTACTTTCGGTGATGTTCGTTCTTTGCATCTTGACGCTGGTTGGCTGTGCCGCCGGCCCGAACTCCGCTGTCCATACGGCCGCCGCCGATGGAATTATCGCCGGGTTCTGGCTTGGCCTGTGGCATGGTATAATCTCGCCGATCACATTCATCATCTCGCTCTTCTCGAACAGTGTAAACTTCTACGAAGTGCACAACAGCGGCGGGTGGTACAACTTCGGTTTCGTGCTCGGCGCAGGCATTCTGTTCGGCGGCAGTGGAAAGGCCTTCTAACCGGCCGAAGGCAGGGGATCAAAGAAAAGGGGAAATTCCCGGTTATGTTTGGACGGGATTGAATCAGAACCGGATCATTAATGATAACCTCGTAAAAAGTCAAAAAACGCCTTTTTACGAGGCGGGAAAGGGCTCCCCCTTTCCCGCCACTTGAAGTAAATTCAAGTGGTTCCACCCTTACCCCAGGCCGGGACTTAATCGTCCTCGGCCTGTTGACGGACTTTTTACAAGTCCGTCATTAATGATGAACTCGTTGAAACTCGTCATTCCCGCGCAGGCGGGAATCCAGGCCATTAGTAACTATTGAAAAACGCTGGATTCCCGTTTTCACGGGAATGACGAAAAAGGGTGCTTTCGGACTTTTTACAAGTCCGTCATTAGTGACTGGTTGAAACTCACTGGAGGAAAAACGATGACTTTAAACGGCAGGGTGGCTATGGTGACCGGAGGAGGCAGGGGAATCGGTCGGGGGATCTCACTGGCTATGGCGGAGGCAGGGGCCGACATCGCTGTTGTTTATCGGAAGGATGAGAAAGCAGCCGAGGAAACGGTAAGGGAGATCCAATCACTTTCACGAAAATCCGCGGCCTTTCGAGCCGACGTAACGGATTATGGTAGCGTAAAAGAGGCCGTTAACCTGGCTGTCGGTCTCTTTGGAAAGATCGATATTCTGGTCAACAACGCCGGTATCGCTTCGCGGGGCAATGCGGTTTACGATACGGACGCCAAGGAAATGGAAAGGGTCATCAGGACCCATGTATTCGGTTCTTTTTATTTTACGCAAGCCGTGTTGCCGAGTATGCGTCAACAACCCCGAGGCGATATCTTATTCATTTCTTCCATTGCCGCGGAATTGATGATGCCTAACGGGTCTCCCTATAACATGGCCAAGACGGCCCAGGAAGCCCTGGCCCTGACTTTGGCCAAGGAAGAAGTGGGCCATGGAATTCATGTGAATGTTATTCGACCGGGGCTTGTGGAGACCGACATGGGGTCTCGTCTGGCGAAGGCGACGGCCGGGGTCAAGGACATCAAAGAGCTTTATGCCCATTCACCCTTTAAGCGGGTCGGCCAGCCCTATGACATCGCTAATGCCGCCGTCTTCCTGGCTTCCGATAAAGCGGCCTATATAACGGGGGCCATTATTAAAGTCAGTGGAGGGGCCTAAGAAGCCGATCTCAAAAAAATTGGATTTCGGCTTTTGCCAGAATGGCTCCAATGCTTTGGAATAAGACAATAAGTTCTTAAGTTAACGGCATTAGGACCGACCCCCATCTACGGTACACAAGCGGTTTGTAGGGTTGATCGGGACCGGTTCTTATGATAAATTAAAAAACCATGGAGGATGGGTAGGGGAATATTGGGAAGAAGGAGCGAAGACCCGTCAAGATGAATGGACCAGTAGCATCGCCGCAGGGAAAAAATCTCTTGTTGAAAGCATGAAGGCGCTCTTGGGTCTCTACACAGCCTATGTCAGATGATCCTTATCTTAAAGATCATCTAAGCATAAAGAAATGTCGGGAGGTGCCTGATGGAAGAGGAAATAACAACACGGCAGGAAATGAAAGCGGAAATAGAAAAGCTTCGCCGTCGGATGGCTGAATTGGAACAATCAGAGCACCGCCTTTCAATTCTTATCGACAATCTGCCCGGTGCCCTCTATCGCTGCAGGAACGACCGCAACTGGACCATGGAATATCTCAGCGAGGGATGCGAGAAACTTGTCGGTTATCCGGCAAAAGATCTTCTGAATAAATCACCCCTTTCCTATACTGATCTAATCTATCCCGAGGATCGTCAATCGGTTTGGGATTCAATTCAATCCGCCTTGAAAGAAAAACGGCCCTATCAGATCACTTATCGGATTCAAACAGCCCAAGGAAATACAAAATGGTTTTGGGAAAAAGGGAGCGGCGTATTCGACGAAAAGGGTGATGTGTCTGCCCTGGAAGGTTTTATCACAGACGTTAGCGAACACAGGCATGCAGAAGAGGCCCTTCTGGAGTCGGAAATAAGGTACCAAACTTTACTGGAGAATGTCATTGTCGCCGTTTATATCATTCAGGACAACACCTTTCGGTTTGTCAATAAACGATTCTGTGAGTTGTATGGATATTCTAATGACGAGATTGTGAACAAACTGACCCCTGTGGATGTGACCTATGTCGATGATAAGGAGATCGTTGCCGAAAATGTGAGAAAACGGTTGAGCGGTGAGGTTGACGATATCCATTATACGACCAGGGCGCTTAGAAAGAACGGGGAAGTCAGGTTCGTGGAGATCTTCGGTAGTTCAATGATCTATAAGGGACGGCGTGCTATTTTGGGGACCATTATCGATATCACCGAAGCCAACCGCACGGAGGAGGCGCTGAAAGAAAGGGAAAAATTCTTATCGTCCATCATTGAAAATATTCCTGACATGATTTTTATTAAAGATGCTAAAGAATTGAGATATATACGGTTGAATAGGGCCGGAGAAAATCTCTTGGGATATAAAAGAGAGGACATGATCGGCAAGAACGATTACGATTTTTTCCCTAAAGACCAGGCAGATTTTTTTACCAAGAAAGACTTGGAGGTATTGGAGAGCGGACAGATACATGACATACCGGAGGAACCTATAGACACAAAAAGGGGCAGGCGAATTCTTCATACAAAAAAAATACCGATTCTTGATAAAAACGGAAGCCCGGCATACCTCTTAGGAATATCGGAAGATATCTCTGATCGTAAACGGGCGGAACAGGATCGGGAAAGGTTGCAAGCCCAGTTGACGCAAAAACAAAAGTTGGAATCTATCGGCCGTCTTGCCGGAGGCGTTGCCCATGACTTTAATAACATGCTGGGCGTGATTATCGGCTTTACGGAGCTGGCCATGTGCCAGATAGACCGGACCCAACCCCTCTTTGCCGACCTTCAGGAAATCTGGAAGGCTGCTAAACGCTCCGCAGATTTAACCAGCCAACTGTTGGCCTTTGCCCGCAAACAGACTGTCGCTCCCAGAATACTCGACATCAACGAAACCGTTGAGGGGATACTCAAGATTCTGCGGCGTTTGATTGGCGAAGACATCAATCTCGCCTGGCTGCCCGGAACCAGCATAGGTCCGATTAAAATTGATCCGTCTCAGATCGACCAAATTTTGGCCAACCTCTTTGTCAATGCCAGAGATGCCATAGAGGGTGTTGGAAAAGTTACGGTTGAAACACAGTCGGTGACATTGGATGAAATATATGCTGCCGGCTATCCAGAGATAATCCCCGGAAAGTACGTGCTCTTGGCAGTGAGCGACGATGGCCATGGTATGGATAAGGAGACCCTGGATAATATTTTCGAACCGTTCTTTACCACCAAAGAGGATGGCAAGGGGACCGGGCTTGGTCTGGCCACGGTTTACGGCATAGTAAAACAGAACCATGGTTTCATTAATGTGTACAGTGAACCTGGACAAGGCACGACTTTTAAAATATATCTGCCCCTTCACAGGAGGGAAACCGAGGAAGTGGAGGGAGAAGAACAGATTTCTCAGATGCCTCATGGCCAGGAAACCATCCTCCTGGTGGAAGATGAGCAGGTCATTTTGAAAATGGGAAAACAGATGCTGGAGAGAATAGGATATCACGTGCTGATTGCCGACCAGCCAAACGTGGCCTTGGCTCTTGCCAGAGAGCATGCCTCCAAAATCAGCCTGCTGATCACCGATGTAATTATGCCGGGAATGAACGGCAGAGCTTTGGAAAGGGAAGTGACTTCTTTTTGTCCGGGGCTTAAGAGCTTATATATGTCAGGCTATACGAGCAACGTCATCGCGCACCACGGCATTCTAGAGGACGGTGTCAATTTCATTCAAAAACCTTTTTCGATACAAACCCTTGCTGCCAAGGTGAGAGAGGTGTTAGATGGAAAATGAGGAATGGGTTTGAATTGCCCGCTCCAGGATTGTGATTGATCACCCTAATGGCGCCACTTGAAAAGGGCCATTTTGAATATGATTATCAAACCTTGATTTGTGATTTCTGTTTTTCATATTAACCCCTCATCTCACGATCCACCGCAATCCTGTCGCAATAACTTTGGCACGTCTGCTGATGGCCGAATAGGTCAGACCGAAGTAAGCACCGATTGTATCGTTGGATAACCGTCCTGTTTGCCAAAGCATATATTTCTACAGCAAACCGCTCGGATAACTCTCCCAATAAATCGCAAAAAAGATGCCGGTCATCATCGGACAGAAAAATATCCTGAAAATTATTACCACATGACATCGCATGGTATAGCGCCACAGAATACTCGATCTTCCACTGGCGTGCTATATTGCCAATATATAGTTGACTTGAAAAGTTTTGTCAAACATTAATCACAAATCAAGGTTTGACCCCAAAGACCACGAGACCACGGGTGAGCATATTTCAGGTGGAATAAAGCCCCTGCGTAACAACAAGAGGAAGGAGTTCGTTTTGTCATACATTCCCTTTTCATAGTGACTCATAGGCCGCGAACTATGAGCGATCCGCTTGCAAGTGTATATTAAATCTAATTCTTCAGCATCTTCAGTATGTGCTTTGCAAGGCCGTCTTTTATCTCACGGTGTCTGGGTACTGGCTGCGCTGCCTTCGTGGTCGGATTTTGGTACCAATCATGTCGTCCGCCATGTCGTATCAGAATACATCCCATCTCTTCGATCTCTCGGAGGAGGTCAGTCCGCTTCATGCGACCCGCAGTTCTCCAACTCGGTGAACATATGGAATAACGCCGCTGCTAAGGTCAGCATATATGTCCCGAAGATTCTCCTCGAGTTCCTCAAAACTCTCCCCCTGGGTCCTATAGTCAGGGTATTCCTCAAGCCAACCTATCCACATGTCACCGTCCTGGTAATAAATATACTTCTTTGTTTCCATTTTCTGATTCCTTATATCCTTCGATAAAACGGGTAAGTCGGCCAGAGGCGGAGCCCCTCCCGCTGATTGGCTGCACCGTCTGCTTTGATCTATTCCCCCGTAGCATTATAATCTTCGTGCCGGAAATCAAACTCCGTAACCACCTGCGAATGTTTTTTATGATATGGACCCGTGCACGGATCTCCCTAAGATCTTAAGGGAGATAAAATGTAAGATAAAACCGATAGCAATTTTCTACCATAACCGGATAATTTGTCAAGAAAAAAATCGGCCCGAAGCTGAAGAGGGAGGAAAGGGCAAGGGGTGAGGCATGAGGCGCGAGGGGGGAGGAGAGTAGAGAATAAATGTTCGGCGTTCGGAGTGGAGAGTTCGAAGAGGGAGAAAAGACGAAAGGGTTAAGAAGGGGCGTCCGATGGAGCGGACTTGAGGGAAGTCGAGGGTTTGGGGACGGGCCACGATAAGTCATTTATTATCCAGTTTTAACATTCCAGACGTAGGTATTTGATGACCTATATCGTCGTTTTCGACCCCGAAAAAAACTTTATAGGGAGCAGATTCCTCCCGCTGATGGTATCCTTTGTCGCCTTCCATGATTTCTCTTCCTTTGGCCCGGAAACCCCAAAGTGCTTTCACCTTCTCAATGTGCCGGACTTGCCCCGGATTGCTTTCACCGCCGAGCCGCAGGAATCTCAGAGGAGAATATGTTCTAATTTCTGCTGAGTTTGCAGAAATCAAAAAGAGCTCTTTCCATTTGCATGCCTCTCACAGGCAAATGGAAAATTTCCGGCTTAGCATCCTCAGTCTTTCTAAAGTCATTCTACAGCATGTCGAGCGGGCGTTAAAATCCAGATTTTATGGTGCGCCCTATTCTATGCTCTCAGTAATAAATGGGTTGTGCCTGACATAACTGGAATCTAACCTCTTCTCGTTCTCTCCATATTGAAAAAACCGTCTTTTGGGCCTCAAAAAACTCATTATAGGGCCGTTTTAGAGGGTTCGGCTGGGATTATTCTCAACCAGATTAATTGGTTGTCGTGGCCCGACCCTCCATTACAAGAAATCCCATGCCTTGCCAGCCTCTGGCTTCCCGATCGAAACTCACTACCCGGCTAATCTGAGGATGACCTTTCCTTAACTGATTGACCTCGAATTTTAAAGCACGTTTTGCACGAACATCCTCCTTCCACTTTGCTTATTGAGTTGGTCCGACCCAATTCCGATACAATTCCGCAGCATAATCTTCCTGCCCCGAGATCGCCACCTTTTCCCTTTTTTTCTTGACAAGTAGAAAAAATAGTTTTACCTAATTATATTAGGGATGAAATTCGGCTTCAAGCCGTGTGAGAGATTGGCTGTGGCCAACCGCTCCTATATCCCCTTTATGAATGTTAAGATAGAGCCGCTAACGTCAGCGGCTTTTTTTGTGTATAGTAAACCCCGTACCGATCTTGGCGGGTATCATCTATATCATGGACCAATCTGAAGGAAGACCAAATAAACCTTAAATAACGTTCCTCCTTTCTTTCATAAAAGCGTTGCAAAGCCCAAAGGAAGTAGTCCACTTTAATGTTTCAGAAGTAGACATTTCTAAGACCTATAGCGTCGTTTTCGACCCCGAAAAAAACTTTATAGGAAGCAGATTCCTCCCGCTGATGGTATCCTTTGTCGCCTTCCATGATTTCTCTTCTTTTAGCCTGGGAACACCGCTTTCATATTCTCAATGTGCCGGACGTGTCCCGCATTGCTTTCACCGCCGATCCGCAGGGATCGCAGAGGAGAACATTTTTTGATTTCTGCTGAGTTTGCAGAAATCAAAAAGAGCTCTTTCCATTTGCATGCCTCTCACAGGCAAATGGAAAATTTCCGGCTTAGCGTCCTCAGCGTCTCTCACGAGTCATGCGATGACGAGTGGGCGGTAAAATTCAACTTTTATGCTGCGTCCTATTTTATGTTCTCAGTAATAACTGGGGTGTGCCGGACATGCACGGAATGTAACCTCTTTTCTCTCTCGTTATATTGAAAAACCGTATTTTTGGCCTCAAAAAAACCATTATAGACCCATTTTAGGGAGTTCAGATGACACTATTCCCTACCGGATCAATTGGTTCTCGCGGCCCGACCACATTATGAGCTTTTATTACCTGTGTACTGCGACACCTTGGTCAAGTCTTCGCTGGATTTGTTGCATCTCGGTCTTAATTGCATTAAGTGCTGCCGTGTTATTGGGCGTCTCGTCATGTATTCTCATGGAGTCAATAAATAGTTGAGCTTGTCTGTCTATAAGAGCATTTCTTTCCCGTTCAGATAATATCCTGCCTATCATTTTGTGATTATACTCATCGATAGAAATCGTGACGGGATCAAAATTTTCTACAACGGTTTTCCATCCATTGTCAGGATTGTTCCTTGTTTGAGATAAGAGCGATTCTAACTTCAGCACACATGGCGCTAAAATCCGCAACCTCGTTGTAATATCATTGATTATCGCTTGATCTCTATTAATTTGTCCCCTCAGTTCATATGCAGTGTTAATGGCGTTTAAATTCTCGGGCCTTGCTCGTTCTTCGGCAGACATTGCATTTAATTGCTGTCTCGATTGTGTAAAATTCTGGAGATTAGTCACTGTCCTATCCATGAATTGCATTTGGGCATCCTGTAATGAGCGCATTTGTTGTCTTATTGGATTCCCCGTAAAGTATGCGTTCCGCTTTTTAACAAGGGGGTCTAATGAATTAATAACCCTTTCACATGCAAGCTTATACGCATTCTGCCAATTTCCATTTAATGTTTGGCCATCAAAAGTACTATTCAATTGTGATCTAATGTATTGTACACTATTTGCCGCTTGCAGGTCAGCATCGCGATCTGCATGAACCATTGCAGGAGTGAACAATACTAACCATAACAATAAACTTGATAACTTCACCTTTAAAATCTTCATGGCTTTTCTCCTTTTTTTACCGACAAATAATATTCTAATTTCACTATTTTCGATAACCTAACCCACCCAAGATAGTCAAAATGATCCATCTAAGTTTATTGGGCTTCCCGAAGCTGATGCTGTTCTCCATACGTTAATATCGTTCTCTCAAGAGACTTGACACCTAAGCCTTTTTTTATTTATTTTACAAACTCCTCTCCTCCTACGGCAACACTTTACGTCCATTGGTCCTCCTTAAACGGATTCCCATTATTCAATCTTTCCTCTATCCATTCCTGATGAGCTTGCTTCAGACCTCCTTGGCCATTTGCCTCTACCGGGGCCATTAACCTCTCATAGTAAATCAATCCATATCTCTACCGTGAATTTTTGAATCTCATGATATCCGGAGTAAGGCCATTCTCTCGGATGGGCTACAACCCCCGCTCGAACCATATTCAGATCAATATAAACCAGGCATTGGATCGGGTAAACTCCACTTTCAATGTCAGTGGCATGGTACCGGTCTTCCCTGAAGGCCCCTTTCCTTATTTTCCTTTGGTTGTACTCCTGTCCAATCCTGCAGGCTATCAATTGAATCGATTTTGGAATGACCTCCTGATCTTTATCTCCTACAACCAAAAGGTGGATGTGATTTAAAGTTACCATGAAATTCAGTATCGTTAAGCCGAACCTCTTTTTAGATTCGAAGAGCCATTATTCCAACCACCGCTGGCGATCCTTGATAAATTTGAACAGGAATACCCTCTTATGGCATCGATGGGGAAACTGGGGAATATAGGTCAAACCTTGATTTGTGATTTGCGTTTTTCATATTAACCCCTCATCTCACGATCCACCGCAATCCTGTCGCTAATAACTTTGGCTCGTTCGCTGATGGCCGAATAGGTCAGACCGAAGTAAGCACCGATTGTATCGTTGGATAACCGTCCTGTTTGCCAAAGCATATATTTCTACAGCAAACCGCTCGGATAACTCTCCCAATAAATCGCAAAAAAGATGCCGGTCATCATCGGACAGAAAAATATCCTGAAAATTATTACCACATGACATCGCATGGTATAGCGCCACAGAATACTCGATCTTCCACTGGCGTGCTATATTGCCAATATATAGTTGACTTGAAAAGTTTTGTCAAACATTAATCACAAATCAAGGTTTGACCCCAAAGATTGGGAGTCTTGTCCTTAATTTAAAATTCAACTTATTGAGTTGGTCCGACCCAATTCCGCAATTCCGCATCAGGACTATCTATTGACACAGGGAGGTCTTGTAGGTGTTTGACCAACGCGGACGATTCGCTTCGACACACGGCATAGCATGTAGGATCCCTTGGCATCACGCGCAAGACTCACGTTGTGCCACTGCACCACAAGGTCACCATTGTCCAGCAGCATCAGGTAGTGGTTGCCCCAGTCCACGAGTGGCCGCTGTCCGCGATCCAAGTATCTGTAGACTCCACGCGCGGAACCCATGAACAGGTCATCGAATTGGAAGGCACCGGTCCAATAGAGAACGCCTGACTCCCAGCCCTCAGTCAGAAACCGATTCCCAAGGCGGGGGCGGATCGTGACTGTTCCGGCAGACTCGCCATCCGCCCTGCGTATCTCGTAGGTCCCTCGTAGGTGCCAGTACTTCGCCGTCAATACGGCCGCCCCGAAGAACGATGTGGCGTGCTCGAGTGCAACACCGAAGATCGCCCCGAGCAACGCGCCCAGTAGAAGCTCTGCCACCGTTCACCCCCCCCCCAAAAAACGCGTTCAGCGTTTGTTTTACATAGGCATCACCGCGAGCCTGATTTATTGGCGGCCCAGTGGGTGCCATGATTAGGTTTGCTCATCTTCTGGCAGCGCTTCCCTTAGCTCTATCGGAATCGTTGAGGCCAACTCTCCCTCGATGTCTATCCCGTACTTGATTGCCAAATACGCGATATGCACACCGAAGATCCCCCTTAATCGTCCGAGCTCTGCCATGGCTCCGAAAAACCTCGGTGACCTGTGGCCCACCGTCGTGAGGTATTCGCGACAGGCGGCCCTCATTGCACGAAACGCCGGGGCTGCCTCCGCTCTTTCGGGAAGCCTGCGAAGGGCGTTGGTAAGCTCAGACCGGATTTGCAGAACGGATTGTGCAACCTGATCTTCTATTTCGTGGGCGAAATCGTTGTACAGAGCCCGGCGGTCTTCGAGAAAAACCATCATGTCCCTGACAACCTTGCGCTCGGGTTCCGGCGGATTCCACGAGACTCCGAAAACTGGCAGAGACACTCCGGTCAGGCGAGACGCCAAGTCTTTGAAGTGTATCTTCAGCATTTGTTTCTTCCCTCAAACCGAACGCAGAAATCAGCGGCGGCTGCAAGACGTCCGCTGGATTGCCTCGTTGGGCGATGCTTCTATGATTGCTTGCCTGCCTCGTGTCACAGGCTTATCCCTTTTTTCACCACCCTTTACCCACGTTTCTCCTCAACGCGATTTTGATCGGGAGGCACCGCCAACTCCGCTGTATTCGAAGTTGGCGGTTCGCTGTCTTCTCGAATCACTCCCATCGCGGTGAAGAACACACGTATGAACTTCTCATTGTGTGGGTTAAATGTGACCGTGACCCCATCGCGGAGAAATATTTCCTTGGAGATGACCGTCGGCTGAAAAAGGGGCTCCAGGAGCCGAATAAAGGCTATGAACCTCCAAGGACCTCGCGTGAAGCCTCTGATTTGCTCGCGATAGTAATCCCGAAGGTTAAGCACCTCGTCCCCCGCCGCAAGACGTCGAACAATCTCTGACAACGTGTATCGCCCACGGGAGCGATAGGCCGCGATGATAGCCCGCTGTTCAGTAGTGAGGTTCTTGTGGGTGTTAAGAAAATCCCGCAGCTTCCTCCTGCGTTCGCGCCAATACTTCTTGTCAATGTAAGCTTCGAAGAGGAAGACGAAACTAAACGTACCTGCAATCATCCCGACGTATCCAACGAGGAAACTAACAATTGGGAGTCTCGGGACTCCTTGCTTCTCCTCGCCAGGCAAACTTCGTTTGACAGTCATTCGGTCAATGTTCGCTATTTTTCCTAGCACCGAGATAACTGCGGATTCGTTCCTCTCCTGGAGCAGAAAGACCTTCAGCGTAATATATTTACCCTTCTCAAAAATTGCCTTCTCCAGACGCAGCATACTGGCCTGGGGGGCTGACTTCTCGGGGTCCCGACCGCTGGCAGTCTTTGACCATGTCTTTGGCAGAAAATGTGTCTTCAAGTACTCAGCATTCGAATCCGTGACCGAGGCATCCAAGACTTCTGCATTTTTGAAGACCAACCCGAACTGTTCAGTCTGGTCGTACTGGTTCTGGAGAATGGTTTGCCCCGAATTCCTCAGGGTGACGCGAAGCACCTTTAGTACCTTTGGGGTGTTGAGGATATCTTCATTCTTGTATTTTATTTCGAGATCCGCGATACGATCACGAACTTGGACAAGGTTGACTTCGTCATCAATGGTGATCTCGAAATCAAATGGGTTGCGGTACTGCGTCCAATAGAAGAAAGCCACCGTCAGCAGGACACCAAGAAAGGACCACATAGTCCCATTGATTAACAGTCTAAGAAGAGCGGGGCGGTCCCTGGTAATGGACAAAGAATCTGCCTGCCCACTCATATTACGACCTCCTTTTTGCGTCCAACGGGTGCGAGATGAGCCGCGGCTGTAAGGCGTCGGCCCCATCCGTTTGTTGGGCAATGCATTTGCATTTTAGATCGCTTCGACCAAGCATCTTTGTTGAAGACACACATTTCCCTCTATCACTTTAAGGCCCTGATCGGTGCACATAGCCTTTGGAATTCCCCATCTTGGTTCATTGCGTCCCGCAAATCTGGACGCTCCTCCAAAGCCCTTTTGACTGATTGCTTTGCCTCTTCAAAATGACCTGTGGCGCATTGGAATCGTGCAAGATCGAAGTAGCCCCATGCGTAGGACGGTTCAATAGTGAGACCTTCCTTCTGAACCCTAATCGCGTCATCGAAGCGCTTGAGCTTGAAAAGGGAATATGCCTTGAGGTTAAGCAGATATGCATTCTTAGGGTCGGCACGAAGCGCCTTGTCGTAAAGCGAGACCGCTACCCCGTAATCGCGCTGATGGAAAGCAACAATAGCATCGCGCGAAGCCATAAGCGCCTCTCGAAGGCCCTTTATCTCACCGCGCATTGCGTCTGCGCTCTTGCGAAGCTCACTATTCTGTTCTTTTAGTTGAAAGGCCTCGTCCTTGAGAGATCTCACTTCGATGTAGGCCAGAAACAGCGCAGCGAGGACAACCACGGCACCTAGAGCCATCAGAATCGCAGATATCCGTGATGTGTGCTCTAATCGGTCAATCAGTATTTGATTATTCATGGTTACCCTCCTTGGATCTGCCGTCAACTGGCTCTGAAGCCACCATGCGAAGGGCTTGACTCCACACCTGGAGAACGCGATTAGCAGTGATTGTAATCAAACCTGAGGACCCGAAGAGCAATCCCCACTCAACAATTTCCGTCCTGCCGAGCAAGAATATACGGACGGCCACGCCAAACAAGAGTAAGAATGAAATCGTCGTCACAGCGAGGTAAACAAACCGTTCGAATTTGAACAGGCTTGCCAGCCTTTCAACGGCTTCAACTCTATTGCGTAACGCCTGTGGATTTGTCATGTTTCTCACTCCGCTAATTGGTGGAAAGCGAGCGTATCCGCATTCCAGTTTTCAGTGGCCCAACATAGTATTATACATCAAAAATAGCATCCCTAAATGTGCTCTCCTGGGATGCTATGCCTCAAAAAATGGCTTGATAGCCCATAATCTCCAAGCGATCAGGACGCATATGACCCCAATAGCGGAGGGATGATATGCCTCAAACGACTCGCCGGGGTGTGGCGCCGCTGGACCCCCAGCCGCGCTGGCCCGGAGGCTACATCACCGTGCTGCGGGAAGCCGGGGCACAGGAAAAAACCATCCCGCACTGTGTGGCCTGGGTACGCCGGATCTTTTCCAGGCATCCCGGACGCAGTCGCAGGGACCTTGGCCGGACCGAAATCGAGGCATTCATAGCTGAAACGGCGCAACGCCCAGGAATGTCCAATTGGCAAGTCCAGCAGGCGCGCGACGCCTTGGAACTGTACTATGAACAGTTCCGGGGCATCGCGCTGAGGACACGACCCGATGCGATGCAGCAAAGAAGCCCTTCACAGACGCCCTCCATTCCAACCGCCAAGCCTGTCGATGAATTGCACGGCACCAACAATACACGGAAAAATTACCCGGTAGACCGTGGTAACAAAAAGGGGGAAACCCGCTCGCTCCGGTCCAACCGGCGCGAATGACGACCTAACTCTCCATGTAAGCAATACTTTCATGATTCGTGGTGACCCCGGGGTCATGATGGCTTAGCTTGAAAATAGGATTCCGTGTTTCTTGTTCAAAAAACCTTTTATGCTTCTTCAGTGCCCGCATCAGGCGGGCAGGACGATTTAAAATAAAAAGGGGGTTGACCTTGGTTGTCGATAAAGGCCCATGGCCGAGGGAAATGGCTGCGTGTTCGGATGGATCTTTTGAGACATGGATCAGGGCCATAAATCTCCTTAAGACCTTATGGAAGAATTGCTGTAAGATTAAAAGCGATGGTGTTTTTATATAACATAACCGGGTAATTAGTCAAGAAAAAAGATCAAGGGGGAAGGGGTGAGGGGTTAGGCGCGAGAGGAGTGGAGAATAAATGTTCGGAGTTCGGGGGGGAGAGTTCGGAGAGGAAGGAGAAAAGACAAATCCTCCTTCCTGATTATGATACAGCGTTGCTAAATATAACTTTTTCGGGTATCATTCGATCCTAAAAAAAGCAGAAGGGCTGAACAGGAGGCCGGACCGATGAATGAACGGAACCACATTCCCCTGGGTGTAGGCTTTTATCCGGACTGGTGGTACAAGCAGTACGGCATTTCTTTTGACCGGAACTATTACTTCGATCCCGAAGCCCGGGTCGAGGCCAGGATGGAGATGGACCGGAGGCTTCATGAGCGGTTCGGGGAGGTGGGCCTGGGGGCCCCTGATCCGAAACCCAAACCCCTCATCACCTTCGGCATGGTTATGCTTCCGGCCCTTTTCGGCTGCGAGATTGTTTATGAAAAAGAAGCCCTGCCCTGGGCTGTCCCTTTGAACCTGTCCGAAGACCGGATTAAAAAATTAGAGGTCCCGGACCTCCTCCATACCTATCCCATGACCGAGGTGATCAAACAGATCGACTACCTTAAGAATAAGTACGGAAAAGTGGTCGGGGACATCAATACCACCGGGGTCCAGAACCTGGCCCTCAAGATCCGGGGGGAACAGCTCTATTTCGATTACTTTGAAAATCCCGCCCTCTGCCACCATCTGCTCAAGATCTGTACCGCCTCGATCATCCAACTTTTCCGGTTCATATACGACATTACCGGCAGCGGGGCCATGGATGTAACCCCCATGTGCGCCCCCGGGCTTTTCGTTCTGCCGAACTGTACGGTGGAGCAGATCTCCCTTCAGACCTATGAAACCTTCAATCTGCCTTATGACAACCAGGTGGCCGAGGCCTGTCACCCCTTGGGCATTCACCACTGCGGTTCCGTGGACCAGGCCCTTCCGGGCTATGCCCAGGTTCACCATTTGAAGTTTTTGGAAATCGGCTTCGGGTCGGATGTGAAACGCACCCGTCAGGTCCTGGGACCTGATGTGGCGATCAATGCCCGGATCAGTCCGGTCCTGATGAAAAACAGCCGGCCGGAGGAAGTAGCCGCCGAGGTGCGCCGCTTGATCGATCAAGGCGCCCCGCTTACCAATTATTCCATCGATACGGTAGGGCTGACCTATGGCACCCCGGATGAAAATGTCAAGGCGGCCCTGATGACGGCGGCTGATTACGGCGCCATCAGGAAACCGTCGCCTTCCCTGGTTTTTTCTCTTCCGCCTTCCGGTTCGGGAAAACCGGCCGGGGCCATGGAGACCCTTATTAAAAGTCTCACCCAAACCGTGACTATCGGCCCGGCCCAGCCCCTGGTGATTATCGGGGAACGCCTCAACCCTACGGGGCGAATCAAACTGGCCAGGGCCTTAGAGGAAGGGGATTTGAAAAAGGTCCAAAAAGAGGCTAGGAAACAGGTCAAGGCCGGTGCCCGGATCCTGGATGTGAATGTGGGAATTTCAGGGGGTGATGAGCCCCGCTTACTGGCAGAGGCCATCCAGGCCATTCAGGAGGTTACGGACGTTCCCCTGTGCCTGGATTCGGCCCTGCCCAGGGCACTGGAGGCCGGTCTGGCCGTCTATCAGGGAAAGGCTTTGGTTAATTCGGTCAATGGAGAAAAAAGGAAACTGGAACAGATCCTCCCTTTGGTCAAGAGTTATGGGGCGGCCGTTATCGGCCTGACCATGGACGATGAGGGGATTCCCCGGCAGGCGGAAAAGCGCCTGGAAATCGCTCGACGCATTCTGGAAGGGGCCCAACAGGAAGGTATTCCCCGAGAAGATGTGATTATTGATCCTTTGGCCATGGCCGTCAGCGCCGACCACCAGTCCGGTCTGGAAACCCTCCGGGCCATGCAACTGATAAGGGATGCCCTGGGGGTCAACCAGACTCTGGGGCTTTCCAATATCTCCTTCGGACTGCCGGAGCGGTCTTCCATTAATGCCCTCTTCCTGGCCATGGCCGTTTTAAACGGTCTGACCTGCGCCATTGCCGATCCGACCGATAAGGAGATAAAGAAAGTCCTGTTGCTCACCGAGCTCTTGTTGGGGAAGGACGAGTTTTGTCAGCATTATTTGGCATTTTTCGGAAACAAGGACCGGAAAGAAAAAAAGGGCCATCATAAAAGGAAAGAACAGAGGACAACGGACTTAGAAACTCTTGAGTCAGCGGTGATGGCCGGTCAAAAAAATAGGGCCGTCGAATTGACCCAAAAAGCCCTGGCCGAAGGAGCGGATCCCCAGGATTTAATCAATCGCTATCTCATCCCGGCCTTGAATAAGGTGGGGGATCAATTCGAGAAAAGGGAAATATTTGTCCCGGAAATGATGATTGCCGCCAAGACCATGCAGGCCTGTCTGGACTTGATCCGGCCTTTGCTACGGACAGAAGCGACGGAAACCCTGGGAACGATTGTGCTGGGGACCGTCTTCGGCGACCTCCACGACATTGGAAAAAATTTGACCAAGCTTCTCCTGGAAAGCTCGGGATTCAAAATCATTGATCTTGGCGTCAACGTTCCGCCGGAGAAATTTGTAGAAGCGGCCCGGGAGCACAAGGCCGAGGTGGTCGGTCTTTCCTCGCTTTTGACCACCGGAGACCCTTTTGTGGAGGAAACGGTGAAGGTCATCAAGCAGAGCGATCTATCCGATAAAGTCAAAGTGGTCTGCGGCGGGGCGGCCCTGACCCTGAAATTTGTCATGGAAACCTGCGGCGCCCAGGCCTATGCCAAAGACGCCGCCGATGGGGTAAGGAAGATCAAAACCCTCTTGGGGATCTCTATATAGCTCTCATCCGAAAACGCAAAATTTCCGGATGGATTTTATAAAAGGTTTAAGAAAAAAATAATGGACTCTATAACTTTTCTGCCTTTCGGGAAAAAAACCCGGCCCGACGGCCGGCAAACCCTACTGCAAATGGCCCAGGATCTGGGAGTACCGCTTCAGGCCCCATGCGGAGGCAAGAAAAAATGCGGAAAATGCAGGGTCAACGTCGAGTCGGCTGAAGGCTTATTGCCTTCGCCCAGTGAATGGGAACGGGAGACCCTGGGAGAAGGCATCGAACAGGGATTCCGGCTGGCTTGCGAAACCGTTTTATCGACCGGGGCCGTAATCCGCATCCCGGAAGAAAGCCGTATTCAACCACCGGTCATATTGACCGCCGATACCGGGTCTTCGGTTCATCTGACCCTGAAACCGGCAGTGGCCCCCTTTTATGTAGAAGTCCCTGAACCTACCCTGGACCTGGTCAGGGCCGATAGCCAAAGACTTTCCAAGGCCCTTGAAGAAACCTATGGGTTCCAAATCCTGCCCCTCGATCTCCCTGTTTTGAAAAGGCTTCCCCAAGCCCTTCGTTCGGGAAAAGGGGAAACCGCCATTATAAGAAACAAAAAAGAGGTTATTGCTCTGATTCCCGGAAGGCAAGAGCATTGTTTTGGGATGGCCTTTGATATAGGCACCACCACGGTGGTCGGTTATCTTTTTGATCTTAAAACCGGCAGGAGGCTGTCGGTCCGATCGGACCTGAATCCGCAGAGCGCCTTTGGAGACGATGTAATCAGCCGGATTGCTTTTTGCCGGAAAGAGCCAGGTGGGCTGGACAGGCTCCGGAAAACCATTGTTCAATGTTTGAATCGCTTGATTGCCGAGGCTTCGGCCGAGGCTGGTATCGATCCCCTTCAAATCGTGGAAGCGACGGCCGTTGGAAACTCGGCCATGCATCATCTTCTGATCGGACTCGATCCCCGTTATCTGGCCCTGGCCCCCTACCCGCTCGTTCTTCAAGCCCCGCAGGATATAAAGGCCCGGGACCTCGACCTGGAAATCAACCCGGCAGGGTATCTGCACCTGCTACCCTTGAAGGCCGGATTTGTCGGCAGCGATACGATTGCCGGCATCTTGGCCACCGGTCTCCATAAGCATACGGATCCGGCCCTTTTTATGGATCTCGGCACCAACGGGGAAATCGTGGTCGGGAATAAAACGCATCTGATCTGTTGTTCCACGGCGGCCGGTCCGGCCTTTGAGGGCGGACATATACGCTGGGGCATGAGGGCCGCCAGCGGAGCCATTGAACAGGTTAAGATAGAACCGGATTCCCTGGAAGTGTCCTGGAAAACCATCGGCCATCAACCGCCGGTCGGCCTTTGCGGCTCCGGTATCATCTCGGCTATGGCCGAAATGATCCGGAGAGGGATTATCCTGGCCAAAGGAAATTTTAATCCGGAAATTCAATCTCCCCGTCTGCGAAAGGCCGAAACCGGTTGGGAATTCGTTCTGGTCTGGGGCTCTGAAACGGCCCGGGGGCAGGATATAGTCATCACCCGGAAAGATGTGGCAGAAATGCAATTGGCCAAATCGGCCCTTTATGCCGGGGCGGTATTATCGCAGGAGATTTTGGGTGGAAAGCCGATCAGGCGGATTCTCCTGGCCGGGGCCTTCGGTAACTATGCCGATCCTCTGGACGGCTGCACCCTCGGTCTCTTCCCGGATTACCAGGGCCTGGAGCTCAGGCGGGTGGGGAACACCGCCGGTTATGGAGCTTGCCTGGCTCTGTTGAATACCGGGAAAAGAAAAGAGGCTGACCGGATCAGCCGAAAGATGGAATACCTGGAACTGGCCGCCCATCCGCGTTTTAAGGAATTATTTGTCTCAGGCTTTTTTTTCCAATCCGCCCGGGATTATCTTGATAGTATAGGAAATTCCTTTTTGGACGCAGATCGAAGCAGATTGCCAAGATTTTGAATATAAAGAATGATGAAGTCGTAAAAAGTCGGAACTTGTCTCTTTTCGTCATTCCCGCGAAGGCGGGAATCCAGTTCTTTTAAGTGGTTACGGTTAGCCTGGATTCCCGCCTTCGCGGGAATGACAAGTTTTTACGTGACCATCAAGAATAGTTATCTGCGGGTATCGGCGAAAATCTGCGTCCTAACTTAAGGCTTCTTAACTAATTTTCCTGTTGAATGGCGCTCAACTGCCAGGTGCCCCGGCTTCCCACGGGCCGCACGAAGGTCCAGAATTCCCTGAATTTGACCGGTTCGGTCTTGCTGCCGGTGACAATTGCCCCTGTATTTTTATCTACCGTGTAATCCAACAGATTGGCATAGAAAAGGATGGTAATAAAATCTTTTCCCTCCTCCTGCCAGGCCTCGGTAATATCCACCGACCGGACGGCGATGTTTTCCAGACGGTTGACGCGACCGGCGGTCTTCATCCCATCCAAATCCTGCTGGAAAACCCCATTCATCTGACTGGTAAGAAAAGAACCGATTGGACTCAAATCCTGATTGCCCCAGGCGGCCTGGATCTTAAAAAACAGGTCCTGGACCCAGTCCTTAAAGGCCATGGGATCGAAATTTTGGTCCATGGATTGGATATGGGAAATCCCGGTCTCTACCTCCTGGTCCGGACTCTGGATTGGGGCGGCATAGGTATCCGCTTGTTGATAGGGAGGAGGTGAGTAAGCGGCAGCCGCGTTTCGGCTAAACTCGTTTTTTTTTCTGTTCCGAATAAAACGGAAGATAAAAAAGATCAAAACCCCGATTAAAATAATCTCCAGAAAACCGAACCCCGAACCGCCTAAACCCCCACCGGAGCCCCCACCGGACCCCATGGCGCCATGGCCCAGGCCGCTAAACAACATACTGCCCAGGAAACCGCCGGCGACACCTCCGGCCAGGCCCCTCAGGAAAGGACTTCCGGTTGACTGGGAAAAGGGGCTGTTCATAACGCCGGAAGAGGGCGGGACGCTCCTTTGGAACTGAGAGGTCCCGGGCGACTGGGTTCGGGGTGCCGAAAAGGAACGGCTGCCCCGGAATCCCCCGGAACGGCCTCCACCGGCCCTGGCCCAGACCTCGCTGGAAATAATGGCCATCGTAAAGACCAGGATGAGTCCGATTCCGAAAATTTTACCGATTTTGCTTTTTTTATTCATAGGTTACCTCGTTATCACTAATTTGATTTTATGGAAGGATATCCGATTTTGAAAAAAATAGCAACAACTTAACGATTCCTCATTTTTTGTTTGACAAATCAAATTAAACCTTATAAATTAAATTTCGGAATTATATTTCTTAATGCGGAACAAGGAAAACGATGAAACTTTATGAACATGAAGCCAAGAAAATTTTCGAGGCTCAGGGGATAGCAGTTCCCCGGGGAGCCCTGGCCGCCTCCCCTGAACAGGTGCAGAGCATCGCCGCCCAGTTAAAAGGTCCGGTGATCCTTAAGCCGCAAACGCTTTCCAAACAAAGAGGGAAAGCGGGATTGATCGGCTTGGCCGACACGCCCCAGGAAGCGGAAAATTTGAGCCTTTCCCTGTTCAACCGGAGGCATGACCAGGAAACGATCGACACCCTTCTGGTGGAGGAAAAGGTCAAGCTGAGGGGAGAGTTATTCATCGGGCTGGCGGTGGATTACGCTAAAGGGCAGCCGGTCTTCCTGGCGAGCCCTGCGGGCGGGATCGACATAGAAACCCTGGCCCGGGAGAAACCGGATTTAATAAGAAACTGGCCCATAACCATTTCTCAGGGTCTTACCGAACAAGATGCCTGGACCCTGGCCGAATTCATGGGAAAGGAAAGCTCGGAGAAAAGCGGAGACTGGACGACCGGGTTGCAGCGCCTCTTGCTCACATTTTATAAAATTTTCCGGAGCTATGATTGCGAACTGGCCGAAATCAATCCTCTCGGGATCCGGGATGATTTATCGTTGATCGCCCTGGATGGCGCCCTGGTCATCGACGACGAAACCCAATTCAGACACCCTGAACTGGTGCTCCCCAGGGCCCAGACCGAGGAAAGTTTTAAACAGGAGCAAGCCTATAAAAACAAAGGCTGGACCTATATTCAAATGGAGGGAGACATTGGGATCCTATCCAGCGGGGCCGGTATCACCATGTCCATTTTGGATCTTATCCATCTCCGAGGCGGGAAGGCGGCCAATTTTCTGGATACCGCCCAAATGAACCGCCAGGGGATCTATGAAGCTTTTCAGATCTTTCACAACAGTCCCGGCCTCAAGTGCCTTCTGATAAACATCTTTGCGGGGTTGAATCGTTGCGACGAGCTGGCCGGGGGAATAAAGGATTATCTGACAGCCTATCAACCGCCCTTTCCGATTGTGGTCCGAATGGTCGGGAATCGGGAGAAGGAAGGAAGACAAATTCTGGAAGATATTGGAATCCAACCGATCGCCGGCCTCGAAGATGCGGTCGATCGCGCCATCGCTATAGTGGGGGCAGCGTTATGAGTATACTGGCCTATCGAGATACCCAGGTCTTAATTCAAGGCATCACCGGCAGTCAGGCCAAGCACCATACCGGGAATATGCTGGAATATGGAACGCGGATAGTGGCCGGGGTGCGGCCGGGTTCCGGTGGTGAGAAGGTACACGGTGTGCCGGTCTATGATTCCATAGAAGCGGCCGGCCGGAATCACAGGATCGACGCCTCGGTGCTGTTTATTCCGGCCAAGGCGGTTAAAGTGGCTGCCCTGGATGCCATGAATAACGGCATAAAGCTCCTGGTGATCGTCACCGAACATGTCCCTTTGCACGATGCCATGGGAATGTTTGAGGAAGCCCGAAAGCGGGGCGTTGTAATCATCGGGCCCAATACCCCGGGGATGATTTCTCCTCCGGAAAAGGCCAAGCTCGGATTTGTTCCCACCCTGTATTTCAAGCCCGGCCCCATTGGTGTGGCCTCAAGAAGCGGGACCCTGACTTATGAGCTGGTCTCCCGTCTGACGGCCGCCGGCCTGGGGCAAAGCACGGTCATCGGCGTTGGAGGGGACCGCATTGTCGGGTTGCGCTTCGGCGAGGCCCTTAGGCTTTTTGAAAAAGATCCCGAGACCAGTGCCGTGCTTCTGATCGGGGAAATCGGGGGATCCATGGAGGAAGAGGCGGCAGAGTTGATCGCCCGTGGAGAAGTTCAAAAACCTGTTTTTGTCTATATTGCCGGGTCCACCGCGCCTGAAGGGCAAAGGATCGGCCACGCCGGGGCTATTATTGCCGGGTCCGGAGGTACGGTTCAAGGTAAAATAAAATCGTTGCAGGCGGCCGGCGCCCAGGTGGGCACCACTATTGCCGAAGTGATCGAAATGATGAAACAGCGCCTGGGGAATCCATAAAGAATCAATGGAAGATAAAGACTATATCAAATCCCTGGAAAAGGCCCTGAATCTCATGGGCCTCCTGTCCCGGCACGGTTCAGCCCTCAATCTGGAGAATTTGGTGAAGATCTCCGGGCTCAAGAAAACCTCCTGTTTTCGGATCCTCCAGACCTTGACCCGGTCGGGTTTTGTGGCCAAAGACCCGGATACCGGCGGTTATTCCATAGGACCGAGGGTGATTTCCATCGGGTTGGCCGCTTTGGATAACAAAGGCATCCGGGAATTCGCCTTGCCCGTTATGAAAGAGATCCGGGAGAAGACCGGGGCAACGGTCAACCTGGCCATCCTCAGCGGTTCCGAGGTCATTTTTGTGGAACGTCTTCAATCCGCCCACATTATCGACGCTAACCTCAGAATCGGTTCTCGTCTCCCGGCCTATTGCTCCTCCATGGGGAAGGCCATTCTGGCTTATCTTCCGGAACCCGAGCTGGAAGCCATCCTGAAACAGATACGTTTTGAAAAAAAGACGGATAAAACCATCTCTTCGATCAAGGCCCTTAAGGAGGAATTAAAAGAGATTCGTTCAAAGGGATTCGCCTTGAATGATGAAGAATTAGCCACTGGCCTTTTCGCCATTGCCGCACCGGTGCGCAACCACACCGGCGAAGCGGTGGCGGCCATGAATATCTCCTTTCCCCTTATGCGGCATTCCAAACAAGAGGCGATGAAAATCTTCCTTCCCCTGGTCCTGGAGGCATCCCGGAAGATTTCGTCCATATTGGGTTTTAAAGGTGAACGTTAAAGCAATAGTTATTGTAACGCACAATTAAAATTTAAAAGGAGGAAAACAAAAATGATGACTCTTAGAAAAACCCTTCTGTTTTGCCTGGTTCTGGCCCTTGGATTATTAGGATGGGGGCACCCCCAGCCGGCTTCAGCCGCCTCCAAGAAACAATTGGCCATGGGATCGACCCAGTCCTCATCCAGCCACTATGCCTATTTCGTGGCTGTGGCCAAGATCATCAATGCCAAGGTCCCGGAGGCAAACATTTCAGTGGTGGAGACAGGGGCTTCCGTAGACAACATCAACAGGATCCGGAAGGGGGACCTCGATCTGGGGCTGACAACCATCCATCTGCAGTATCAGGCCTATCACGGATTAGGGGTCTGGAAGGGAAAGCCGATCAAAGATCAGTATGTCTTGTGGGTGTATCAGGCGGCACCTCAGAATTTTGTCGTTCGGGAAGACAGCGGTGTGAAAACGATCCAGGATTTGGCCGGGAAACCCTTCAATCCGGGGATGCGAGGGTCGGCGACCGAAAAGACGGCCGAGAATATCCTTGAGGCCCTCGGGGTGGCCCCGAACTACTACCGGGGGGGAACGGAGGATACGGTGGCCTCTATCAAGGACAAACGGATTGTCGGCTACGTCAAGTCCGGGGCAGGGGTGGACACCCTCGATGCCTCCACACTGGACATCGCCACCTTCACGCCCATCCGTCTCCTTGATTTCACCGCCAAGGATATCGCCTCGGTGCAGGCCAAATATCCTTTCCTGAGCCCCATCAGCCTGCCCAAAGGCCTCTATAAGGATTCCCCGGCCTTTAAGACTTTCGCCATGCTGATCGGAGTCGTTGCCAAGAAGGATCTCTCCGAAGACCTGGTTTACAAAATGGTCAAGGCGGCCTGTGAAAATTTCGCCGACCAGGTGGCCGCCTACCCTTCCATCAAAGGGGTGAACCTGCCGAAACTCACCCTGGAGACCTCCACGGTGCCTCTGCATCCGGGAGCCATCAAATATTACAAAGAGCTGGGGTTGAAGATCCCTGAACATTTGATCCCGAAATAGGGGGGAGTCGGGAATCAGGGGTCAGGGGTCAGGGGTCAGGAAAGGCCTTCAGCGAAAAAGGTTTTTCTTTTAACCCCGACCCCCGATCCCTGATCCCTGACCCCCGAACGGTTTTTCTCTTTCAATCCTAAATAAGGTCCGGGAGGAAAATTTATGCCTGAAGCCGAAAACCAGATTGATGTCAATGAACTGATCCATATCCAACCGGAAAAAGTGGAGGTAAAAGACCCGGACGAGGCCGTGGCCAGGATCCTTAAAGGCCCGGTGGCGGTTATGGCCTCCACCATTGCCGTCCTGTTGTCGGTGTTTCAGCTCTACACCGCCGTTTTCGGGGCCTTTCCGGACCTCATTCAACGCAGTCTCCACCTGGGGTTTGCCATGGTTCTGGCCTTCACCCTCTACTCGGCAGGAAAGAGATCGCCCAAAGATCGCTTCTCTATCGTGGATCTCCTGGCGATGATACTGGGGGTAATCGTTTGCACCCATGCCGCTCTCAACTATGACCGGATCATGATGAACCCCGGCATATCCAGTAACTGGGATTTAGTCTTAGGGGTTATTGCCACCATACTGGTACTGGAGATGACCCGGCGGATACTCAGTTGGATCCTCCCGGCCATCGCCCTGATCACTATTCTCTACGCCTATCTGGGACCTTATCTTCCTGATACCTTCGCCCACCGGGGGTTCAGTCTGGAATATATTGTTGAAACCCTCTATATGTCCACGGCCGGCATCTGGGGCACGGTCACCGGTGTGTCGGCCACCATTATGGCCGGTTTTCTCATCTTCGGGTCGATTCTCTTTTACACCGGAGGCGGGGAAATATTCGTGGATCTGGCCAAGGCCATCGCCGGCCGGTCTTATGGCGGGCCGGCCAAGGTCAGTTGCATTTCCAGCGCCCTTTTCGGGACCATCTCGGGCAGCGCCGTGGCCAATGTGGTCGTCGACGGGGTCTTCAACATACCCCTGATGAAAAAGCTGGGTTACAAACCGGAATTTGCTGCGGCCGTGGAGGCGACCGCTTCAACCGGCGGTCAGATTATGCCGCCGGTCATGGGCGCCGGGGCCTTCATCATGGCCGAATTCCTTGGTACTTCTTACATTAAAATAGCTTTTGCCGCCGCCATCCCGGCCCTTCTTTACTATCTCGGGGTGGCCGCCTCGGTCCATTTTGAGGCCAGAAAATCCAATCTGGCCCGTCTCCCCAAAGAAGTGATTCCGTTATTTAAAAAGACCCTTCCCAAGAGCGCCTGTCTTTTTGTTCCCGTTACCGTCCTGGTCTATCTCCTCATGTCCGGACATGACCCGACCACAGCGGTCTTATGGGCCACCATTACCTCGGCAGCCCTCTATTTTCTGACTGCCCGAAGTTGGGCCCGGCTGAAAGAAAGGGCCTGGCATATCGTTTTGGCCCTGGAAGCCGGGGGCAAGTCCATTGTTCTCATCGCCAGCCTTTGTGCCTGCGCCCAGATCGTCATCGGCATGGTCAATCTCTCCGGGTTGGGGATCAAGATGACGGAGATGGTCCTCGGGCTCAGCGGGGGAATCGAATTCCTGGCCCTTTTCTTTACCATGATCGTCTGTTTGATTCTCGGCATGGGTTTGCCGACCACGGCCGCTTACGTCCTGGCCGCATCGGTAGCCGGTCCGGCCCTCATCAAGCTGGGGGTTATGCCCATGGCCGCCCATCTTTTCGTCTTTTACTTCGCTATCATATCGGCCATCACCCCTCCGGTTTGCGCCGCCGTCTATGCCGCGGTGGCCATCGCCAGGTCAAAGTTCTGGATTACGGGATGGCTGGCGGTCAGGATGGGCCTGGCCGGATTCGTCGCCCCTTTTCTGTTCGTCTATCGTCCGGCAATACTACTGGCCGCCTCACCCCTGGCCATCGTCTGGGAATCGCTGGTCTCGGCTTTGGCGGTCCTGGCCTTAGCTGGAGGGGCCATGGGCTACTTCGGGGATAAATGCCAATGGTATGAGAATCTCCTGTTGATTGGAGGTGCTGTCCTGCTCATATGGCCGGGATTAATTACCGATGCGATCGGCATCGTGATTGTGGGGGGTCTCTTTCTCCTCCAGAAGAGAAGGCATGTCAATGCAGAAAAAGTTCCGGTGCTCTCAGCAGCATAGAAAGGAATAAGAAATGAACCTTCCAAGTGCTGTTACCATTGTCGAAGTCGGTCCCCGGGACGGCCTCCAGAATGAAGCCGAATTCGTCCCAACGGATCAGAAGATCGCCTTGATCGAGTGTCTTTCCGAAACCGGTCTCAAAAGAATTGAAATCACTTCCTTCGTCCACCCCAAGGCTATTCCGCAACTTCAGGATTCGGAAGAGGTGGTCAAAAGGGTTCAGGCCAAACCGGACATCGTTTACTCCACCTTGGTTCCCAATGAAAAAGGGCTGGATCGAGCCATAATGGCCGGGGTAAAAGAGATCGATCTGTTTGTATCGGCTTCAGAGACCCACAATCAAAAAAATGTCCGCATGTCTATTGCCGAATCCTTGAAAGGATTTAAGGAAATCGCCCAAAGGGCTCTGGCCAATGGGATCAGGATGAGAGGGTATATCGTTACAGCCTTTGGCTGTCCCTATGAAGGCCGGATTGCCCCGGAGAAGGTTGAATGGATCATCGATGAATACCGGAACCTGGGAATAAACGAAATCGCCCTGGGAGATACCACCGGCATGGCCAACCCGACGATGGTCAGCCATCTGATAGAACGGATCCAACCGCGATTAGACCGGACGGTCCTGGCCTTACACTTTCATGACACCCGGGGAATGGCCCTGGCCAATATCCTGGCTGCCCTTCAGCAGGGTGTCCGGGTGTTTGACGGCTCCATCGGCGGTTTGGGCGGTTGTCCCTATGCGCCGGGTGCGGCCGGTAATGTAGCCACGGAAGATCTGGTAAATATGCTCCACGAAATGGGGATCGAAACCGGTATCGATCTTGAAAAACTGCTTGAATGTGCCCGTTTCGTCCGGGAGCTCGTCAAAAAAGAACTCCCCGGACATCTCCTTAAAGCCGGCCGGATCGATTGGAAAGACTGATCAGGGTCTAGCCTTCAGCGTATGCGAGGCAATAGCCTCAACAATCCGGGGCCAGGCCCCGCCATGGGGGAGGTCATGTCCCATCCCCTCGATCAGCATGAGCTGCGCCCCTGGGATGGCCCGGGCCGTGTCCTTGCCCCCTTCCACCGGGACCAGGGGATCAGCGGTCCCATGGATCACCAGGGTGGGCACCTTCACCGAAGCAAGGGCCGGGACCCGGTTTTCCTGGGTCACGACGGCCACCAATTGGCGGCCCAGACCCTGGGGATAGAAGGAGCGGTCATAACTCTCGGCCATGATCTTGCGGGTCCAGGGTTCGTCGAAAGGAAAACCGGTTCCGGCAATGGTTTTAAAGACGTGTACCATGTGCGAGATGTTTGCACCCCGCTCCTGGGGAGGAGGGGTGATAAGCAACCCGGTCACCTCAGACTGCGGCTGGGGCACTTCGGGATTGCCGGTCGTTGAATAAATGGAGGTCAGACTTAAAGCCCGGGAGGGGTGCCGGATGACCAGGGTCTGGGCGATCATGCCTCCCATGGACATGCCGCAGATATGGGCCTTCTCAATCCTCAGGGCGTCCAGGAGGCCGGCTGCGTCGTCGGCCATATCCTCAAGCGTATAGGGCGGGGTGATTTTTTCACCACCCATCAGTTTTCCGAATATTTCCATCAGGTCGGGCACCCCGGTTTCCTCAAATTTGGTAGAAAGCCCGGCGTCCCGGTTATCAAACCGGATGACATAGTGGCCCCGTTCGGCCAAGTCTTTACAGAGATCATCATCCCAATGGATCATCTGCGCCCCCAAACCGATAATCAGAAGGAGCGGGCGCCCCGATGGGTCTCCGAAGGTTTCATACTCAATTTCAATTCCGTTGGCTTTTACTCTGGACATTTCGGCACCTCCTTGAGTCGATCAAATCGTCTTCCACATTTCCCAGTCAAAATTTATCTTGCGAAGGTCAGGTCCCGGAAACAGGTCACCGAATCGGCCTTGGTCCAGAGGCCCACGTGACCTTTTATCGGGGTATTGGCTTCATATTCCAGGACCGGTTCATCATCAATATAGGCTTTAAGGTGCGGACCATTGATTTCCACCTTGAGCCCATACCAGCGGTTGGATTCGATCCTCATTATTAGGGAAGCCCGCTGAAGGCGTTTATTGTTAATATATTCAAAGAGGATGACATTGTCTTCCAGGGCGTTGATGCGAAAAACATAATAATTGCCCGCATTTTTTATTCCGAAGGCCATCCCCCCTGCCCGGTCGATATTGCCTTTGACGGCCTTGACCTGAACCTTTATGATTCCATCGCTCATCTCGCTGTTCCTGGCAATAGCAAAAGGGAAATAATAGTAGGCCCCGATGTTATCCAGGAATTCCTGGAGCGTTGCCCCGGTCATCCGGCCTACTAATCCGGCCACCCCGGAAGACATCCAGTATCCAGACCTGGAACCGTCTTGTAGAAATATGGCCTGACCTTCTTCGATGACTTGTTTCCAATCCCCAAGCTGGACATAAAACCCGACCAATTTTTCCTGTTGCGGGGTGGTCAAAAAATCATATTCTTCTTTGAAAAACAGTTCGGTCATCCGGTCGATGTCACCCTGATTGGACAGGACCATGTCCAGAAGACGGCTGCAGGCCAGCAATCTCCCCACCAGATCCAACTTTGCTTCCGTGGCGTTCCGGTCGTATCCGATCAAGGAGGCTTCCAATAAATCTCCCTGGATGGAAATTTCAAAACCCAATTTTTTCAAAATATTTCCCAGAAACAGGACCCTCAAGGAGCGCCCTATAAAATTCCCGGCACCGCCGGAAAATTGCAGGGCAATATAATTTTGGCTGCTGTTTTCGCTGCACAGGGTATCCAACGTGGAAAAATGGTAGCCGAACTTGGCGCTGAAATTCAGGTAGTTCCTGGAAAGGAGGGCATAACTGTCTCCTCCCGGCATATCGCCGAATTCGGAAACAGCCCCGGCGGCCATGAGGGTCATAAATTTCCTCATGTCAAAATTTATCGATCCGGCCCAGGTGATGCCCGGATGGCTGAAGCCTTTCCAGAGGGCCTTCATGGGAATGGATTCGAATTGGTCCGGGGTTATTTCTTCGCAGGTGGACAGGCCTTTTGGGAGGCCGCCTCCCAGGTCCATCAGATAAAGAGCAAGCGGAACAGTGGAATGCAGTTTAACCGAAACGCCTTTTCTACCCGTCACATCGGCCAATCCGAACATTTCCTTTACCGCCTTCTCGTGGGCAAAGCGGGTAAGGTCATGATAGGTCCGGCATCCTTCCGGAGAAAAGGAAGAGTGTTGGGGATCGATAAGAGTCAGAGGAGAAATGAAATCCAGAATGGTTTTCAGGCGACGATGGACCGGGCTTTCAAAAAAAGGACTTTGGGATATTTGGGATTTTATGGCCAGTTCCTTCACGATACCCCGATAGACGGTGTTACTATCGGCATAAAGGGTTACCTGTTCTTCATGGAGAAGTAAAGAGGTGGCTCCAGCGGCATCGAATAGGGCTGGAATCCTGAATTCCCTGGCTACGGATGCCAAATGGCTGGTGACGCTGCCGATATCGGTGATGATCCCTTTTATCCTGCCCATCAGAGAGGCATAGTGGGGTGAGGCCGTTTTGGCCACCAGGATGGCCCCCTGGGGGACGTTTTCTATGCTTTCGCCTTCCCTTAAAACATAAACCGGTCCGGTAGCAACACCCGGGGAGGCGGCCCGGCCTTTTGAGATGAGAACCGGGTAATCAGGAAATTCCCTTGTAATTTCTCCTTCTTCCGGTTTGCGATCGCCAAGATTCAAAGGCCTGGATTGGAGAATAAACAATTGGCCTTCATTGTCTGCCGCCCATTCAATATCCTGGGGACTGCCGAAATAGGCTTCCAGCTTTAATCCGTATTCTGCCAACCGGATGACCCTTTCATCCGAGAGGGAAGGTTGCTCCTTCTCCCATTCGGGAATTTCTTTCAGAGTCGTCCCTTCCTGCGGCAAGCTGACTAATTGATAATCTTTTTTGCTGATTATTCTTTTTTTAATCTTCATCTCTTCCCGGTCAACCAGGAACTGATCGGGAGAAGCACTGCCATCCACCAGGTGTTCTCCCAGGCCCCGGATCGAACTGATTTTCAGATGGGTTGACTCCGGAGCCTCCGGATCCCGGGTATAGAGCACACCGCTTGTTTTGGCATCGATCATCCCTATGCCGGCCACGCCCATGGGGGTCAGTTGATCGACAAAGCCCTGTTGATGAAGGTAGAGCAGTGCCCGAGCCGAATATTTACTGGCCAGGACGGTTTTATAGGCCTCTAAGATATTTTCCCGCCTGACATTCAATACGGTTTGAAATTGACCGGCAAATCCGGCTTCCGTGTCTTCGCCGATGGCACTGCTGCGCATGGAAATCCGGAGGTCTTTTCCCGATCGTTCTTCCAGGGAATCATAAGCTTCTAAAATAGCCTTTTGAATATCTTCCGGTATACCGGCCTGGAGGATCATGGGCATAAGGGTTTTGCTGATTTTTTCCATGTCCTTCAACGAGCCAGGATTGAACGAAGACAACTCTATCTCAATGGGCTTTGACAACTGATTGGCTTCTATAAATTTTTCATAGGCTACCGCGGTCACGGCAAAGCCATCCGGGACGGGCAACCGGAGTTCCGTCTTTATGGCCGAGAGATTGGCTGCTTTGACCCCTGTCATAGTCCGTTTCTCCGGGGTAAGTTCTTCAAAAAGGAGGACCAGATCTTGAGCAGGATAGAACATTTTGGGGTTTAACTCTAAAGCCAACCGGTCGTTGAGTTTTTGGAACACATCGGATAAGGAGGCGTATTTTCTTTCCGAGAGGTCATGGAAAGCCTTTAAAAGGTCTTTTACTTCCGCCAATAAATCCTGGACCTTTTTGCGGACTTCCACCAGGCTGAAAGGCCGGTTGCTGTAAACCATTTGTTCCAATTCGGCTATGAGGCTTAAGGCTCCATGATTATGTTCCAAAAAAGATTTGAAGGATTGGTACCGGCTGACATGTTTTCCTTCCAAATTGACCAGCAGTTGACAAGTCTCCCCTTTGGAAAAAAGATTTAGAAACCTTCCCAAGTTAAATCCTCCTGCCCCCCCTTCCTCACCCTCCCCCTCGATGGGGGAGGGCAGGGGTGGGGGTGGGGCACCGACGAAGCATGAAAATGTTTTGAGGAGACGGGCTATGGGCAATAGGCGAAAGGCAAGGTACAGGGTTCAAGGTTTTCCCCTTGCAACTTGAAACTTGCATCTTGCAACCCTATTCTTTAACTGACCCCCGGCCCCTGACCCCTATTTTCGTATTAAAGCTCCTCCAGGTAAGGGATAAGAGTCCTCTTCATTTTTTCCCGTAATTCCCTAAAAAGACCTTTTCCCCCAAAGGATATTCGGTAAGTCAAAAGCGGATCCTGAAAGGGCACATGGCTCCATTCAGTGAGACCCGGATAATAGGCGCACACCTGATCCGCATCCGAACACAGGGTAATTACCTGGTCGAACTTTAAACCCTTGAAGGTATCCAGGTGTTTGGATTTTTGTGAAGAGGGATCGATCCCGATTTCCTGTAAAACTTTTTTTACCATGGGGTGAATCTCCAGGGGCAGAAAACCGGCTGAAAAGGCCGCCCACTTATCTTTTAAAAAATGATTGACCAGGGCCTCGGCCATCTGGGAACGAACGACATTGGCGGTGCAAATAAACAGGACCGTTTTCCGTCCTTCGGCTTTGGCCTTTTGGTATCGGCTTAATTCTTCATTAAAAAGTCCG
>CAZVHO010000053.1:7624-33942 GCA_964627515.1 uncultured Thermodesulfobacteriota bacterium | reverse complement strand
GACCTTTCTCCAGCCATGAAGGATGAAATCATCCAGCGCACCTGCGCCCTGGGTTGAAGCGATAGTTAGCCATTTGCCAAAAACCCTTTATGAAATACCACAATGCCTTGTGGAACCTTTTCGGTAAACGGCAAGGCAAGAAAAACCTCTTGCGGAATTCCCTCATGAACCAGTTCTGGGAAATTATGAAAACCGAATCGCTTATAGTAGTTTGGATCTCCCACAAGTGCGCAACCCTGGCCACCCAATTCTTTCAGCAAAGACAACCCTTCATTGACAAGTGTTTTTCCAATGCCTTGCCTCTGGTATTCCGGCAATACAGAAATAGGACCGAGGCCATACCAATCTTTTTCGCCGTTAGAAATTGTTACAGGCGAAAAAGCTATATGGCCGACAACTCGCCCATCAATTTCGGCCACAAGCGAGATGGTCAGCACCCCTGCAGCACGTAATGCATTTATTATGTACTGCTCAGTATGATTACTGATTGGGAGAGTCAGGAAGGCAGCTATTGTGACATCGGTGATCACATCAATGTCTGCATTTGTTTCTTTTCTAACAATCATTTCAAACTCCGGATCATTTTTTTTTGAATTTGTACTGCTCGGCCAATTTAGCCTTTTCTTCTGGGGATAGAGAAGCGAAGTAGCTCTTCCAACCGGGGCAGAAGTTGATATGCCAGCGCCAGAGTCGTCCCAGAAACGATCTGGGGTTGTTATCATACTTGGCCCGAAAGCCACAGTGTGCACAGTTTTGCTCAGCCATTTGAACCCTCCTCTATTGAACAGGTCAACGTCGTCGTTTTACGGGCAAAAATAAACCAGATTTACGCTTTAACCTAACATTCAATCAATCAAATGGAAAGGTGTGCTACCATAAAACTTAACTTATACTTGAAATATTTTCGACTGTATTTTCAACGGCCCAACGTAAAGTTCACCGGGAAGCCCGGTTTTCGGGCGATCCGGTGGAACGACTCGTTCGGCATTCCAGTATGCCACCACTCTAAGCCGCCTTCAATAGGAACTCGACTTTCACGGCTTCGAATGGAAAAACGATTCGTCTATCATTGGTGCGATCCAGAACGCCGGCGTTAAGAAGCGCGGTTACATCGCCATGGATTGCTTTAACATCACGTCCGGCCCGGCGCGCAGCTTCACGGATTGATACGGGCCCGGCTCCGCAGAGAGCCTTAAGCAACTCCCAGCGTTTTTGGGTTAATACTCGCCAGAGCAATTCCGGTGTCGCGAAGCTGATGCGCGCGGACTTTTCGGGTTTTCCAGTCTTCCAAGCATGCACAAAATCCGTCATCGAATTAGCGGGCGTTCGTACGTCAAGGATTAAGATTTTCATTGTTCCACCTCGCGATATCTTTTTGGAAGTCGGCGACCAACTGCTCCGGCGTTGTGAATACATAGGCGTTTTCCTCCCCGCCGAAGTGCCGGTGATCGCCCTTCCCGATTTCGTTGTCGTAGTCCTTTAGGGTCGGGCCACGATACCATGTTGATTAATCATAATTAATATTCCGGAAATAGTTTTTTTAGAACCTATATCATGTTTTTCAGGCCCGAAAAAAGCCTTGGAGGAAGCAACTCCTGCCCGGAGTTGCTTCCTCCAAGACCTCCATATAATCTATCACTTTTCTTCCTGAATAACGGCCTTTTTTGCCCTATAAAACGCATTATAGACCAATATTCGTTACCCCTTCATTATGCCGCCTTTTTAAGGGTCACTCGCATGCCGGCCCTCGTTGCGAGGGTAATAAGCATTTCGAGGCTAAATCTATCCCATTTGTCTCTCATCAAGTCTGAAACCCTGGATTGACTAACGCCCAAGAATTCCGCAGCTCTGGCCTGTGTTAGCTTCTTGGTTTTGATGAACTTCCGGAGATCGGCCATAAGATCCGCACGCATCTGGAGAATTGCGGCCTCATCCGGAGGATACCCAAGATCAATAAATACGTTTCCAGAAGAATGAACAACGGTCTCACTCATAAGCTGCCTCCAATCTGTCTGTACCGTTGGCGAGCCAAATCAATATCATGCCGGCTCGTTTTTCGCGTCTTCTTTTGAAATGCGTGAAGCACATAAACCGTGTCACGAAGCTTTGCGAGATAGATTACTCGTCACTCTCCCAAAACGTGGATACGGATTTCCTTCACGCCTGGACCAATTACTTGCATTGGTTTCCAATCACTTGGTTCGAGTCCGTTTTGAACCGTGCGGAGATCGAAGCCTGCTGCCCGGCGGGCTTCATCCGGGAAATTTCGCAGATCGTCCAGATTCGATCCCAAAAATCTTAAGGACTTCACAGCCATTTTCTTATTATATAAGTTTTTGTATATTTGGCAAGTCGAGAATCAAGGTTCTTATCGTGTGGGGTAACGCCATTTTCACAGGCGCCGGCTGTTTGGCGTCCTGTGAAAAAAGATGTTAGTTTGCATTCTGTCCCGCTTGTCCGTGGTCCGTGGCCCGACCCCATTTACGTGCGGATCGGCGGCGGCCTGAAAGCCGTCCGTTGGAGCCGTTTGTTCGGTTCAGGTCATTCATCTTTTCATATTCTTCTTTGCTGTCTTAATGAAGCGTCCGAATGCCCTGTCCTTTTTACGTTTGTTCAAGTACGACATCTCATAGTGCGCTGACTCTTTCCTGAGTTTCAAATAACTAGAATAGCGCTCTTCACTCAACTCGCCGTTTGTAATTGCATTAAGAACTGCGCAGTCTGATTCCTGAGTATGGCTGCAATCGGCATAGCGACAAGCCTTGGAAAGCTCAATAATATCTTTAAACCCTTTGTTTACCCCTTCACTGGCGCCCAGAAGGCCTAATTCTCTCATTCCAGGCGTATCAATGAACATAATGCCTTTATCAAGAACAATGAGTTGCCGACGCGCTGTTGTGTGTGTGCCTTCTCCTGTTCCACTGACAGCTTTAGTATCAAGATCATCCCGTCCAATCAGATGATTGATCAGTGTAGTCTTGCCGACTCCGGATGATCCAAGCAGGCAATATGTTTGACCCGGTATTAATACCTGGTGAAATTCGTCAAATCCGGAGCCAGTTATGTTACTGAGTGCAATAACCCTGGTCGTGATGCCAGCCTGTCTAATAGCCGCAAGCTTCTGTTGCAGCTCATCGTGGGAGATCAAGTCCGTTTTGGCGAGAATCACAATCGGTTCAACCTGTCCGTCGGCCGCCATTACTAAATACCGATTCAGTCTGGGCAGATTAAAGTCAAAGTGACAGGACTGGACAATGAAAGCGATATCAATGTTGGCTGCAATCATCTGGTAGTCCACTTCTATGCCGGCACGCTTTCGGCGTAAAAATGTCCTTCGTGGAAAGACCCCATGAATGATTGCTGAGGTGTCATCATTGTGATACTGCACGGTGACCCAATCGCCGACACATGGCAGCTCGACCGATGACTCAACATGGAAATAGAACTTCCCCACAAGTTCAGCAGGAATCTCTCTGAGTTCATTCCTGATAATGTAGGAATTGCGATCAACTGCTGACACGCGTGCAATGCCTTGATCCTCGTGGCGGATGTCATCGACATGTGCTTCAAACCAGTGGTCAAAACCTATATCACTCAATTTCATCATAACTTGTCACCGAACATTATTAGCTGTATTGTTTCCGTATCACCTTCTTGTCCAATTTCCCCACACTGGTTTTGGGAATGGTATCGACGAAGACATAGCGGTCGGGGAGGCCGTATTTCGGTAATTTCCCTTCGTCGGCAAATTTTTTCATAAACTGTTTCAATTCCTCTTCGCTGACCTTGTCCTGATATTCCGGTTTCAGGGTGACCACCATCAGGGGCCTTTCACTCCACTTGGGGTCCGGAATACCCACGGCCGCCGATTCCAGGACGGCCTCATGCTGGCTCAAGGCGTTTTCCAGATCCAGGGAAGATATCCACTCTCCGCCGCTTTTAATAACATCTTTAATGCGATCGGTAATTTTCAAATAGCCGTTCTCATCAATTGCACCCATATCGCCGCTGTGGAGCCATCCATTGCGCCACAGGTCTTTGGTTTTATCCGGCTCTTTAAAATAGCTCTGGGTCAGCCAGGGGGATCGCATGACCACTTCGCCCTGGGAAACCCCGTCATGGGGTAAGATGTGGTCTTCGTCATCCACCACTTCCACTTCGGCCAGCGGTATGGGTTTTCCGGTTTTGGTGATGATGTCCAGCAATTGATCCTCCGGCCAATCCAACATGCATTCTTTGGGAATGGCCGCGGACATGACCGGACAGGTTTCCGACATGCCGTAACCGGCCTGAATGGCAATACCGCGATCCTGGGCGGCCCTGGCCAACCCTTTGGGCAAAGGGGCGCCGCCGACAATCACCTTCCAGTGTGACAGATCCACCAGGTCGGCTGCCGGACAATTTAAGAGCATCTGCAAAATCGTCGGCACGCAATGCGAAAAGGTGACCTTTTCTTTTTCGATCAACCGTAACAGCTTTTCCGGTTCATACTGGCCCGGGTAGACCTGTTTGGCACCCAGTAGCGTAGACACATAGGGATAACCCCAGGCATGGACATGAAACATGGGGGTGATGGGCATATAGACGTCATCGGATCTGAACCACCCGACCGGTTGAAAACTCCCGATCATCACCGAAACCGAGAAGGTGTGGAGCACCAATTGGCGGTGGGTGAAATAAACCCCTTTGGGATTGCCGGTCGTTCCGGTGGTATAAAAAGTGGTGGCTTTGGTGTTTTCATCCAGATCCGGGAAAGGATAGGGGAAAGAGCCCGATCGGAGGACTTCCTCGAATTCGGCGGTAAGGGCCATTTTGGTGTCCGGGACGGGGCAGTCCTCAACGATCACCACTACCGCTTCGACCCGTTTCAGGTCCTTCCGGATATTTTCCAGGATCGGTAAAAAGCCGGCATTGATAATAATCGTTTTGGCTTCGGCGTGGTTGATGGTATAGATGATCTGCTCGGCCGATAACCGCCAGTTCACCGTCTGCAACACCGCTCCCATCATCGGTATGGCAAAGAAGCATTCCAGATAGCGGTGACTGTCATAGTCCATTACCGCCACCGTATCTCCGGCTTTGATGCCCAGCCGCTCGAGACCGCCTGCCAGCCGGTGGATTCGCTCATTCAAGGTGGTATAGTTGTAACGGCTCTTGTCGGCATAGACAATTTCCCGTTCCGGCGAATAGATCAAGGGGGTGTTCAGTAATTTTTTGATAATCAATGGGTACTGATAATTTTCTCCGGGTTGATAGACCTTTTCTGCCATGAAATACTCCTTACTTTCAGAATTTGTATCTGTTTAGCTTTTTTAAATTCGAAAACTTTCCTTAGACAGAACTTACAGGATTACCTGGACCTTTGTGCCTATCCGGAAGAAAGGCACAAACCGAATCGTCCTTCGGACAGAAGCCTTACTTTCAGCAGAAGTGGATCAAAATTGCTCAGGGTCCCTTTGAGCCTGAGCAAAGAACATGTAGATCCTGTTAATCCTGTCAGACAAAATGTCTAAAGCGGGTCCAGAATTTCATCCTATTCCCAACAAATTTTTAACCCGTCCGATCTTGCCTTCCAGATCGGCCTGGCGGCTGATCATGATCCTTTGGGCGGCCGGGGGCCCGGCTCCGTGCATGGACTCGATCAGGTAGCCCACCGCCCCGGCCCCGGCCACCAGATTTTCTATCAGACGGAGCACCTTCATACGGTCTATGACCTGGGTCTCCGGAGAGGCGGCCAGATATTTCCTGATATAGGGACCGGTGACGGGGTCCTCAAAATCATCGGCCGACGGCATGGTTCCCAGGAGCCCGCCGGCGATGTCGGTAGCCAGCCTGGCCAGCTCATAGGGAAAACGGGTGACATTGAGTTTGCAGACGTTGGCCAAAAGTAAATTCACCTGAAAATTGCCGGCCGGGGTCTTGGCTCCGGTGGCGGAACAGGCTATCCCGCAGGAATAGATCGTTTCATTCAAGTGGATCATCTCAACGATTTTATCTTTGATCGGACCGGCCTCGGCCACGCCGTTCATGCGGGCCATCAGGGCCGCGGCCCCGATAAGGACATCGCCCACCCCGACCTTGCAGCCGCCGTAGCTTTGCCGGTGATAAGAGGCGAAGCGCTCCACCAGGACCCCGGAAAAATCCGTTTCCCCGTTTAGAAAAATCCGCTCCTTCGGTACAAAAACATCTTCAAAGACGGTCATCACCTCCTGGCCGCCGAAGGTGATGTTGCCCACATCGGTAAGGAATTTTTCCAGCTTCCGGGTGTCACTGGTCTGGCGGCCGTAGATGTGACGGATACCCTTGGCATTGGTCGGAACGGCGCAGCAGACGGCCCAGTCTTCCTCGCCGGCCCTGAGCGTCAGGGTCGGCATGACCAGTATCTCGTGGGAATTGAGCATGCCGGTTTGATGCAATTTTGCCCCGTTGATCACCACCCCATCCGGTGTGCGTTCCTTGACCCGCAGGTACAGATCCGGATCCCTTTGGTCCTTAGGGCGTTTCCCCCGATCCCCTTTGGGATCGGTCATGGCCCCGTCGACCAGCAGGTCCTGCTGCTGAATCCATTTCCAATAGTCCTTAAACCGCTGGTGATAATCCGTCCCATGCTTCCGGTCGCATTCAAAGGTGGTGCTGTAGATGGCATTGGCCGCATCGAGCCCCACGCAGCGCTGAAAGCAACAACCGGTTCGAAGGCCGCAATAACGCTGCATTTTAACCTTGTTGACCAGATCTTCGGTGCTCTGATGGAGGTGGGTGAAGCGGTTCACGGTATCGTTACATAAGGCGGACTCGACGCAGAACAACTCCTGGGTTTCCGGGTCATGGGCGCAATCATAAGTGAAGGCCACGGCCCGCCTGGAGGGTTCCACCAGGCCGTGATCGGACAGATTTCCGGTTTTTCGGCCCAGGATATGGGCCTCCAGCCCAAGGGTCTTGAGCGAATCAAGGTATTCCTTGCCTGTTTTCAGGGCCATCGCCTCTTGCTCCTTGCTATAAATTAACTTATTGTTTTTATGATATTTTTTATGTTTGCAGGTTTAAAATAAGCTATTGGATTATCCATTCTCTGTCAAGTACTTTTTTCCCCTTTCACTCCAGAAGGCCAAAGTGATGAAAACCAGGTAGCTCACCAGAACAATCAAAGCCCTGAGGGGCATATTGGTCCGAATAAATGCAGGTTCCGGGGTAAAAAGCATCTGATAATAACTGAAGAGGATGAGTCCGATTAACAGGAAGGCCCTTAGAGACCAGTGGGAGGTCCGATAAAGATAAAAAGCACCCCCCAGAACCATAAAAACCTCGATTATGAAAGAGGCCCTCGGGAAAACCCAAAGGCCCAGCCCCACCTTGTATAGATTGAAAAAGAGTGGCAGGTCCGGGGTATGGACCATGAGGTCCAATAACCAGTGGGAAATAATGCCCAAGGCCAGGATGAAGCCCCAGCTTCTATTCTTCCATTTCCAAAAGATGAAAAAGACGATCGCGGCCCAGAGGATATTGGTAAACAAGGAATGGGAATAGGGAAGATATTCGATATGCGTTCTCAGGAAGGGGTTGGCATGGGGTTGATATTGTATCCCTTCTATGCCCAGGATAACCAGGACAAAGGCCAGGATATCGACAAATTGTACGGAAGCAAAGAGGAGCCATAAGGGAACATCCGGGGCCTTTTTTTTAAGGATCAGACCAACACCATAATGACCAATGAACATGTCGCCTCCTTTTTACCTGACAACACAGAGAATTTAGTTTCCAGATGGAGACAATTTACCCTAACTTCTGACCGTCGACTCCAAATCTTATTGAAATTTCTAAATAAAATTAGTATACTTGTCAATGAAAAAAAACCTTTTTCGTCATTCCCGGGCAGGCGGGAATCCAGACCGGTCCTAACCAATTCATCGGGGTATGAATATGCGTATTTTAGTGGTTGAGGATGATGTCAAAATCGCCTCTTTCATCATAAAGGGATTGAAAGCCGCCGGCTATGCCGTGGATCATGCCATAGACGGAGAAACCGGTCTGGATAGGGCCTTGACCGAACCCTACGATACGGCCATCATCGACATTATGCTCCCCAAACGGGATGGGTTATCCCTCATTGAAACGATGCGGAAAGAGAAAGTGCGGACACCGGTCATCATCCTGAGCGCCAGGGGTTCTATTGACGACCGGGTCAAGGGCCTGCAGATCGGAAGTGATGACTATCTCACCAAACCTTTCGCCTTCTCCGAACTTCTGGCCAGGGTGCAGGCCCTGATCCGCCGGGCCAGCGGGGTTTCCGAACCCACCCGGCTGACCGCCGGCGATTTATCGATCAATCTTCTGACCCGGGAGGTCAGCCGGGGGGGAAAAAAGATCGACCTCCAACCGATTGAGTTTTCCCTGCTGGAATATCTGATGCGCAGTGCCGGCCGGGTGGTTTCCAAAACCATGATTATGGAGCATGTCTGGAACTACAACTTCGATCCCCGGACCAATGTGGTCGAAGCCCGGATCTGCCGGCTGCGGGATAAGATCGATCGGGATTTTGAACGGAAACTGATCCATACCCTCCGGGGAGTGGGCTATGTCCTTAAAGAAACCGATTAATCTTGGCCAGACCCTGGCCTTTCGTCTGACCCTCTGGTATGCCGGGATCTTTACCCTTTCCTCTTGTGTGGCTTTTCTCTTGTTCTATATGCTCATCACTTCCTTTATGCAGGGACAGACCGACCGGGAGCTTTCAGGACAGGTCAACCGATTCTCTACCCTGCTTTCCGCCGAGGGGGTGGAGGCTGTTAAAAGGGTGGCCTTCGTGGAGGCCCAGGCCGCCGGCGAGAAAAAGGTCTTTTTTCGTTTCCTCTCCCTGAATGGACAGGTCTTTTCCTCATCCAACATGGCCTACTGGAAAAATATCTATATTACCGAAGGGGCTATCCGGGAAATGCTGCAAGCCCGAACCCCCGTCTTTGAAACCATTACTATCCCCGATCACCCGGAAAAGGTCCGTATCCTCTATGCCATGATCAGCCCCAGCATCATCTTGCAAGTTGGTCAGGCCATGGAGAGCTATTCCCGCTTTCTGGCCGCCTTTAAAGGGATCTTTATCATCACCATGACCTTCCTCATCCTGGTGGCCGCCGGTCTGGGCTGGTTCATGGCCCGGCAGGCCGTTTCCGGGGTGGAAGCCGTGACCCGGACGGCCCGCAAGATCTCCGAAGGCACCCTGGAAGAACGGGTCCCGGTGAAAGGCCGGGGGGATGAAATCGATCAACTGGCCCTGACCTTCAATCAGATGCTCGACCGCATCCAGATCCTGCTGACCGAAATCAAAGAAATGAACGACCATATCGCCCATGATTTGAGAAGCCCCCTGACCCGTATTCGCGGACACGCCGAAGTCACCCTGACCACGGCCAGATCTTTGAACGAATATGAAGCCATGGCCGCCGGCACCATCGAGGAATGCGACCGTCTTCTGGATATGATCAATACCATGCTGCTCATCTCCAAGACCGAATCAGGTATGAACACCTTTTCAGTAGAAGAGATCGATTTGACCGCCCTGGTGCGGGAAGCCTGCGAATTGTTCAGGCCCACGGCGGAAGATAAAGGGATGCGGTTGGACTGCGAGATGCCGGAAGAAAGCCGTTTGCAGGGTGATACCCGGATGATCCAGCGCCTGCTTTCCAATCTTCTGGATAATGCCATTAAATATACCCTGCCGGGAGGCCTGGTCACCGTTTCCCTTAAGGAAAGGGAAAAAGACCTGGAAGTCATGGTCCAGGACACCGGGATCGGTATTTCCCAGGAAGAACTTCCCCGCATATTTGAGCGGTTCTATCGCTGCGACCAGAGCCGGTCCCAGGAAGGCATCGGATTGGGCCTGAGCCTGGCCAGGGCCATTGCCCGGGCCCACGGCGGAGACATCCTGGCCGCCAGCCTCCTGAACCAGGGCAGCACCTTCACTGTCACCCTGCCCAAGTCCCATCATCTTCGAGCCTGAAGACTATTTAAAACTCGTCATTCCCTCGTAGGCGGGAATCCAGAATATTCGCACTGATTAAAACATTGGATTCCCGTTTCCACGGGAATGACGGGAATGGGCTCTTTTTGACTTTTTATGATCCGTCAAACCTGATAACCCCCCCAACATTACCAATTGGTAATCTTCCGGTCAGCTTCCGGTCAGCTTCCTGGTTTATCATTCAACTGTAATAAACCAGGAATAAACCAGGATGCCGTTGAACATCCACCATCAATTAGGGAGGAAAGATATGGAACAGAAAAAAAGATTCAAGCAAATTTTCATCGCCCTGGTTATGATCGGGGCCTTGACCGGTGCCGGGTTGGGGGTCTCCCTGGCCGTTAAACATCCCAATGCCGCAGTTTCTTCCGGGGCCGCCCTGACCCAGCCCCCCATGGTCCCGGCAAACTTCAGCGAACTGGCCGAAAAGGTCCGTCCAGGCGTGGTCAACCTCCAGGTTGTCAAGAAAATAAAAAACGTCGGGATGGGATTTCATGACTTTCACGGGTTCCCTTTTGGGAGCAAGGATCCCTTTGGGGATTTCTTCGGACCCCCTTCTCCGGGGAATCCTCCTAAAGGTTTTGCGCAGCGGGGTGTCGGGTCCGGTTTTGTCATAAGCCCGGACGGCTATATCCTGACCAATAACCATGTGATTGAAGAGGCCGACCAGATCAAGGTGAAGCTCAGCAACGGCCAGGAGTATAAGGGAAAGGTTATCGGGCGGGACCCCAAGACCGACCTGGCCCTCATCAAGATTGAAGGGGCTACAGGTCTTCACCCCCTCAAACTGGGGAACTCGGAAGAGATGAAGGTCGGGAACTGGGTAGTTGCCGTGGGGAGTCCTTTCGGTTTGGAACAGACCGTCACCGCCGGTATCGTCAGTGCCAAGGGCCGGGTGATCGGCTCCGGGCCTTATGACAACTTTATTCAGACGGACGCCTCCATCAACCCCGGCAACAGCGGCGGCCCCCTGATCAACCTGAAGGGGGAAGTGGTGGGTATCAACACGGCCATTATGGCCCAAGGCCAGGGGATCGGATTTGCCATCCCGATCAATATGGCCAAAGAGATCGCCGGTCAACTTAAAGACAAGGGCCGGGTAACCCGGGGCTGGCTGGGTGTATCCATCCAGGAGGTGACCCCGGAACTGGCCAAGTCGTTCGGTCTTAAGGAAAACAAGGGTGCCCTGATTGCCCAGGTTGGACCAGACAGCCCGGCTGAAAAGGCCGGCCTCCAGCAGGGAGATATTATCCTGGAATTTGACGGCCAGCCGGTGGCCGATTCCAAAGAACTGCCCCGGATCGTGGCCGGAACCCCGGTGGGTAAAACGGTTATGATGAAACTTGCACGGGAAGGGAAAGTCGTGGAGCGTTCCTTGAAGGTAGGGGAGTTGGAGGAAAAGGCCGAAAAGGCCATGAGCCCTTCTTCCCATAAATCCCTGGGCCTGGCCGTCCAGGACCTGACCCCTGAAATCGCCCAGGGGCTCGGTTTGAAGAAAGCTGGCGGGGTGGTGGTTACCCAGGTGGAACCCGGCAGCCCGGCCGCTGAGGCCGGCCTGCGGCAAGGAGATGTCATCCAGGAGGTCAACCGGAAACCAGTCAGGAATGCCGATGATTTTGTTCAAAAGATCGAAAAGGTCAAGGACCAGGATACCGTCCTGTTTTTTATTCTGAGGGGCGAGCAAAAACTGTTTGCCGCTGTAACGATGAAGTAAGAATTTTTGGCACGGATTTCACGGATTCCACGGATTCCTTATTTTCCCCCTGCGGCAGGGCCGCAGGGGGAAAACATCCCACCCGCCCGAGCCCTCCTCGAATACTTGCCTCATAAATCCTTCGATCGTCCCCAACTCTTTTGGAGATGAACCAAAAATAATTTGTCAAGATAATATTTATCATTTAGAATGGATTACGAGGACGAGGAATCTTTTGGAATTATCCGGAATTCATTTGATGTTTTATTTCAAAATCTGAAAGGACGGAAAAAACATGAAAGTTTTGGCTTTTAATGGCAGCCCCAGGAAAGATGGCAATACCACCATCCTCATCAACTATGTCTTTCGTGAACTTGAAAAAGAAGGGCTGGAAACGGAATTGGTCCAGTTGTCCGGGAAGAAAATTCATGGTTGTATTGCCTGTTATAAGTGTTTTGAAAATAAGGACCGGCGCTGTTCGGTCAAAGACGACTTTGCCAATGAATGCATCGAAAAAATGATTATGGCAGATGGGATAATCCTGGGTTCGCCTGTTTATTTTGCCGACGTTACGGCCGAGATGAAAGCCCTTATTGATCGGGCTGGTTTTGTTTCTCTGGCCAATGGAGGCCTGTATAAAAATAAAGTGGGGGCTTCTGTAGTAGCCTTACGTCGTACCGGGGGTATACACACTCTCGATTCCATGAATCACTTTTATCTTGCCGGGCAAATGATCATTGTGGGGAGAGGTATCGGGATCGGTAGGAATATAGGGGAAGTGGAAAAAGACGAAGAAGGGATTCAGATGGTTAAAACTCTTGGACAACGAATGGCCTGGCTGCTTAAAAAGGTGTCCGGATAAAATGGATCTGGCATCCTCAATTTTTGCCTTCTTGAAGGATCTGGGTGATTTCGCCTACGAGTTGTCCGTGTCGGACCGCGTTTGGAATATCCTCTTTCCGGATCAAAGGGAAAAGTGGAATCACCTCCACGTCAACAAGTACAAGGATACCTTCTACCTCACTCATGTCGACGGTGATAGTGGCAGTCTGGAAGTTGAACCGAATAAGGGCGTTCGAGCCATAGACTCCAGGAGAGCCTCTTCCCATTACGGCGTTGAAAACCATGATCAACTGGCCACGGCCTGGGAACCCTTGATTACCTCCGCGCGCAACTGGCTGAAAGTTGTCCGGAAAGACTGGATAAAGGCCAACAAACGGGTTCGGGTCGAGTACCCGTTACGTCATCGATACGGTGTCGCCCCCAATGCTCTTATACGCGCCTCTCTCCCTGATGTCTACCGGCTGGACAAGGAACTGGGCAAGGCCAGGACCTGGAAGCTGGTGCGTCTGGTCGAAGAGGGTTTTTTCCTCAGGACGGAGAACACGGAAGTCGCGTCCCTGATGGCGGCAGATTACTTCAAGTATTGCCGGATTGCTTATTCAGCCGGAAAGCGCAAAGAGGAGACCATCGACGAATCTCTGCCTGGTCGAGAAATGTATGCCCGATATGCCGACGGCCGGCATGAAGGGCTTCTGGACTTAGATCCGGCCTCCGAGCAGGAGTTTGCCGATTGGATCGACGGGACCCATCCCAAAAGAGGAGGGGGTGGACACCCGTGGGAGATCAAGCGTGGGGGCAACACAACACACATAGACCTTACGGTTTCGCGCCCGTCCTTGTACCGGAAAGAGGGTTTCAAGGTTGAGCTGCGGGGCGAATCAATCGGCAGAATGGTGGAGACGATGCGCATGTTCCTGGCGATCCACGAGGCCAAGCTCCCTATTTCCATCGCCAACCCAGAGGGCGTTCGCAAACGGCTTCTGGCTCAGGACAACATCGGAATCATTCCGTCTTACATCTCCCGGCACAGGGCCAACCAGCATTTCGGAAAGAATGAAGACGTGTTCGACGTCATGTACTACGATGATCTGGGCCGGTTCAAACGTCGGGTAGCCCCTTTCGTCACGTGGGAGCCGTTGCCCCTCCTGAAACCAAGAGACGTCTGACCAAGGGAAGAGTCATATTCCCCTTTCCCATATAGAAATAATATATTCGTAAATCAAATTCATAATTCTCAAGGACATACCTTGACATTTGCTTTAGGACACGCTAAAAAGAAATCCGCTTATCGTTATTTTTGCCAGCGGCTGTTTAAGTAATAATAAGTTTTTGTTTGGATTTAAGGATATAATTTCTCTATTCGAATTAAGGAAAAGGTATGACAAAATTTAATCTTGATTTGGCCAAAGAAGTATTGAACGAAATGAAAACTGAAGCGGAAAAAGGTGATCTTGGCGATGTGTCTACGGAATATATAAAAGGCATGGAATTCGCCGTTGAAGAAATGAGTAATGAAGAAAATGATTTTATTAAGGGTGTAATCGACTTCATCAGAGAGTATGACGAAAAAAAGCGCCTTCTTCTAAAGCCTGTAATTATCTAATTTAAATAAGCTTTTTAAGTTCAGGCGGGTTGGAGGTCTTGGCCGATTCGCCTTTGTCAGTAAAGGGGCCGAGAACTTTTCAGCCCTTTTTTGGCAAAATTCTCGCGTGGCTTCGATTTGGGCCGGGCAGAAAAGGTCTTTCTGAACTTGTTTGTCCGTGGAAACGCGAGGTTATAAGAGGTGGGTCCTAATGGAAATAAATCTTAATGTTTGATATATTTATTTGATTTTACTTGAACTATAACCATTGATGATCCCCCCTGGTTAAAAATTATCGGGCAAGATCTTCTTACTTCACGGTAATCCGAAAATCTTTCTGGCCTCGTCCGGCGTGGCCGGTTGGCAGCCGAGGGCCTCGATAATCCGGACGGCATTTTCAACCAGTTCAAAATTGCCCTTAGCCAACTCCCCGTTGGGCATCCGGATATTATCTTCCAGACCGACCCTTACATGGCCGCCACAGAGGATGGACTGGGTAATGGCCGGCCATTCCTCGATGCCCACACCGCAGGTTGAAAAATTAGCCCCCGGAGGCAAAGCACCGACCATAGCCACAAAAGTCGCCGGCCGGAAGGCGGCCCCGCCGCAGACGCCCCAGACGAAATTGAAATCGACCGGATCGGTGAAAATTCCGCTCGGGGAGAGGAAATAATAATTATCAACGCCGGCCGATGAATAGACCTCCAGTTCCGGTTTGGTCCCGATTTCCTTCATGGTCTTGGCCAGATTGGAGATGGTAAAAAAGGTATTGTCAAAAGTGTAGTCCACGATGACCTCGCCGGTCTTCCGGTTCACGGCGGCAAAGTTCATGGTTCCCATATTAAGCGAGGCCATTTCCGGCCGCACGGCTTCGACCTGGGCAATCCTTTGCTCTGGAGTGGCCCCCATGCCCAAGGCCGAGGTCATGTTGACAATCAGCTCCGGGGTCCTCTCCTTGATGGCATCATGGCTTTCCTTGATGCGCTCGATCCGGGTGGAATTGGTCCCGTCGTCTTCCACGGCATGGACATGGACCATGGCCGCCCCGGCCTTATAGGCCAGATGGGCGGCCTCGGCTAATTCTTTCGGGGTATAAGGCGTGTTTGGGTTTTGATTTTTGCGCGTCGCCGATCCGACCAGCGCACAAGTTACAATGACCTTCCTTCCCATGGTTTTCACCTCCGTCATTAAAACAAAGATCTTTCCGTGAAACTTTTTTTTCGAAGAATCATCTTGACTGACTAATCAGTCATATTACTTTCCGAAAATATTGGCAAAGGCGGAAAAAGTCAACAGAAATTTTAAAAAATATCCATCCTTGTTACGCCCTTTGTAAATCCAGTTTTTCTATCCTTCTGGCAACACTCGGCGGGAAAAAGGAAGCCAGTGAACGAATGCGGTTGTGATCCAGACCATCCAGTTCCAATTCCCCCCTTTGCGGCAACCCACGGCGCAGGTAGATGGTGTCGAACAAGGCCTTTTCGGCGGTGGCCATCAGGACCCCATCCAGATTAAGGATTTGATCGGGCAAATAGAGGCATTCCTGAATACGGCTGTATTCAATCACAAACCCCTGGTAGTTAATCCTGTTTCGACGACCGACGGCCGTGGACAAGGTGACGGTCGTGCAGACAGTAGGCCCTATCACTTTTCTTTGGCAGCGAGGCATTCAATCTGTACACGTGCTCCCAAGATCAGGCCGCTGACACCCAGAGCGCTCCGGGCCGGGTATTTGTCCGTAAAGAAGGATTTGTAAACCTCGTTGAATGCTGTCCATTCCGACATATCGGCCAGGACCACCGTGCACTTCACCAGATCCTGCATGGAGTAGCCGTGAGTCTCGACTAAGGTTTTAATATTTTTCATGGCCTGCTTTGCTTCTTCTTTCACTCCACCAGGCACCAGTTTAAAGGTACCTGGCAGGTTTCCGATTTGTGCCGAAAGGAAGAGCGTATTCCCGTGTCGAACCGCTTCGGAGACCGGAAGATTTTTAGGCAGGATTTTTCCGGAACCATAGAATTCGATTGAGGAGGTTTGATCCGCTCCTGACGGCTGGACTGCAAACAGACTCATAAAGATCGTGATGGCCCACAGGTAATTTCTCATTTTTCCCTCCTGTTTTAAATGAACTCTTGCCCAGGAATTGGGCAGCATCCCTGTTGATAAAACCTGATATTCTGCCGGCCAATTCAGCCGGCCACCTTTCTCAATTCCTCTATAAGATTGTCCTCGACCTCGATCATTCCGGAGCCCCGGATCTCGGCCGCCTGGCGGTTGCCTCTTTCTCCGGGCACGAAGATTTCTTCGATGCCCGGAAGCTTTTTCGTGGCTTTGATTTTTTCGATCAGTGCGGTCACATTACGAATGAATTCATCCCGGTCACCGAAGAGATTGGGATCAATGACCAGCACGAGATGTCCCCAGTTCTTGGCGGGGTCGCCGACCCCGGCACAGGCTGCGCAAACCAGCGGCCCGGCCAGGATTTCTATAATCAGGGCCAGCCCGGCCCCCTTATAACCCCGGTCAAAGGATCGTATCGCCCCTTTGATCGCCTGGGCCGGATCGGTGGTAGGCCGGCCTGATGGATCATAGGCCACATCACCGGGAATGGGTTTGCCGGCCGTCTGGGCCTCAACGAGCCCGTAAAAGGCCATGGCGGCGGTGGACATGTCCAGAATAATCGGGTCGGGCTTTGCGGGAATCCCGACGGCCAGAGGATTCGTTCCAAAAATCTGCTGAAAGGAACCGGCCGTGGCCACTCGCGGCGGGGAGCTGGCAAAGACCATCCCAACCAGACCCTGCCTGGCGATTTCTGCGGCCACGTAGCCGATGGCGCCGGAAGAGGTGGAGGTGTTAAAGGTTCCGGCGATCCCTACCCCGCAGGTCTTAACCTTTTCCAGGACCACGTCCAGGGCCTTCTTGACCACAACCATGGCCTGGTTCTGGTTTCCGTTTATTTTGGCCGACAGGGCGGTTTCCTTTTCAATCACTACGTCCCCGGCCTTCGGATCTTTGGGGATGCCTTTGCCGATGAGCTTAACCACGCCCTGATTGTTGCCCCTCAACTGGGCATACAGCAGCATCTCCCGTATGGTGGTCGTCTCCCTGTCGTTATACCCGTACTTTTTAATGGCTTTTGTGGTAAGCGCTTCAAGTTCTTTCAGTTCAACCTTCATCTATTTCTCCTTTTGACAATTTGAATGTTCCGCGGTTCAATTAATGGGCGATCCCTGCTTTATTAATCTTAAAAAGAAAGTCATAAATGAAATGCACCCCCCCGTGTTCATGGCTGGGTGTGATCCCAGATAGTCCTTACCTTCTTTAATGACATAGCCAGGTAGTCCCGATCGAGCGAGAAGACCTCAATGGTCATCGTACGATCGTAGCCGGAGCCTTTAATTGCTCTTAATCCTGCAGACACCTCCACCCGTCCCGCGCCCAGGGGCAGATGTTCATCTTCCTGGCCGTTATTGTCCCCTATGTGCACATGCCCGATCCGTCCCTGAGCCATTTTGACAAAGGCCGCGGCCTGGCCTTTGGGAGAACGGATATTGGCATGGGCCAGGTCGAGGGTCATCATCAATCCGGGATTCTGGCGGAGAACTTCTTTGAATTCTTCAGGGCGAACCATATGGCCCGCTCGCGGAAACATATTCTCAAGACAGATCGTTATGCCAAGCCTGGTGGCCTTTTCGAGAATTTTACCCAGGGACTCACCTGCGTATTTCCTGCCGATATCAGGTGTCAAAGGCATCAGGCCGGTCAGATATCCCGGATGGAGGACTGCTTTTTCTGCTCCGATTTCCGCTGTTAAATCCAAAGCCTTAAATACCTCGGTCACGGAAGCCTCACGGATTGAGGGATAGATATCGGCAAGAAAAATGAAAGTCGGGAGATGGACCACAGGCAGTCCAAGGCCTTCACTGGTTAAGACAGACCTGATTTCAGCCACCCTGCCTTGAAGCTCCTCGGGCAGAGCGTTAGGCGGGTCCAGGCAGAGTTCAAGGTAATCGAAACCCAGGGCCGCAATGGCCTTGATTTCGTCTGGTAAGGGTCGAAGCGGGTTATTAGTGGCTCCATAAATCATAGGATTTTCCTCTTTATTTTTTGCACGGTGCCGCCTCCTTTTCTTTCTCTATTGTCGTAACCGATCACCCGGCGGCCATTAAGAATATAAACCAGAGAGTACCGATAACCGTGGGGTTGCCTTGGAACCCTTAGTTACCTTTCACTACTCAGCAACCACCGGACAATACCGGGGCGGCCGATGACGACCGCCCAGCTCTTCAGCGGGATTCGCTTGAGGACTAAATTTTTTGATGAACAAGCCTCATTCCCGGAAAGGGGGCTTCAAACCAGGGGATGAAGGTGCCCTCCATTGGATTGAAATTATTACTTTGGATTGGGTGCCTCTGTAAAGGATCATAAGCTTTTATTATCAAAAAAGCCTTGCCTCCGAAAAAATATCCATCCCCGTTACGTCCTTTGTAAATCCAGTTTTTCTATCCTTCTGGCAACACTCGGCGGGAAAAAGGAAGCCAGCAATCGAATTCGGTTGGGATCCAAACCCTCCAGTTCCAATTCCCCCTCCAGCGGTATTACGTGACCCAGGTAGATGGTGTCCAGCAAGGCCTTTTCGGCGGTGGCCATCAGGATCCCATCCAGGTTAAGGATCTGATCGGGCCTATAGAGGCTTTCCTGAATATCGATTACATTATACTACATTACGGTAATATTTTGCAATTCAAATGGGATTGGGTAATGGCCGGCCAGTTTTCCAGGCCCACACCACAGATAGAAAAATTAGCCCCCGGGGGCAGGGCGCCGACGATGGCCACAAAGGTCGCGGGTCTGAAATCCGCCCCGTCGCAGACTCCCCAGTCGAAATTGAAATAGAAAATTTTAAATTGACTTATTTGGCTAAAAATATTAAAAAAATAGGGTATTGTCCAATATCTCTTTGGGAAGATGTGTTATGCAGAAAAAGGAAAAACCGCGATTTATCGGGCGTTATATTGTAACCGATCCGGAAATTTGTCATGGAAAGCCTACATTTCGTGGAACACGCATTATGGTTTCTCATGTCTTGGAGCAGGTTTCCGAAGGGATGTCGTGGGAAGCCATTGTTCAGGAATGGCGCGGCTGCATTAGCCATGAGGCTATTGCCGAGGCTGTTACCTTGGCCAGCAAGGCATTTATGGAACATGCTCCGGAATATACTGCCCATGAGTATGTTTTGGAAGCTACTCCAGCATGAATATTCTGGATAAGCAATCGGCAGAAAATAAAGAAATTGTCACGGTTCGAAACTCCTAATCCGAGTCCATTTCCCGTGGGCTTGCGAAAATGAAATCTTTGGAGAAATCAAAGGAATCATCGCAAAACTTTGTAGGTTTATGAAATTTAAAATATAAAAATGTTTGAGCGATCGAATATATTGACTCAAGATTTCTTGTATCGATGGTCAGATCGATAAAACGAAAAAGCGCCTCCGCCTGGGTCGTCATATCGATATAGCGGTACCATAGAGCCGTATCATTATGAACGGTCAGGCGGCCGTCTGCATCGAGCGAGTATTCCACAAGAAAAACAGTTACAAAAATAGAAATACGCTTACATAACAATTCATTTCGAGAAAATTAATTAAAAATAAGTGGGAAAGGGCCTGGGTTTTTGTTATTCTATTTCCTGACCCTATCGCCCAGTAGGCATTCTTTATCCAAGGGGGCTTGAAGGTGGCGTCTGACCCTGAAAAAACATGGCTCAAAAAATGGGGTTTTCCGAGCAGGAAGGATTATGAAGAGTTCATCGGCAAACAACTCCGGGATCTCGATATTCCTGCCCAGGAACTTAAGTTATCCTTCGAAAGAGAGTTGGAAGGATGGGCCAGGGAATCTCTAACAGGACAAAGAGAGCGCTTTGTGGCCCGGATTGAGCCGCCTCCGTCCGGTCATTCGGGGGTGGGCGGAAGCACCCTTTTGAAGAGTCCGGCACGGGTTGCCGAAAAGGTTTTGAAATCCTGGCTGGACTATCTGGAATGGGAAAAGGCCCCGAAAGAGAAACGCCGAAAAATTCCGCCCCTCAAGCATCATCCCCGGAAATTCCTCCAAACCCTCCCCGATATTGTCCGCTTCCGAATGGTTTGCAATTACTTGAAAGACCTCCGCTTTATCGATGAAAAGCTAAAAACCTTCATAGCAAACGATCCAAGGCTTCAGGCTGACAGCCGGGAAGATCACATTGCCATCCACTATCCGGGAAGCCGGGCCGGCCATCGGGCAATCGAATACACCATCGTTTTCAAGGAAATGGGGGTACGGTTTTTATTCGAGATCCAACTCATGACCCAGCTTCAGCATGCCTGGGACAAAAAGGACCATCACCTCATTTACGAATATGTCCGCATCGGGAAGGGAGACCTTATTCCGGAGCACCTCAGGAACCGGGTGGCGGCCATGAGTGAGCTGCTCTTTGTGACCGATACCATCTTCGATGAGTTGTTGGAAGAAATCACCCATATCATGAAGGAGAGCCACCATGAATAGGATCAGCCGGGCCGGGCACCTGGTCAAAATCCGGAACAAGGCCACCCAAAGGGAAGAATATCTTTTTTTATATATCACCGGTGCGGAACCGCCGGGAGCTTATAAAGCGGTTATCAAGGGCATACGGGATCTCCGACTGCCTACATTTTTTGTAAAGAAGGCAGAACTCCGGGCTGACGCGATAGAGGATTTTTCTCTGGTTGAGCAAGATCTTTCCAGGACCATCGATTACCGGATCTACCGCATCCCTATTACTGCCTTTTACGATCAGGGGGAAAAGATGTTTAAGGAATCCCTCTTTTTGAGTGGTGTGGTCAATGTTATTGAAAAAGATGGGGACTTCTTTCCTGCGAACCCCCTTACTGCCGTAGCCACCGGCTCGGACTTCTTTGATCGCGAGAGGGTCATTGCCAGAATATGGAAGCACCTTTCCAGGAAGGAATCGATATATTTATATGGCCCGAGGCGGTTTGGCAAAACGAGCATCCTAAAACGGATAGAAGGGATGGCCTCCTTGCACCGCTTTCGCCCGGTCATGATCGATCTGGAAGGCGTGGCCGGCCCTGAAGAATTCGTAGACCGATTGGCCTCGGAAATAGAAGGATCTGTCCGAACTCCCTGTCTTTTTATCCTCGATGAATGGCCCTATATGCTCGATACCTTCTTGTGTAAAGAGGAAGGGGGCCATGACGGTTCCCAGGATAAAACCGCGGATTTTGTCAAGTGGTTCAGGGAGGTAAGGAACTCCCTCCAGGGCCATGACGTTTTTCTCTTTTCCGGATCTATTAATCTCAGGGTCCATATTAAGGACAATAACCTGGGTCGGGAATATTTCTCCGATCTGAAGGAAATGAAAATAGATTATTTTGACCGGACCGCTATCCGTGATTACCTTGAGAGCCTGCTCCTCGGCCGGGAAATCATCCTCTCCGACAGGATTCATCAGCATCTTACCCAAATGGCTATGCCGGGAATTCCCTATTTCATCCAGATTTTGGAAAATATGGTGGTCTCCCTCTTCCAGAAAGACCCCGGCTTTTCCATCCATGCCCTTCAAGAAGCCTATGAAAAAATCACCGGTCTGGAAGGGAGAAGATATTTTGATACCTTTGAGCGCCATTTTAAGTGTTATGGAAACCGGAAGCCCGGAGCCAAAGCGGTTTTGAAAGCCCTTGCCAAGGCCGGAGAAAAGGGACTTGAGAAGGAAGATCTGCACAGGATCTATGGCTCCTCCTTCCCTCCCTCCATCGTTTCGGTAAAAGAATTCGATCTGCTCCTGAGTTATCTGGAATACGATTTCTATATCGAAAAGGTGAAGGAAACCCGCCGTTTTCGTTTTGCCAGCCCTTTGTTAAGGGATTACTGGCGAAAAAATCAATAGATAGGATTGTCAAGGCCCCCTTTTATTATGGGAAATTCTTAGAATCACTATAAGGAGGAAGATGAAAAAATGAGAACCAGGGAACAGTATTTTGAAGGTCTGGCCGGGATGAAACGGAATCTTTATTTTGACGGCCGGTTGATCGACCGCACGGACGAATTGCAGATGGACTGTCTTAACACCATCGGCACCACTTATGATGAGGCGGCCAAGCCGGAGAATCAGGAGCTATGCACGGCCATCTCCCATCTAACCGGGGAACGGATCAGCCGCTTTACCCACATCCACCAGAATACCGACGACCTGCACAAGAAACAAGACATGACCCGCATGCTCTGCCAGAAGGTGGGCGGTTGCATCCAGCGCTGCATGGGAATCGATGCCACCAACGCCATTTACAATGTTTCCTATGAGGCCGACCAGCAGAACAACGGGGCCACCCGGTATCATGAAAACTTCAAGAAGTGGCTGACCCGTTTCCAGTCCGAGGATTTGGTAGGCTGCTGCGCCCAGACGGACGTCAAGGGCGACCGGCTGCTTCGGCCGGCCGACCAGCCCAACCCCGACGCCTATGTCCGGATCAAGGAGAGGTTGAACGACGGCATCGTGGTCAGCGGCTGCAAACTGCACATCTCGGAGGCTTCGGTGGCCGACGAGGTATTGGTGGTACCGACCCGGGCTTTGCGTCCCGAGGACAAGGACTACGCCGCGGCCTTCGCCGTCCCGGGTGACTGGGACGGGTTGAAACAGGTGGTCACCATCCGCAACTTCAGGCATAGGCAGCAATTCAAGCGGGGCTTCTCCCAGGGCGCAACCGATTCGTATATGATTTTTGAGGACTGCTTTGTGCCCTGGGAAAGGGTCTTTCTGGCCGGCGAATGGCAGCACGGGGGAGTCATGGCCCTGCTCTTTGCCCTGTTCCACCGCCATTCCTATTCGGGCTGCAAGCCGGGGCTGGGCGATATCCTTCTGGGGACCGCGGCCCTGGCCGCCGAGGTGAATAATGTGCATAAGGCTTCCCATGTCCGGGAAAAGCTGGCCGAGATCATCATGGTCACCGAGTTGGGATACGCCGCCGGATACACCGCTTCTGACCTGGGCAAGCCGGAAGTCTACATGCCGGGTATCGGTTTTGTTCCTTATGGTCCGGGTTCCTATATCCCCCATTCCATTTACTGCAATGTCGGCCGCTGTCTGTCGGGTGAGGCGGTATTCAGGGAGGCCGAGATCCTTTGCGATATCGCCGGAGGGGTGGTGGCCACCTTCCCTCATGAGAAGGATTTTATGAACCCGGAAATCAAAGACCTGCTCAATAAATACACCAAGCGCAACCCCGTTATGCCGGTAGAGGATCAGGCCCAGTTCTGGCGGTACCTGGGCGATGCCCTCTGCTCAGGAAGCGGCGGTGTAGCCAGAATAGGGGCCTACCATGGGGGTGGCTCGCCGATTATGGAACAGATCGCTATTACTACCCAATATGACATCGAATCCAGGAAAAAGCTGGTCAAGTACATTGCCGGTATGAGTGGTGGGGACCGTGAGGCCTTGAGCCGTAAAGGAAACCGATAATACGAAAATAAAGTTTCAAGTTGCAAGATGCAAGCCTGAAAAACCTTGAACCCCGTACCTTGAACCTATTTTCATACTTCATGTGCCCCGGAAGACGTTTTTAATAAAATAGTTGTACCATAAAAAAAAATATGGTATAAAAGAAACTAAAATATATCCGCCTTTAAAGAGTTTTCGGCCCAACGGCTCATGATCTCTTTAAGGGTATTAACCTTTAAGGAGGTTCTATGCCCAGTAAATTGTATGTCGGTAGTCTCCCTTATTCTGTGAATGATGAAGTCCTTGCCCAACTTTTCACCCCTTATGGAACGGTTGAATCCGCCAAAGTGATCACCGATCGGGAAACCGGTCTAAGCAAAGGCTTCGGGTTCGTAGAAATGGCCAGTGAACAAGAGGCTACTGAGGCTATTAATAATCTAAACGGCAGCGGGTACGAAGGACGCACGCTTACGGTATCCAAAGCCCGACCCCAGGCCCCCCGTGAAGGCGGAGGGGGTTTCCGTGGGGGTCCAGGCGGAGGCGGCGGCGGTAAAGGGAAAAGCCGAGGGGGTGGCGGCGGTCGGAGCGGGGGATCCCAGGGCCGCGGCCGTTGGTAGTTCCTGCAATTGATATCATCTAAGAGTCTGCTATTAGCCTGCTAACCGGCTAACCCGGTAGCAGGCTTTTTACATTCTTACCGTCCAATAATCTTTTACCAAAAAAGGAGTGGGAATTTTTGTCTAAAGACGACCTGGCCAAATTCGAAGGCAAAGTTTCAAAAGCCACCGGGGGAGGAAACTATATGATAACCCTGGAAAATGGCGTTACTATTACAGCTAAATTGTGCGGCACGATGAAGCGGTTTAAAATCCGGGTGATCGAAGGGGACCGAGTGACCGTAGGGGTCTCCCTATACGACCTTTCACACGGTTTGATTATCTTCCGCCATAAATCCTAACCCCTGCCTTACAAAACCCCTCTATTTTTTTCAAAAAGGAATTTGTGGGATTTTCAGGTTTCATTAGGCCTGCTGTGGACAGGTTTGACTATTTTTTCTGCCCCTGACCCATCGCCTATAGCCTCCTGCGAAGCCTTTTTATGCTTCGTGCTACCCCTTGTGGAGCATGAAGGTTAAAAAAAATAGTATCCATAGAAATTAGTTATTTTTTTTCTTGACATAATAAAATTCACCCGATATTTGTAGAGTCAGTCTCTTAGATATTGATAATTTCAACAGGGCAATTTTTTTTATTTTTTCTTCTGAACCTTCATCCCTCCTCACCCCTGGAGGGGAGGGGAAGGGGTGGAGAGGATATGCATCCTGAAACCTTATTTTCGTAGAAAAATAGAAGATATTTAACTGACTTAACTTAACAATACGAGGAGGACGTTATCCATGATTAAATCAAGACTTAGTGACCTGGTAGGGATCAAGTATCCCATCATCCAGGCCGGAATGGGTCCTTTCGGGACCAACAAATTATGTATTGCCTCGGCCAATGCCGGGGTGCTCGGTCTGATCAGTTCCAGCGGCATTGCTTCCAAGGATACCCAGCCGGAAATTTATGACTATTTCTGCCGGACCGGAGGCGCTGATCCGGCTGACGATCCCGAAACTATTTTGAGAACCATCTTTCAAAATACCCTGGAACAGACCCGTGAAAAGCAGGGCATCTTCGGGATCAACGTCATGGTGGCGGCCGAGATGAAAGATATCGCCCAGGTGATCATCAAAACCATGATGAAGGCCCGGGAAGAGGATCCGGAAATGAAGAAACGGTTCAAGGTCCTGGTGACCTCTGCCGGCGACCCCCTTCCCTGGTCGGAGGCGGTCAAAAAGACCGACCTGATCTGGATGCACGTCATGCCTTCCGTCAAGGCTGCTTTGCGCTGCAAAAAGGCCGGGGTCAACGTTATCGTGGCCTCGGGCCATGAAGGCGGTTTCCATACTTCCTGGGAACCGGTCCACTCCATGATCCTGCTCCCGGCTGTGGCCGAAGCCGTGTCCGACGAAAAAACACTGGTCGTCGGCGCCGGCGGTTTCTGCGACGGGAAAACCCTGGCCGCCTCTTTGGTGCTGGGGGCCGACGGGGCCCAGATGGGGACCCGGTTCCTGGCTACGGAGGAAAGCGATTTTCATCAGATGTGGAAAGAGGGGGTCGTGGCCGCCGGAGACCGGGGAACGTTGGTGGCCCGCGGTTTTGTCGGGCCGGCCCGCTGGCTAAAGACACCCCGGAGCATCGAACACCAGAAAAACACCTTGCAAAAGTCCCCGGGCGTTTTCTTGGGGGCGCCGGACGATTACACTACCATTGATATGTCTTTGATCAATTTCGAGATCGAATCCATCAATGCCGTTTACAAGGGCGATAAGGAAAAGGCCCTGCTGGCTGCCGGCGAATCGGCCCAGCGGGTCAACGATTTGCCCAAAGTCAACGACCTGGTACAAGAGATCGTCACCGAAGCCGAAACTATTTTGAAAAGCGTCCAGACCAAATTCCTGGCCTAAAAGGGTTCATGAAGAAAAAAAGCCGGGAGCGGACCTCCCGGCTTTTTTATTGGCAGGACTTTTTGGATGGAAGCCTTTTCCTATAACCTTTCAATACCAAAAATAACGGCGTTATCAGTATCGGGACATTGCAATTCCCTTTTCCTGTTAATCCAGTCATGCTCCGGTGTTTCCCGGCAATAGGCGGTCAGGTAGGGCAGCAGGG
>CAZVHO010000053.1:5965-7524 GCA_964627515.1 uncultured Thermodesulfobacteriota bacterium | reverse complement strand
ATCCAGTCATGCTCCGGTGTTTCCCGGCAATAGGCGGTCAGGTAGGGCAGCAGGGCCGGCAGGGCAAACATACAGAGTCCTTTGGGTTTCTCCGCTTCGATTATCACCCCGCCGCGGATGAAGAAATGGTCCCCCTTCTTATACCCCGCGGCGCAGGACCCTTTGACCGATTTAACGGTGCACTTGACGTCAAACATGGCGGTCGCCTCCTTTTTCCTTAGATGGTTGAATAGTATTTTGCCTAAATACTTAAGACCCTTTTCAGATCAATCCCATATTTTTTCATCCGGTTCCAGACCGTGACCCGGTTAATCCCCAAAACACGGGCCGTTTGGGATTGATTGCCCTTGCATTGCTGCAAGGCTTTGATTAGGGCCGTTTTTTCCCCCGGTTCATCGGAATTTGGTTCAGAGATCATAAATGCATCAACCTCCGGAAAACTGTTGGCTTGCAGCGGAGTCCGGAATGATCCGGGAATGGGCGGCTTCGGTTCGACAATGTTGGAAGGCAATTGGTCCCGATCGATTAAGCCCTTCTCGGCGATAACAAAGGCATATTCCAGGGCACTTTTTAGTTCCCGGACATTTCCGGGCCAACGATAATTCATAAAACAATCCATGGCGGCCGATGACAGACCGTTAATTTTTTTCCCGGTCCTCAACCGCAGCCGGCGGACAAAGGTATTGACCAGCAGGGGGATATCCTCAGACCGTTCCCGTAAGGGGGGGAGATGGATAGGAAAAACGTTGATGCGGAAAAAAAGGTCATCGCGGAATTTTTTTTGGGCGATTAATTCCTCCAGGTTTTTATTGGTGGCCGTAATGATGCGGACATCCACCGAAATGGGATGGTGATCCCCGACATGCTCAAATTGCTTGGTCTCCAGAACCCGGAGCAATTTGACCTGGACGGACATAGGAACATCCCCGATTTCATCCAGGAAAATATCCCCCCGGTTGGCTGCTTCAAAACGACCCTGTCGATGGCGGTAGGCTCCCGTAAAGGCGCCTTTTATGTGACCGAACAGTTCACTTTCCAGCAAGGCTTCGTTTAAAGCGGCGCAATTGAACTGGACGAAGGGTTCATTTTTTCTTCTGCCCAATTGATGGATGGCCCGGGCCACCAGTTCCTTTCCGGTGCCGCTTTCCCCATAGATGATGACCGGAGCCTCGCTGTTGGCGGCCTTTTGAACCACATCGAAGAGTTTTTGCATGGGGTTTGACTTGCCCAGGATACCGTGAAATCCGACGTCCTCCTCCAATTGCCGGGAGAGGAGTCCGACTTTCTGGTCCAGTCGTTCCAGTTCCGAAAGATCCGTCAGGATTTCCACCGCACCCAGGGCCACCCCCTTTTCGTCCTTCAAGACGGCGGCGTTTTTCAGGGCCGGCAGGTAAGTGCCGTCCTTAATCATCAGATGACAATGGCATTTTAATACCTGGCCCTCCACGAATAACCGGCACCAGGCCTTGCCCGATCCCTTTAAGTTCATTTCACAGGCGTCACAGTTCAATATCGTGCAGGGCCTTCCAATAACTTCCTTGGAGGTATATCCGGTGAGG
>CAZVHO010000053.1:0-5865 GCA_964627515.1 uncultured Thermodesulfobacteriota bacterium | reverse complement strand
CGCAACTCGACCTTTCCGGGATTTCCTGGCCGGTCTGTCTGCTCAAGTTTAAACAGAACCTGCTGGCCTTAAAGGCAGGCGAGAGGCTGGAGGTTTTGGGTCAGGATCCTGACGTGGCCGATCATATTGTCTTGATCGTGGATCGGTCCGAAGACAGGGTCATCGACCGTCAAATAGATGGGGAACGATTTAAGTTATGCATCCAAAAAGGATAGGGCTTGCCCTTGAGAATTGGCTATGGAGATAAACAGAAGGCTCTTTTTTAAAATTTCGGGATCATTGGCGGCCGCTTCCTTAGTCGGCAAGGACCATTCTGCTCAGGCCGCCAGGACCCCTTCCCCTTCCGCAGAGGCTTATGGCTGCCTGGTGGATACGACCCTGTGTATCGGGTGCCGTATGTGTGAACAGGCCTGCAACGAACGGCATCGGCTTTCCAAGCCACGGGAATCCTTTGAAGAACCGGCGGTCCTGGAAAGAATGCGGCGGATGGATGAAACCTCTTATACCGTGATAAACCGCTATGGCCCAAAAGAGACCAATCCTTCGGCCCTGAAAAACCCGCAGACCTTTGTCAAATTTCAGTGCATGCATTGCCAGGACCCGGCCTGTGTTTCGGCCTGCATCGTGGGGGCCCTGACCAAGGAGTCCTCCGGACCGGTGACCTATAATGTCGGAAAATGCATCGGCTGCCGGTACTGTATGATCGCCTGTCCTTTCCAGGTTCCGGCCTATGAATACCACAATCCCTTGACCCCTGAGGTGCGAAAATGCACCTTCTGCTTCAAAGATATCAAAGAGGGGAAACTGCCGGCCTGCGTTCAGGTTTGTCCCCGGGAGGTGATCACCTTCGGGAAAAGATCGGAACTGCTCCATTTGGCCGGCTGGAAGATCAGAACCCACCCCGGCCGCTATCAGGAACGGATCTACGGGGAAAAGGAAGTCGGCGGGACTTCCTGGCTCTACCTGGCCTCCGTGCCTTTTGAATCCATCGGTTTCCCCAGGCTGGGCACCGAGGCCCCGCCCAGGCTGACCGAGGCCATTCAACATGGTCTGTTTCAGTCTTTTGCCGCACCCCTGGTCCTGTTTGCCGCTTTAGGCGGAGTGATGGGACTGACCGGATATCTGAATAACAGAAAAGAGAAATCGAAAGCCGCCAAACCGCCGGAGAAAGGAGACCGGCCATGAGCCATGTGATTGCCTCAGCACCGGTTACCGGAAAGAAGTTTTTGACTCCCGGCGTGGTGGTTTTGCTGTCCTTGATGGCCCTGGGATTTTTCTTTTTCGCCGCCCGCTTTCTTTTCGGCATTGGCATGGTGGCCAATCTGAACAATCAATTCCCCTGGGGTATCTGGATCGGAATCGACGTGGCTTCCGGGGTGGCCCTGGCGGCCGGCGGTTTTACCACCGGGGCCATTGCCTATGTTTTCAACCGCCGCCAGTACCATGCCGTTATCCGGCCGGCCCTGCTGACGGCCATGCTGGGCTATACCTTTGTGGTCCTGGGACTTATGGTGGATATCGGCCGGTATTGGAATATCACCAGCCCCATGTTCAATTGGAACGGAAACTCCGTCCTGTTTGAAGTGGCCATCTGTGTCATGATCTATTTAAACGTCCTGTATATTGAATTTATTCCCATTGTGATCGAGCGTTTTAAGGGCCGTGTCCGTCTCCCCGGTTTTCTGGCCGGTCTGAACAAGGTCCTGGAAAGGCTTCTGGCCCTGGCCGACACCTTGCTGGGCAAGGTCATGTTTGTTTTTATTATTGCCGGAATCGTCCTGTCCTGTCTGCACCAGTCCAGTCTGGGCTCTTTGATGCTCATTGCCCCCTATAAGGTCCATCCCCTGTGGTATACCCCGATTCTGCCCCTTTTGTTCCTGCTTTCGGCCATAGCCGCCGGATATCCCATGGTGACTTTTGAATCCCTTCTGGTCTCCTGGTCCTTTAACCGCAAGCCGGAGATGGAGGTGCTGACCCCCTTAGCCAGATTCATGCCCTTTTTAATGGGAACCTATCTGTTTTTTAAGATAGGGGACCTGATCGTTCGGGGCACCTATGTCTATCTTTTTGAGGGCACCTACCAGACTAACGCCTTTATCGTCGAGATCCTTTTCGGGGTCATCCTGCCTTTTGTCCTGGTCTTGTTTAAAAAGGTCCGGGCCTCGGCCGGGTGGCTTTTTTTGGCTTCAACCGTTTTTGTGCTGGGTATTCTTCTCAACCGCATCAACGTCTTTCTGGTCAGTTATGCCCCGCCCTATAAGATAACGGCCTATTTCCCGGCTCTGGGGGAGATCTTTATCACCTTAGGACTGATCGCCACGCTGATGTTTCTGTACCGGGTTTTTGTCTTTATTTTCCCTGTACTTGGGAGCCACCCGGCCAAGGGGACCTCAACCGTCTTTTTAATATTGGCCCTTTCTGTCTCCCTCTTTCTCGCTGACCGAAGTGGGGCCGAAGAAATTATTGACTATGGAGCAAAAAAAGCAAAACCGGTATTTAGCGGGGTCCGGCCAACCGCTGCTGATGCCCCCAAGGTCCGCCCTTTAAACAGCCCGGTCATCAATCAATACAGCGACCTTTATGAAGCGGTGCCTTTTAAGCACGAAAAGCATCTCAAAGTGGTTAAGGACTGTACTGTTTGCCATCATCGACAGCCGCGGGAAAAAGGGGATAGGTATGGGGAACCGCTGAAGATGACCGATCTCCGGCGGATTCAAAAACTCCCGGTAAGCTGTTCCACCTGCCATGAGAGGCCCTTTAATCCCCGGCAGATCCATGTGCCGGGTTTGAAAGGGGCCTATCATCAGCTTTGCCTGGACTGCCACCGGAAATCGGAACGGCCGCAGCCGGTCAGCAAACCAGTCCTTAGCAAAGCTGCGGTGCAAGGCCCGACAATCCCGACCCCGAAGCCCCGGCCCCTGGCCGATTGCCTGACCTGCCATGCCAAGAAGGGCACGGACCGAAAGGAACTGGCCGGGAGATTTGAGTGACCCTTTGCATTTTTTCCGTCATTCCCGAACGTCTTTATCGGGAATCCAGGTTTTTTAAGAAAAAATGTCCGCGTAAGGATTAAGATCTCGGAATCTAAAACCATTGAAAAAGGAGATTTCTCTATGTTTAAGAAAATCGGATCGTTATTTATTGTTCTTGTTTTTCTCTTTGTTTTTATCGGGTTGGTCCTGGCCCAGGACAACGGCAATGCCCGCAAAGGAAAATTCCTTTTCCGAAAAAATTGCCGGACCTGCCACGTTGCCGGGGGCAGTGCCAAAGAATTAGGCCCAAACAGTAAGACCCAGGCTGGGTGGGATGAGGTCTTTAAAAACATCGACAAGCTGAAATGCAAGGACCAATGGGCCAGGCTGTCGGAAAAGGATAAGTTGGATATGTACGCCCAGCTCTGGGGCCATGCCTTCGATTCTCCCTCGCCGGAAAAATGCGAGTAAAGGGGGTTTGGAGTTTCGTCTATGTCGACAGCTAATGAAAAAGGCTTGACCCGCCGCCAGTTCCTGCAGTTTTCCGGAATGGCCGCGGCGGCCACCCTGGGGGCACCTCGGATTCTGCATGCCCTGGTTCCTTCGATCGGAAACCAGGTCGGGAGCCAAGTGCGAAGAGTGCCCTCCATTTGCGATATGTGTCTCAATAAATGCGGCCTTATCGCCAGAGTGGAAAAAGGGGTGGTTCAGAAACTCGATCCCCACCCCAACTTCCTGAAATCCAGAGGTATGTTGTGTGCCAAGGGAAACGCAGGGATCAAACAGCTTTACGATCCGGATCGATTGAAATATCCCTTACTCCGTAAAGGGGCCCGCGGCGAGGGCCGCTGGCAGCGACTTTCCTGGCCCCAAGCTTTGGATCTGGCCGCTGAAAAGTTGAAGGCTATCGGTGAAAAATATACCCGCTGCGGCGTCCTGTTTATGGCCGGATCGGATGTCCAATCCAGTTTTGTCAACCGCTTTGCCAGTGTCTTTGGCTCTTATAATGTCGTTTCCCATGAATCGAATTGTCTGGTCAGCCGAAATAGAGCCTATTTGGATACCTTCGGTGAAATGCCGATCCCTGACACGCTCAATTCCAAATACATTATTATGGCCGGGGCCAATGTTTTTGAATCCCTGATCACCCCGGACAGCATTGACATGATGACCGCCAAGCAGAAGGGTTGCAAACTGGTGGTCTTGGATCCTCGCTTTACTAAAACCGCCGCTATTGCCCATGAATGGCATGCCATCAAACCGGGTACGGATATGGCCTTTTTCCTGGCCGTGACCCAGGTACTGATCGAGGAAAAACGATACGACGAAAAATTTGTTCAGGAAAAGACCTATGGCCTGGAACAGCTCAGGGAACATGTCCGGAAATATTCCCCGGAATGGGCGGAGAAGGAGTGTGAAATCCCGGCCAAGGACATCCGCCGTATCGCCCGGGAATTGGCTGCGGCTGCCCCGGCAGCCATGATTTACCCCGGCCGCAGGACTTCGGATTATGAAGACTCCACTCAGATCCGACGCTCCATGGCCATCCTCAATGCCTTACTGGGCAATTGGGACCGCCCCGGCGGTCTCACCGCGGCCCGGGAAATCAAGGTCAAGGCCAAACCCTTTGATCCGCCCTTTTATGAAAATAATCCGGAGGAAAGGATCGAAAGCGGGCGGTCGCCGATGATGTTTGAGGAAGAAGGCTCCTTCAAGCATGCCCGGGACGCGGTCATCGCAGGCAAGCCCTATCCGATCAAAGGATGCTTTACCTACAAGATTAACCCCATGGCCACCGGGGCCAACCGCCAAAAGACCATAGAAATGATCAATAAGCTTGATTTCATGGTGACGGTGGATATTGCCTTGAGCGATACGGCCTGGATGGCCGACCTGGTCCTCCCGGCCCCCAGTTATCTGGAACGCATGGATCCGGTAACCGCCCTCCAGGGTTCTTCGGCTTGCGGTTGTATAGTCACCCGCGACCCGGTGGTCCCGGCCCTTTTTGAATCCAAGCCTGTTTTTTGGATTGTTTCCGAACTGGCCAGGCGATTGAACCTGGGGCAGTTTTTTAACTTCACTATGGAGGAATACCGCCAGGAGCAGTTGAAGGATTGGCCCGAAGCCCAAAAAGACCTGAAGAAAGACGGTTTTCATTATAAGCACAGTAAAATTTACGGGGTTTATGAAGGAAAGATTTACAAAACCCTTTCCAAGAAAATCGAGCTTTACAACCAGCGCTACGTCGAAAAAAAGGCCGATCCTTTGCCGGTTTACCGGGCCCGCCAGGCAGTTCCGGAGGAGAAATTCAGGCTGGTCGTCGGTCGAAACGCCTACATCACTCAGGGATCATCCACCAATAACGCCCTGCTTTGCGAGCTGGTCCCGGAGAATGAATTGTGGCTGCACCCCAAGCCGGCCCGGAAAATGGCCATCGCTTCCGGTGAGATGGTGGAAGTGACCAGCCCGGTCGGCCGGGGAAGGCTTAAGGTACGGGTGACCGAAGAGATCCGGCCGGATACGGTCTATATGGATTCCGGGTTCGGCATGTTGTCCAAAGGGCTTTCCAATGTCTACGGGAAAGGGGCCTCTATTGTCGAGATCCTGGAAGATCACAACGATACCATTTCGGGTAACATGGCTATGCATGAAACCTTTGTAACGGTGAGGAAGATTACCTGATGGACATCAGCCGTAAGAATTATGTTTTGATCATTGATGCCTTGAAATGTTTTGACTGCAAGGCCTGTATGGTGGCCTGCAAGGTTGAAAACAACGTTCCCGAAGGCCGCTGGCGGAACTGGGTCAAACCTGCTCTGGGAGCCAAGGGCCGGAGGGTCCAGTTTCAACCCGGTCAGTGTATGCAATGCGAGGAACCGGCCTGTGTGGCCGC
>CAZVHO010000052.1:33957-35112 GCA_964627515.1 uncultured Thermodesulfobacteriota bacterium | reverse complement strand
ACTTTTGAGTGCCTTCTTTTAATCGCTACCCCGGCATTTGCCGGATGAACCATAATTAATTACCGGCGATTAATCAAAATAATTTAGGCATCATTTTGGTTTAATCGATAGCGGTGTCCTGGTTATCCGTTCTATTTTTGGTGCCCCTTTGGTCTTTAAGGATTTTTCTTTTTAAGACCTTGTGCCAGTCGGTGAAGGCCCCCTCTCCCCGATCTTGTCCGATATGATCGGTCATCATGGTTATTTTCGCCTCCAGGTCATCGACCATGTGAACGATTAAGGCTTCCCTGGTCAGAGGAAGGACCGGAGAGCCGAATTCCAGTTGGCCATGATGGGAAAGGATAATATGCTCTAACCGGGCCAATAGCTTGGGGTCATCCCAGGAAAAATTTTGAGCTGCCTCTCTGATCATCTCCCAGCTCAAGGTCAGATGTCCCAACAACTCCCCCAAATAGGTATTGTGGGCCGAAAGGTACCCTTCGAGTTCCTTCAGTTTGCCGATATCATGGAGGACCGCTCCGGCCAGGACCAGGTCCTGACTCAATTCAGGATAAAGTTTGATGACCTCCCGGGCCAGTTGAACGACCCGAAAGGTGTGTTCCAGGAGACCTCCCTTATAGGCGTGGTGATATAATTTCGATGCCGGCCATTCTTTCCAACCTTCTTCGTTGGTCTCAAGTAAGGAAAGGGTCAATTCCCGTAAGCCCGGATGGTGGATTTCTTCCCGGACCCAGGAAAGTAAATTGTTCCAGAGAAGGGGGATGTCCAGGGTGGAGGCGGGGATCAATAAGTCCGGATCAAAGCCGGCCGAATCGAGTTGCTCCGGAGACCAATTCTGGATGCCTCTGATTCGCTCGATGGTCAGTTGCGGCTCATCTTGAAAGCTTTCAATCTTTCCGGCCACCCCGGCGAATTGTCCCTCGGAAAACAAGGGATCAAGCTGTTCCATGGCCTCACTCCAGATCTTGGCGGCCAGGGTTCCGGTCCGGTCGGTCACCGTAAGATCCAGATAATTTTTCCCGGTACGGGTTTTACGCCGTTCTTTTCTCTTGATCAAAAAAAATTGATTGATACGGTCTCCTGGTTTCAGATCGGAAATGAAGATGTGGGGCATGAAAACTCCGGATAGCTCAAGGCTCAAGGCTCAAGGCTCAA
>CAZVHO010000052.1:0-33857 GCA_964627515.1 uncultured Thermodesulfobacteriota bacterium | reverse complement strand
AAAGCTCAAAGCTCAAAGCTCAAAGCTCAAAGCTCAAAGCTCAAAGCTCAAAGCTCAAAGCTATTTTTGGGGTTTTGATTTTTTTGTCAACGAAAAAATGAAAAAATGAAAACGACTTAATTTCCCTTTCAGCTTTCAGCTTTGAGCTTTGAGCTGTAATGTCTTTCAATGGCCTGAACCAATCCTGGGATGGTATATTCCTCGGCAACGACTGTTACCTGGAGTCCATTATCCCTGGCGGTTCGGGCCGTGATCGGACCGATACAGGCAATGGCCACATTTTTAAGTAAGGGAAGGATTTTCTGCCTTGGAAAAAGGGCCAGGAAATTGATCACCGTGGATGAACTGGTAAAGGTCAGACAGTCTATCTCTTCCCGGCTCAGTTTTTCTTCCAGGGGTTCCTTTTCTCCCTGGGCCGGCAGGGTCTTATAGGCCGAAACCACCCGGACCTCGGCGCCCATATTGCGCAAACCTTCGGGCAGGACCTCTCTGGCCTGCTCCGCCCTGGGGATCAAGACCTTTTGGCCGGACAAAGAGAGGCCGGAAAGGACCTCTAACAGGTATTCGGCCTGATATCTTTCCGGAACCAGGTCGGGCCGCAGGTGGAATTCGGCCAGGGCCTGGGCCGTGGCCGGTCCTATAACGCCGATTTTTACACCCTTTAAGACGCGCAGATCGAATCGGAGACCTTTCAGCCGGTCAAAAAAGAAACGGACCCCATTGGGGCTGGTGAAGAATATCCAGCTATACTCCTCTATCTGTTGAATGGCCTGATCCAGTTCGGACCAGTCAGAGGGAGGTTCAATTCGAATGGTGGGGAATTCCAGGCATTCGGCACCCAGATCGGCCAGCCTTTCCACCAATCCACTGGCCCCTTCACGAGTTCGGGTGATGACCATGGTCTTCCCGAAAAGAGGGCGTTGTTCAAACCAATTCAAGGTATTCCGCAATTCCACCACCTTCCCGACCACCAGGATGGCCGGAGGAGTCAGGGCGGCCTCTTCGGCTTTCCGAATAATGGTTTGCAGGGTACCGGTGACGGTTTTTTGCCTGGTCGTTGTCCCCCAACGGATAAGAGCCGCCGGGGTTTCAGGGTCCCGACCGTGGCGAATAAGCCTTTCCACGATGATGGAAAGGTTTTTTACTCCCATCAAAAACACCAGGGTTTGGTCACCGGCCGTTTCTTTTTCCAAATCCCGGGAAGGGACTTCTTTCGTCGGATCTTCATGACCGGTAAAAAAAGCCACGCTGGTGTTGTATCGACGGTGGGTTAAGGGGATTCCGGCGTAAGCCGGAACGGCTATGGCCGAGGTGACTCCCGGTACGATTTCAAAGGGGATATGGGCTTTGGCCAATTCCTCGGCCTCTTCTCCGCCCCGGCCGAAGATAAAGGGATCCCCGCCTTTAAGACGGACGATTTTTTTTCCCAATGAGGCCTGATCGACGATCAACCGGTTGATCTCTCCTTGGGGCAGGGTATGGTCCCCGCCCTTCTTGCCTACATAGATGACCTCAGCCTCTGGAGATATGTGTTTCAGGAGTTCCGGGTTGGCCAAAAAATCATAGATAACCACTTCGGCTTCCTGGAGAAGCTTTAAGCCTTTTACGGTAATCAATCCCGGGTCGCCCGGACCGGCGCCGACTAAAAAGCATTTTCCGGTCATGATCCTATCCTCTCCCTTCTAAGCCATTTTTCCATAAATCCGGGCCAGGACTTCTTTGCCTCCGGTCAAAAGAAGCCTTTCCGCCAAGCGAACTCCAAGGGCCGATGGCTCGCTAAGGGGGCCTTCGAACTGATCGGTATACAATTCTACCCCATCCAGATCGGCTATAAGCCCTTTCATAATAATCCGTTCCCCTTCAATCCAGGCATGGCCGGCTATGGGAACCTGACAACCACCCTGGAGTCGGTTGAGAAAGGACCTTTCTGCCTGAGTACAGAGGGCGGTAGCCTGGTGGTTGATGACGCCGAGGAGATTTTTGAGCCGGAGATCCGCTTCCCGTATTTCGAGGGCCAAAGCCCCCTGGCCGACGGCCGGGAGACTGATCTCAAATTCCAAATACTGGCTGATCTTCATTTGGAGACCCATCCGGTGGATTCCGGCAGCCGCCAGAACGACCCCGGCCAGTTCCTCGGATTCGATTTTTTTTATTCGGGTATCCAGATTTCCTCGAATGGAGACGATTTGAAAGTCAGGTCTTTGATGCAACAACTGGGCCTTGCGCCTCAGGCTGCTGGTGCCGATCCTTTTTTGGTCGGGAATATCTTTTAGAAGGCGGTGGTCCCGGGAGATGAAGACATCTCTCGGGTCTTCCCGAACCGGCACCGCTCCGATCATAAGTCCTTCGGGCAGGTCTCCGGGCATATCCTTCATGCTATGGACAGCCATATCGATCCTGCGGTCCAGCAGGGCCTCTTCAATTTCTTTAACAAAAAGGCCTTTACCGCCTACAGCGGAAAGAGGGCAATCCAGGATTCTATCTCCGGTGGTCTTGATGATTTCCAGTTCGAACAGTAACCGGGGATGAGCTTTGGCCAGAGCCTCCTTGACCCAATTGGATTGCCGTAAGGCCAACGGACTCCCCCGAGTCCCGATGATAATGGTTTTTTTTTCCATGAATCAGTGGTAAACACTCAGGCCGTACTTAAAGGGCAGCGAGAGGCCTGAAAAGGATTCCAGGAATCTATTAATGACAACTGGAACAGTTATGCGATGCGCAGCTACCGCAATTAGACGAACTGCCGGTTCCGACAAAACGCTCCGACCCTTTAAAGGCAAATTTAGACATTTTTTTCTGAAGATGGTCTTTTTTACAACTTGGGCAACAAACAACCTCATCGGACCTGAAGACGATGGTCTCAAAATCCTTCTCACAGTCCAGACAGGTATATTCAAAAATAGGCATTTTATCAATCTCCTCGTTTATCTTTTATAATCTACCAGGATCATTAGATGATTTATAATAATCATTATTGGGCGCTCTTTCAAGTTTCTTTGGCCATCCGGTCCCAGCCTTCCATCATGGCGGCGGCCAGCAGAGGGACCATGAGCTCATGGTGGCCGATCAGGTAATACCCCCGCCCTCCTTCCTGGGTGGGACGCCGGACTACATTGGTGGCCGGTCGGTAATGGTGGATGAAATCCATGTTGACGGTTGTAAAATCGGTCAAAGGATACCCTAAATTCCGGATGAGGGTCACGGCCTTGAGAAAAACCTCCGGCAGGATGACGGCCGATCCGATATTAATAAAAACCCCTTTCTCCAGGGAACGGACCATTGAACAAAAGGTCTGGAAATCCCTGTAGGTGGCCTGCCCGGTGGCCTCGGCATCCATGGAGGGGTGAAGATGGATGATGTCTGTACCGATGGCGACGTGGACGGTCACGGGGATTTCGAGCCGGCGGGCGGTGGCCAGGAGGCTGGAGGATAAAAAAGGGAATTTGGCTTTCAATAAGGCCTCGCCTACAGCCTCACCCAATCCCATCCCATTTTCCGCCCCTCTTTTTATGGCACGGTTCAAAAAATGGGCGGTTTCCCGGCACATGCCAAAAGCCCCCGTCCCCAACTCCTGATCCACATCTTCGGAGGTATGGCCGACCATGGCCAACTCCGTATCATGGATCACCCCGGCACCATTGAGGGATAAGGCTGAGATGAATCCCTCCTTCATGAGTCCGATCAAAACGGGATTCAGCCCCACTTTGATCACATGGGCGCCCATGGCCCAATGGATGATTTTGTCGGACTTCCTGGCGGCAAGCATAGCCATCACAATGGATCGAAAATCCTTGGCCCCTAATAGATTGGGCAGGCTGTCCAGAAAAATTTCCAGGGAGTTTCCCGGTAACCAGGGCTTGGCGAAATCTTCCAGACAGACCTTGCTTTTTCGATCTTTCAAGGAATAGGTGGTGAGCCTTTTTAAGGCCGAAGGGGGAATGCCTTTAGGTTTCATGCTTTTTAACTTTCAGGGGGTAGGGAATAAAAAAGAATCGACCAGTTCACAGAGCAGGTGGATGGCCAGGATATGGGTTTCCTGGATATGGGGCGTGTCACTGGAAGGTACGATTAAAGATTTATCCGCCCATTGAATCATTGCACCCCCCTTATTGCCGGTCAGGGCCACAGTCTTTATCTTTTTCCCGCGGGCCGCTTTGAATCCCCTTAGAATATTAGACGAATTTCCACTGGTGCTGATACCCAGGAGGATATCCCCCTGGACCCCGAGGGCCAGGATTTGTTTTTCGAAAACCTGATCATAGCCATAATCGTTTCCAATGGCGGTCAGGATGGAGGTGTCGGTGCTTAAAGACAGGGCCGGAAGGGGAGACCGTTCGATTTTAAAACGATTGACAAATTCAGCGGCCATATGCTGAGCATCGGCCGCACTGCCGCCATTGCCCATGATCATTATTTTTTTCCCTTGGGAAAAGGCCTGAGAGATCTCAAAAGCAAGATCGATCAGATCCTGGGAATGGATCTCTAAAAAACGGTTTTGGACGTCTTGCAGGTCCTTTAACCGTTTATTAATCAATTGGTTCAGGTCATTTGCGGGTCTCTGTGCCATAAGAAAGCTAAGTACCTCAATTCCTTTTCTTTGTCAACCGTCTTTCGACTCATTTTTTCAGGAGGATATAGAGAGCGCCCTGGTGGCGTAGATGGCCGGCTGCTAATTCCGCTTCCAGCCCATTCCCCCAGAAAAGATCGACTCGGGAAGGACCTTTAATGGCCCCTCCGCTGTCTTGAATACAAACCCAGCGTCCGAAAGGTTCCCAGGAACGGATATGACCCTGTTCATTAAAAGCCGGTTTCATCCCGGTTGTCCAGGCCAGGCCGGCTGCCGGGAAGATCGTCTGGTCCGCAGCGATCGATCGGCCTGGGGTCAGGGGAAGGCCCAGACTGCCATAAGGGCCTCCCTGGGCCTCCTGGAAAAAAATGTAGCTGGGATTCAGGTTCATTATGGCCGATTGTTCTTCAGGATGCCCTTGGAGATAGGCAGAGATGGATTGAAGGGATAGGGCTTCGGGTTGGAATATCCCTCGGCGGATCAATTCCTTGCCTATGGCAAAATAGGGATGTCCATTGGTGCCCTGATAACGCAATTTAACCAGAGAACTATCCTCCAGGCTTACCTGTCCCGAACCCTGGATCTGCATGAAAAAGAGTTTTACGGGATCATCCACCCAGAGGATTTCTAAATTTTTCCCGCCCAAAGGACCTTCCTGCTCTATTTCCTGGCGCGTGTAATAGGGGATTACCTGGTTCCCCCTGGTCCGGCCGATCCATTTACTGCCCTGGAATTGCTTGGAGAATTTGCTTGTATCGATAAAGAGCAGGTCCTCGGGTTGCCGGTAAACCGGGTACTGAAAATGGGATGATGGCCAGCGACTTCCTTGCAAGGTGGGCTCATAATAGCCGGTCATCAGCAAGGGGAGGGGCTTATCGTCCAAGACGGCCTGGAAAAGGTGATAATGGCTTTTAATCTGATTCTGAAAGGATTGACTGTCCTGGTATTTTTGTAACAGATGCAGGAAGAGGGTTAAACCGGAAAGGATTTCTCCGCTTCTTATTTCCCGTGACCCCAGAAAAAATTTTTTCCCCGTCCGGTTACTCAGATATTTCAGGCTCTCGGTAACCGCCTGCTCCAGACTTTTTGGGTCGAGATCATCCTTCAACAAAGGCCAGTCTTCCTCCGGAACCAGTTGGAAATGCACCCCTTCTCTTACGGGTAACGGCCTTTGAATGACGGAAGAACAGGAGCAGACGAAAACAACCAGTAGGGTTGCAACAATCTTTGAAAGGGCATTTTTTCCCATAATTCCTTTAAAAGAATCCTTTTTGACTTGCCTTTTTTCTACCAATTTTGTATAGACCATGGCATAAGTGAGGGAGTCTGTAAAGAAGATTTGAAGGGGTGGGGCGCCACGAGGCATGAAAATAGGTTTAAGAAAAAAGCTCAAAGCGAAAACCCTGGACAGGTTCAAGGGTTTTTCATGCTTGCAACTTGCAACTTTATTTTCGGACTAAGCACTATGGGAGATAAAAGGTGATTCCGTATCAGCAGACCATTAATACCCAAATCAGTTGCGGGGGTATCTCCCTGGTCGGGAAACCCCTTCTGGGACATATCATCGCTTATAAATCCGGGCACACCTTAAATTTGGCGATCATTAAGAAATTGTTGTCCGAAAAAGAAAATTTTGAAATCGCCACGCTATAAAAAAAATCCCCCCCTTAAGAGCCCCATCGTATTTTACCGGTAAAAATTCCTCTGCCCCTGATTGTTGATGATTATGTAAAAACTCGTCATTCCCGCGCAGGCGGGAATCCAGGACAGGTGTAACCAATTATAAACACTGGATTCCGGCTTTCGCCCTCCGGGGTGTAGTCCCCTTACGGGACGGAGGCCGGAATGACGTAAGGGGGGTTCGGGCGCTTTTTATATGTTTATCATTGTTAGATACCATCAAAATAGAGATATCGGAATGGACTTGCATTTTTTGGCCATTTTGTTAATATTTTTTTTATGAAACGCATTTTTTTGATGAATCAGGCTGTCGGGTGTCTTGTTCTGCTCTTTGTTTTTCTGGCTCTTTGGGGTCCAAAACCAGCCTGGGGCAAACAGGCCCAGATAGGCGACATCATCGTTACCAACAATCAAGACCACCTCTTGCTTTATTTCTACACCAAAGGGTGTTTTACCCCTGATATGAACAAGGCGATCCTGAACGGGATTCCAACTACTTTTACCTTCCTGATTGAATTGTATAAACCCCGTTCCCTCTGGCCGAATAAACGCCTGGCCACCTTAAGACTACACCATACCATTAAATACGATTCCCTGAGAGAAGAGTTTTCCGTTACCTTAAGCGAGCGGGGGAATCAAACTTTTACCATGAAAGAGTTCAGTAAGGCCCAGGAGATGATGGCTGATGTCAGTAATGTCCAACTGATTCTCCTCCAGGCCCTGGAAAAGAATAACCAGTATCAATTGCGGCTGAAAGCTGAGCTCAACAAAGTCCGTCTACCCTTATACCTCCATTACCTCTTGTTTTTCGTTTCCCTTTGGGATTTCGAGACGGATTGGTATGTGGTAGATTTTATGTATTAAAACCTCAAAGCCCTTCCTTAATCGATCCATGAACCCCATTTTATCGGAAGAACAAAAAGAAAGGCGACGTAAAAAAAGAGAACGCCTCATTATTATCTTAACCATACTGGTCGTTTTGATTCTGACGATCTGGGAGACTAAAATACTCCGGCCGGACTTTCCCTTTTCCACTTCCCAGCGGGTTGTCCTTTTTGCTTTGATCAATGTTAATATTATTTTACTTCTTTTGCTGATTTTTTTAGTTATTCGAAATCTTCTTAAACTGGTCACCGAAAGAAGGCGTAAAATCCTGGGTTCCAAGATCCGGACCCGCCTGGTCATGGGCTTTGTTACTTTGTCGCTGGTACCGACCATTTTATTGTTTTTTATCGCCTATGAATTTATGGCCATCGGACTGGATTACTGGTTCAATATTCATATTGAAAAATCTTTGCAAGACTCGTTAGATGTGGGCCGTGCCTATTATCAGGCTTCCCAGCGGGGAGCCCGAATCTATGCTCAGCAAATCAGTCTGAACCTGAGCCAGTCCGGTTTTTCAAAAAAAAATGATGGGGATGATCTTTTCCGGAATCTCCAATCCAAAAGGCAGGAATACGGCCTGGCCTGGGTGGGTGTGTTTTTACCCAGTTTGGAGCAAAAAATTTTGGTCAGCACTTCGGAAAGCTACCTGAAATACTTTCAAGATCCCCCATTGAGTCTGATACAAAAAAGCTTTCAACCCCAGGGAGTTTTCGAGGTTCAATCCACTCCCGTGGGAGATTTTTTTATTGCCGGTGTTCCGGTCGGGGATGGTTCTTCTGAGGGGAAGAGTATAGCCACCGTAGTAGTAGCGACTTATTTCCCGGGGGCATTATTAAAGAAAATGGAGACCATTTCCACCGGCCTGGAAGGCTATCGGCAGATGCAGATGTTGAAAAATCCTATAAAATTTATCTACCTGATTATCCTTTCGATTGTTTCTTTGTTGATCCTTTTTTCCGCTACCTGGTTTGGTTTTTATCTGGCCAAGGGGATGACGGTTCCGATCCAAAGGCTGGCGGAAGGGACCTTGCGGATCGCTCAAGGGGATTATAATTTTTCTATAGACTTAGAGGCCAAGGATGAATTCGGACTGTTAGTAAATTCCTTTAATAAAATGACCTCTGATTTGAGAAAAGGTAAGGAAGAGATCGAACGGACCCATCAAAAATTGTGGAAAAGCAATGAGGAGCTCAATCAAAGGAAACAGTATATGGAGGCGGTCCTGGCCAATATCGGGACCGGCGTTATTTCTTTAGATGCTGAAGGAAAGATCAGCACCGTTAACCATTCGGCCCGGGAAATGCTTCGGATAAAAACCGAAAAAGTCCTGGGCCGGCAGTATCGGGAGGTGCTTCTTCCGGAACATAAGGTCCTGCTTCACGATTTGGAAGCCAACCTGGACCTGATTAAGATGGGCACCCTCAAACGGACCTTGCAGGTCCCGCTTCAGGATAAGACCCTGACCCTCCTTTTGAAAATTACCCTGTTACGGGATGAGGAAAAACGAAATTTGGGTATGGTCTTGGTATTTGATGATATGACCGAGATCGAAAAGGTTCAAAAGGTTTCGGCCTGGAGAGAGGTGGCCCGGCGGCTGGCACATGAGATCAAAAACCCGTTGACCCCCATTAAATTATCGGCTCAACGTTTACGAAAAAAATACTCCTACCTTCTGCCGGAGGGAAAAGAAAAAGAAATATTCGATGATTGTACACAAACTATTATTAATCAAGTGGATGAGTTGATCGGTTTAGTCAATGAGTTTTTCGCCTTTGCCCGATTGCCGGCAGTAACCCTTTCCCTAAATGACCTGAATACCCTGATTCAAGAGGTCCTGATTTTATATCAGGGAAGTCACAAGAATATTGATTTTTCATTTTTGTCCGATCCGGAAATACCCAAATTCCCTTTGGATCGGGAACAGATCAAAAGGGTTATGATCAACCTGCTGGATAATGCGGTAGCCGCGATTGAGACCCAGGGGTCCATACAAATCCGGACGGGTTATGATCCGTCATTGAAGATGGTCCGTATTCAGGTTATGGATACCGGCATCGGGATCGCCCCAAGAGATCGAGACCGGCTTTTTGAACCCTATTTTTCCACCAAAAAGGGGGGAACCGGCCTGGGGTTGACGATTGTCAGCTCCATAATATCCGATCATCACGGTCATATTCGGGTTAAAAATAACGAACCTCACGGAACGATCTTTACCATTGAGCTTCCTTTGGAAGCCTGACCAAACCTGCAAATTTGAAAGTGCGTTTATCCTTAAAATTAAACGGAGAATAGAGTGAAACAGATTCGACTGGTGGTCAAAAATAATCCTTATGCCTGTCAAGAGGCTTTGAAAGTCAAAGACTGGCTGGAAAAGGAAAAGGGTTTTCAGGTTTATTGGGATGAAAAAGAAGAACCTTTAGATCTGGAGCTGCCTCAAAAGCCATTGGATCTGGTGGTCGTTTTAGGGGGGGACGGAACACTGCTTAAAGCGGTTCGTCTCTATGGCACTCTGGAGGCCCCTATTCTGGGGGTTAATTTGGGGGGGTTGGGGTTTTTGACGGAAATCGCCCTGGATGAACTCCGACTCCTGTTCGAAAAGATCCTGGCCGGGGATTATCAAACCGAACCCCGAATGGTCTTGTCAGCCCGGATCATTCGGGACGGGGAAGATCATCCCACGGTTTCTTTTTTAAATGATGTGGTGATCAATAAAGGGGCCCTGGCTCGAATTATAGATCTTGAAACCAGCATAGACGGCCAATTTCTGACCTCTTACCGGGGAGATGGTCTGATTGTAGCCACCCCGACCGGTTCTACGGCCTATAATCTGGCAGCCGGAGGGCCGATCCTCCACCCTTCGCTGAAAACCATTATTTTAACCCCTATCTGCCCCTTCACCCTGACCAATCGTCCAATTATCGTCCAGGACAATGCGGTCATCGATATTCGTCTGGGGTCCAAGGCCAAGGAAGTCTGGTTGACTTTTGATGGGCAGGTGGGATATCCTTTAAAAGAAGGAGACCTGGTACGGGTTCAAAAGGCTGTTAAATCGATTCTCTTGATTAAGACCCCTTTTAAAAATTATTTTGAGATCCTTCGGACTAAATTGAAATGGGGCTGAAGGGGAAAGGAATCAGGCTATGCAATCAAGGTTCGGCATTGGTGTGATTATCTTGGCCGGTTTTTTATTATTGGGCATGGGATCAATGGACCAGGCGGAAAAACCCGGGGAAATCCCTGTTCCCGACAAAGAGGTTTCGGTCATTATTGCCGACAATGAGGGGATGACGTTGAACCTGACCCAATTCAGTATTAATGGACAAACCTATCTAACCGGGAAGTTAGGTGCCGGTCGGGTGGCGATGCCCTTGAGTCAAATTCGGGTTATTGCATTAACTGCGGAGCCTAAAAGAATTGTGGCCAAGGTAGAGGTGACCGATCACAGTCAACTGACTCTTTTTTTGGAGAAGGGGATCATGGTCTACGGAAAGATCAAGGTCGGGAATTATCAAGTCTCCCTGGACCACCTGAAAAAGATTGAGATTCTGGGGATTTCCGAAAGGAAGATCGGAAAGGACCGTATCTGATCTCCGATTTTATGGGTTGAAATTTGTATGAGTCCGGTTAAGCGATCCTTCGGATCGGTCGAAAGAGCCGGATTAAAAACACTCCGGTTAGAAAACCTCCGACATGGGCATACCAGGCGACTGAACCTCCTTCGCTGCCGGCGTTTAACAGTTGAACCAAAAACCATAAACCCAGGACCAGAACAGCCGGAATTCTAATGATCTTGAAAAAGATAATAAAAATAAAAAGGGTGGAGACATTGGCCCTGGGGAAGAGCATCAGGTAGGCCCCTAAGATCCCGGCGATGGCCCCGCTGGCTCCGATCATGGGAACGGCGGAGCTGAGGTCCGAAAAGGTATGGATAAAGGCGGCGAAAAAACCGGAAATCAGGTAGAAAATAATAAATTTGATGTGGCCCAGGTAATCCTCCACGTTGTTACCAAAGATCCAAAGATAAAGCATGTTTCCGAGTAAATGGATCAGGCCGCCATGGAGAAACATGGAGGTAAAGACGGTCAGGACCGAAGGGATAGCCCTGGGAGAAGAAGGGTCTTGAAAAAAGGGGTGGGCCAACTGGGCGGGGATGGCCCCATATTGAAAGATGAAGTTTTCCAGGTTTTCGGCCGGCAAGGTTAATTGATAGAGATAAACCAGGATATTGAGGACAATAATACCAATGGTAATCAGAGGTACGGTTTGAGTGGGGATGTCATCCTTGAGGGGGATCATGTCTTGGTCTGTTATTTAATTTTTTACACATGTATCCTTTACACCGTAGAAGTCAAGGAAATTTTATTCATCCCGTTTCTTTCTTGAAATTTTATAAGAATTTTGATAGGATATTATTTAATATGAAACAGGTCCATATCGCCACCTTTGGCTGTCAGATGAACGAAAGGGATTCTCTGGCCATTACCCAGATCTTGGCCTCTTACGATTACCAAGTCACCGAGGAGATGGAAGAGGCCGATCTGATTCTGGTCAATACCTGCAGTATCCGCCAAAAGGCGGAAGAGAAAACCTATAGTTTTTTAGGGCGGCTTAAGCGGTTAAAGGACAGGAACCCCGATCTGGTCATCGGGGTCGGCGGATGTGTGGCCCAACAGGAAGGCGAGCGTTTATTGGCCAGGGTACCCCACCTGGATTTGGTCTTTGGGACCCGATTAATCCCCCAACTTCCCGACCTGATCGAAGAGATCGGGAGGAATAAAATCCGGTTGTCCCGCATTGAATTGACTCCGGGAGGCATTTATCCCAACCTCTTGCTTATGACCGACGGCCCTTTCCAGGAGCTTAATGCCTCGGTAACCATTATGCAAGGTTGTAATAATTATTGCGCTTATTGTGTCGTACCCTTTGTCCGCGGACCGGAGGAAAGCCGTCCCAGTCCGGAAATACTGGCCGAGGTGGAAATGTTAAGCGCCAAAGGGGTTAAAGAGATCCTTCTCCTGGGACAAAATGTAAATTCTTATGGTCAGAATCGGGCGGGGGAACTTTCTTTTGCCCAACTCCTGCATCGCCTGGAAAAGATCCCCGGACTGGAAAGGATTCGCTTTACTACTTCCCATCCAAAAGATCTTTCCCCGGAATTGATCGACTGTTTTGGCCACATCTCGATTTTATGCAACCATATCCACCTGCCGGTTCAGACCGGATCAAACCGGATACTGGAAAGGATGAACAGGCGTTATACCCGGGAAGGGTATCAGGAAAAGATCGGTCAGCTCCGGGAACGATGTCCCGGCATAGCGATCACCAGCGATATTATTGTCGGATTTCCAGGAGAGACCGAAGCCGATTTTGAACAAACTATGGATCTTATTCGAACCGTCCAATTTGACAACCTGTTTTCCTTTAAATATTCGGATCGTCCCTTGACGTCGGCCCGAAATTTTTCCGGAAAGGTCGATGAAGAGGAGAAAGGTCGGCGGCTAAAAGAGCTCCAGACCTGTCAAAAAAAAATCACCCTTTTCAAAAATCAAAAAATGGAGGGGACGATTCAAGAGGTATTAGTCGAAGGAACCAGTAAAAAATCCTCTCAGGAATGGATGGGAAGGACCCGGTCCAATAAAATTATCAATTTCCCCGGGCCTTCGGGCTTGTTGGGGAAAACGGTCCCGGTCCATATTGAAAAAGCCCATGTCCATTCCTTGAAGGGAAGGTTAATATAAAGACGATGCATGAGGCATCCTGCATCCTGCATCCTGAGTCTTGTATCCTGCAACTTGCAACCTGGAACTTGTAATTTGCATGTCGTGACTTGTGACTTGCATCCTCTCATCAGGAGGTAATATGTCCATTCAAATGAAGGTGTTCGGGTTGACAATTGACCCCTTGACCAACAGCCCGATCATGATCCTTAAAGATTTGGAAGGAGACAAGACCGTTCCGATCTGGATTGGGCTTTTGGAAGCTACGGCCATTGCCAGCGAACTCGAAAATATTAAATTTTCGAGGCCTATGACCCATGATTTAGTGAAAAACCTGATGGATCAAGTGGGTGTCAAACTGGCCAAGGTCGAAATTTGTGACCTCAGGGATAACACTTTTTTCGCCCTTATGCATCTAATCCTCCAAGGTAAAGAGTTTTCAATGGATGCCCGCCCCAGTGATGCCATCGCCCTGGCCTTGCGGGCCCAGGCCCCCATTTATGTCGAAGAACAGGTCATTCAAAAATCCAAGGCGGTAGACCTGGGAAACAAAGAAGAAATTCAATCCGAAGAGGGAAAGAAATGGACGGAAATTCTGGAATCCCTTTCGCCCGATGATTTCGGGAAATATAAGATGTAACAGATCGTGAAGCGTGAAAGGTATAGCGTGAAGCGCGAACCCTTTCACCGGAGATAGCCCCAAGTGATCGATTTACATACCCATTCCCTGCTCAGTGACGGTGTTCTCCTGCCTTCTGAACTGGTCAGACGAGCCGAGGTAAAAGGGTACCGGTACTGGGCTATTACCGATCACGCCGATGTTTCCAATATCGACCATGTCGTTCCCCGGATCGTCTCCGTAGCCCGGGAATTAAATAATCACTGGAACATCAAGGTCATTCCCGGCATTGAATTGACCCATGTCCCCCCGGAGACCATTTCGGCTTTGGTCCAAAAAGCCAGGGATCTCGGGGCCTGTCTCATTGTCGTCCACGGGGAAACCATTGCCGAACCGGTTCCACCCGGAACCAATCGAGCCGCTATCGAGGCCGGTGTGCACATCCTGGCTCATCCGGGTTTGATAACGCCCGAGGAAGTCCGGATGGCTGCCCGGAAAGGGGTTTTTCTCGAGATTACCTCCCGCAAAGGGCACTGTCTGACCAACGGCCATGTGGCGCGTTTGGCCCAAGAAGCCGGGGCCGGCCTGATCCTGGATTCCGATACCCATGCCCCGGAAGATATCGTTCCTCCGGACCAACGGGGAAGAATTGTGGAAGGTGCCGGGTTGAATAACGAGGAATTGCGACAGATGGATGAAAAAGCCCTCCATCTTTTTAATCGATTGCTGGCCACTCTGTAGTACGAAAATAACCCTGGATTAACCTCCAGGCTTGGTTGTTCTCCGTCATGCCGGACCCCGTATCAAGTACGGGGCAGGCCTGATCCGGCATCCAGGGCTTTAGATGCTTTTTTTAACCTGGATTCCGGCTTTCGCCGGAATGACGAGCTAACTCCACGTTAAAGTAATATTTTCATGCCCCGTGGTGACCCGATGGGGCATGAGGGTTTAATACGAAAATACCTTCAGGGATCAGTTAAAGAATAGAGTTCCAAGTTGCAAGTGTAAAAACCTTGAACCCTGTACCTTGAACCTTTTCCCCCTATTCATATCGAAGGGCATCGATGGGATTGAGTCGGGAGGCCTTGTGGGCCGGATAGAATCCGAAAAAAATCCCTACGGCCGCTGCAAAAGAAAAAGAGATCAATAAGGCCCAATAGGAAATGAGGACGTTCCATCCGGAAAAGCTTGACGTTATTTTGGCCCCCAGGACACCCAGCCCGATTCCAATCAGACCCCCGACCAGACTCAAGACTACCGATTCGGTTAAAAATTGAAAAAGGATATCAAGGCCCCTGGCCCCCACGGCCATGCGGATACCGATTTCTCTGGTCCGTTCGGTCACCGATACCAGCATGATATTCATAATACCGATCCCTCCGACCAGCAGGGAGACCAAAGCAATAGAGCCGAGGAGTAAAGACATGACCCTGGCCGATTGTTCGGCCGTGGCCATGATCTCCGTCAGGTTCCGGACCGTAAAGTCCGGCAATTGACCGCGCCCTGTTCGATGACGCTGGGATAAAAGGTCATTAACCTGTTTCTCCGTCTCGGCCATGGACTCCATATCACGGGCCTGAACCGTGATGATCCTGACCGTATTAGGCAGGGCGCTCCCGAAGACTTTTTTTTGTGAGGTGGTCAAGGGAATATAGACCACATCATCCTGGTCGTCTCCCCGGGGTGATTGACCTTTGGAAGAAAGGACCCCGATAACCGTAAAGGGGACCTTTTTGATACGGATGATCTGGCCCAGGGGATTCTGAGTTCCAAAAAGATTCTCCACCACGCTTTGGCCGACTATGGCTACCTTGACGGCCCCGGTGATCTCCTGTTCGGTAAAGGTACGGCCTGAGGCGATGGGCCAATCCCGAATATCAAAAAAGTCAGAGGTCGTACCGTTGACTCCGGTATTCCAGTTTTGATTCCCAAAAACGACCTGGGTAACACCGCCCCAAATCGGGGCCACCGCCTTGACCGCCGAGCACTCTTCCTTGATAGCTTTGGCGTCATCAGAGGTCAGGGTGGATACGGAACCAAACCCCATTCGGGCTCCGCCGGCCGTCGTTGCTCCAGGAAGGACGATAAGGAGGTTAGAGCCCATGCTGGCAATTTGCTGGGCGATCATTTCACGGGCACCGGAACCGATGGCGACCATGACAATGACCGCCCCGACGCCGATGATGATACCCAGCATGGTCAAAAAGGAACGCATTTTATTGATCTGCAGGGCCCTCAGGGCCACTTTAAGACTGGATAATGCTTTCATATTAAACCCTCATGCCCGCCTCCCTCACCCTCACCCTCCAGGGGGGAGGGCTGCAACTCTGTTCTTTAACTGATCCCCGACCCCTGATCCCTGAAGCCATTTTCGAACTAATGGTTTTTTTTCGGCTCCAGGAGCCGGTCCTGTAAGACCTGGCCATCCTTGAATTGGATGATCCGTCGGGTAAAGGTCGAGATATCCTGTTCATGCGTAACCAGGATAATGGTTATTTTCTGATCCTCATTAAGCTGGGTCAAAAGTTGCATGATCTCCAGGCTGGTTTTGGTATCCAAATTTCCGGTCGGTTCGTCGGCCATGATAATAGAAGGGTTGTTGACCAGTGCCCGGGCAATAGCCACTCGCTGTTGCTGGCCTCCGGAAAGCTGATTGGGATGATGGCCCTCCCTGCCGGCCAATCCCACCGAGGCCAGGGCTTCCATGGCCTTGCGACGGCGTTCCCTGGAATGGGTGGGGCCGTATAATAAAGGCAGTTCAACATTTTCCAGAGCCGAAGTCCGGGCCAGAAGGTTGAACCCCTGAAAGACAAACCCGATTTTTTCATTGCGCAAGTGGGCCAGGGCATCCCGGCTTAACGTACCGATATCCGTGCCATTTAATAGATAGGAGCCCCTGGTGGGGACATCCAGACAGCCCAGGATATTCATAAAAGTCGATTTTCCGGATCCCGATGATCCCATGATGGAGACGAATTCGCCGGTTTGAATAGTAAGGGATACCCCGTTCAGGGCCGGAATTTCAATATCCCCCAGATTATAAATCTTGAACAGGTCTTGAACTTGAATCAGGAGTTCCATCTCGATTATAATCGCATCTTCGGGCCGGACTGCTGTTGATTGGAGGCCGGTTTCTTATTTTTGTCAGCGAGTAAATCGGTGATGATCAGATCCCCTTCCTTGAGCCGCCCTTTGGCCATTTCAGTAAATTGACCATCGTTGATACCGGGTTTGATAAAGGTGGGTTTCGGGGTTTTTTCGGGACCTAATATCCATAACATCGACAATCCCTTCCATTTTTTCTTGAGTTCTTCAATATTTTTGCTTTTAGATGGCGGGATCGGCATTTTAAACCGCAAAGCGGCATTGGGGATTTTAATGATCCCGTCTTTTTCTTCGATAATAACAGAAACATTGGCGGTCATACCGGGTTTTAATTTCAACTCCGGATTTTTGACCCCAAGGACGACATCATAGGTCACCACATTCTGGACGGTGGTCGGGGCATTCCGAATTTGAGAAACCCTGGCCGAAAAAGGTTCGCCCGGATAGGAATCTACGGTGAAGCTGGCTGCCTGCCCTACTTTAAGGCGGCCGATATCGGCTTCATCCACGTTGGTATCCACTTGCATATTGGTCAGGTCCCGGGCAATGGTGAAAAGGGTAGGGGCCTGGAGGCTGGCGGCCACGGTCTGGCCTACATCGACATTGCGGTTAACCACCGTACCGTTAACCGGAGACCGGATAGTGGTATAATTCAAGTTGATCTTGGCCGAAGACCAATTGGCCTTGGCCGTTTCGATCTGGGCTTCGGCCGTCTTCACCAGGGAAATGGAAAGGTCGTATTTCAACTGGGTCTGATCCAAATCATTCTGGGAAACCAGTTGGTCTTTAAAAAGGGTCTTGTAACGGTTAAAGGTGCGCAGATTGTCGGCCAGGGCGGTCTTTTCTTTCTCCAACAGGGCTCGGGCATTTTTCTGTTCGGCCTCAGTCTGATCCACTTTGGCTTGAAACAGGGCCGGATCGATCTGGGCGATAATCTGTCCTTTCCGGACGACTGAATTAAAATCGGCGTAGAGCTTAATAATAGTTCCCGATACCTGGCTGCCTACCTGAACCAGGGTTACCGGATTCACTGTCCCGGTAGCAACGACCTGGGAGGTAATGGAGCCTCGGGTCAGGGCCTCGGTCTTAAAGCGAGGGGTTTGTTTTTGGGCTTGGTAGGAGCGGAATCCAAAAAATGCCCCGGCCCCGATTATCAGAACTATTATCAAAGCGATTAAGATCCGTTTCATAGACCATCCTTCACAGGAATTTTTTAATTTGACCCCTTGGCGATTGGAAAGTTAAAAAGACCGCAATAAAAAAGGATTATTTTTTTTAGTGACTTACCCCGGTTCGGGCCTGGAGAGGTTTTTTGCTTAAAGGCAAAGCGATGCAAAAAATAGTCCCCGAAGGTTGGTTGTCCCGAAAAAACAGTTGCCCCTGATGCAATTCAATAATCCTTTTTGAGATGGCCAAGCCCATACCCGTCCCTTCCTTTTTAGTTGAGAAAAAGGGGTTGAAGATCTTATCCCGGCAGGCACTTGAAATGCCGCAGCCCCTATCTATTATCTCGATTAAGATTTGCCCTTTTTGTTTTTGGGTTTGAACCAGGACCTGTTCTTCAGGGTCCGAGGCCTGGATGGCATTGAGAATCAGATTATTAAGGACCTGATGAATACGGTTTTTATCGGCCGGCAGGGAAGGCAGATCCCCTGCCAGATTTGAACTGATGGCAATCAGCTTCTGTTCCGTCTGGGGTTGAACGATTTTCAGGACCTCTTTAATCATAAGATTTATATCCACCCGGGAAAGATCAAGGGCTATAGGCCGGGAAAAATGGATCATGTCTTTAAGTAATACTTCAATCCTCTGACACTCCTGTTGGATCACAATCAGACGTTCCCGGACAGGGTCTTCATGGCCGATATTTTTTAATATTTTTTGGGTATAGGCCCCGATGGTAATGATCGGGTTTTTTAATTCGTGGGCTACGGCGGCTGCCGCTTCTCCCATAAGCGCCAGGTGCTCCTGAGCTTGTCTTTGTTGTGTTTCCATTCTTTCCCGATCGACCAGAAGTCCGATCAGGGTTCCGAAGGCATAAAAAAGGACCACCTCATCGATGTGGGCCCTATGGGAGATGGAGGAGTGGAACCAGTCGAACCAGTGGGGAATGAATAAAAGGGTGACCACACAGGCCGAGAAAAAGCCTCCTTTCAGTCCGAAGAGAAGTCCGCTTAAGATAATTGGCAGATAATAAAGTCGGTGGAGGATCTCGGAAGGAATAAAAGAAGGGATCCAGATCTGATCCAGAAAAAAAATGGCCGCCAATAAAAAAAAGATGGGGAGGACCTTCCAGTATAAAGGAACAAACTTGTATCGAGTCCAGAGATCATAGAGGGTGCTGTTTTTATTCCAGGACATTATTGGCAAGTCCGTAAAAATTTCAAAGTCGCCTCTTCCCGTCATTCCCGTGAAAACGGGAATCCAGTGTTTTTAATTAGTTACATATAGCCTGGATTCCCGCCTTCGCGGGAATGACGAGTTTTTACGAGACCATCATTATTGATTTAGATTTAATTTTTCAACTTCGAGTCTTGATGAAGAATCTCCCTTAATTCTTCCCCTTCGACCACCTCTTTTTCAAGCAGACGTTGGGCCAGGATGGCCAGTTGATCCTGATGTTCTCTGAGGATTTTATCAGCTAAAATGCGGGCCTGTTCAATGATTTTTTTAATTTCCTGATCGATGTCGCGGGAAGTCTCCTGGCTGATGGAACGGCCGGTATCGTATCCCATGCCGGTTTCTAAAAACAAGGGCCGTCGTTCCTTTTCAAAAGTAACTACCCCAAGATCACTCATTCCATATTCACGAACCATCCGTTCGGCAATATCCGTAGCCCGCAAAAGGTCGTTCTGTGCCCCGGTGGAAATCTCATTGAAATGGAGTTCTTCAGCGATACGACCTCCCAAGAGGACGCTCATCCGATCCATCAATTCGTTTTTTGTCATCAGATAACGGTCTTCGGTAGGCAGTTGCTGGGTGTATCCCAAGGCCCCGATCCCCCGGGGGATGATGGAGACCTTGTGCACCGGATCAGCGTTCGGCAATATTTGGGCCACAATGGCATGGCCCGATTCATGAAAAGCCACGATCTCTTTTTCCTTCTCATTCATGCGCCGGTTTTTCTTTTCCAGACCGGCAATTACCCGATCAATGGCTTCGTCGAAGTCCCGCATGTCCACTTCTTTCTTATCTTTTCGGGCCGCCAGCAGGGCCGCTTCGTTTACGATGTTGGCCAGATCAGCGCCGACAAAACCGGGGGTGCGCGCCGCGATCACCCGTAAGTCCACTTCAGGCGCCAGAGTGACCCCTTTGCTGTGGACCTTAAGGATCGCTTCCCGGCCTTGAACATCCGGCTTATCGATCATCACATGCCGGTCAAAACGCCCAGGACGCAGCAGGGCCGGATCGAGGATTTCCGGACGGTTGGTGGCGGCCATAATAATGACTCCTTTTTCGGTATTGAAGCCGTCCATCTCGACTAAAAGCTGGTTGAGGGTCTGTTCCCGTTCATCATGACCGCCCATGGGATTGATGCCACGGGCCTTTCCTATGGCATCCAGTTCGTCGACAAAGATGATGCAGGGGGCCTTTTGTTGGGCCTGGGTGAAGAGGTCCCGGACCCGGGCCGCACCCACTCCGACAAACATCTCCACAAAATCCGAGCCGCTCAAACTGAAGAAAGGGACTCCGGCTTCACCGGCCACGGCTTTGGCTAATAAGGTTTTACCGGTTCCCGGAGCGCCCACCAACAAGACCCCCTTTGGGATCTTGCCGCCCAGACGTTGAAATTTTTGGGGCGTTTTTAAGAATTCGATCACTTCTTTCAGTTCTTCCTTGGCCTCATCAATCCCGGCCACATCATCAAATTTTATATTGATATCTTTTTCCATATAAACCTTGGCCTTGCTTTTCCCGATGGACATCAGACCGCCGCTGGCTCCCCCCATGCGGCGCATGAGGAACCCCCAAAGGACGACAAAAAAGATCATGGGCAGGATCCAATTGGTGAAAAACTTGACGATCTTATTTTCCAATTTTCCGGTGAATTTTACCCCTACGGTTTCCAGGTCCTTGATCAGGTCCGGATCTTGAACCCGGGCGGTTATAAAGGGATGTTCTGCTTTCCCCTTTCCCAATTGTTTCAGAGTGTCTGACGAGATCAGTCCTTCAATTTCTCCGGTCTTGACCTTTCCGGCGACGAGGTCATCATATATCACGATGTCCGAAAGCTTGTCCGCCTTCAACAATTTTTTGAATTCATTGTAAGGGATCTGGCCGACCTGGTCGGCCAGAAAGTAGGTCTGGAAGGCCATCAAAATAATCATGGCCAGAACAAAATACCAGATGGAAAAGTGGGTCTTTTTTTCTATGGGCATAATTGGGTTCCTTTAGAACAAAATAAAGTTTCAAGTTTCAAGATGCAAGTTTCAAGTATGAAAAACCTTGGACCATGAATCTATTTTCATGCTTCGTGGTGCCCGCTACAGGCGGGCAGGAGGATTTAATACAAAAATAACCCAAGGTTTACCTCCAAGGCTTGTTTGTTCTCCGTCATGCCGGACCCCGTATCAAGTACGGGGCAGGCTTGATCCGGCATCCAGGGTCTTTGAGTTTGGAGTAATTGGATTTTGCTCAAAACTAATTGCTCCAAACCAACTCTATTATATCACTGGGAGCGAAGCCAGTGATCAAAAAATTTTCGTCCCACCATGGCCGAAAAGAATCCGATAATCAGGATTAATAGAATGGCCCATTCGATATTTTTAACCAGGGTATCACAGGCTTCTCCTACCCAATAACCCAGAAAGGTAAAAAGAATGGCCCAGATGAGACAACTGATCAATTGCAGGGAAAGGAACTTGGCGATTTTCATATCCAGGATACCGAAAGCCAGGGCGCTGGCTAAACGTATCCCGAAAATGTACTGGGTGATGAACAGGCTCAAAGTTTCATAACGGCGGATGAGATATTCGGCTTGTTGGATTTTGTGCCGTAATTTAGGAAACCGAAGCAATATCCAGGAAGAAGAGGTTTTACCCAGGAAATAAAAAACCACATGGCCTATGTAAGAGGCGAAGGTGGCTGTAAAGATGACCAGCCAGAAATTCAGATGTCCCTGAAAAGAGAGTAAACCGCCCAGGACCAGGGTGGTTTCCCCTTCAAAGAAGGTCCCTGTGAAAATAATCAAATATCCATATTGCTGGAACAGGTAAAGGAGTTGCAAAAACTTTATAGACACAAAAAACCCTCTTTCGTTCAGTCCTCTTCAGTTTGAAAATAAAGTTTCAAGATGCAAGATGCAAGTTTCAAGTGTGATGGATTCGTAAAAAGTCTCTCAGACCGTCACCCCGGCGAACCCCGGATCAAGTCCGGGGCAGGTGCCGGGGTCCAGAACTATTTAAAAAGACTGGATTCCGGTTTTCACCGGAAAGACGGAAAAGAGCAATCTTTGATTTTTTTCTTATACCACATAATACCCTGACAGGGCAAGTTGGGTTATTTCGTACAGGATGCCCTTGGGTTGCACGGAAAATTCAAGAAATAGATCTTGCTTGACCAGTCCGATATTTTTTACTAAAGTATAAGAATCTATAAAATAATAAATTCCTATGCAACAAGAAAGAGACTATGGCCCGTAAAATTTTGGTTACCGGTGCAGCCGGTTTTATTGGTTTCCATCTCTGCCAACGTCTGTTGGCAGCGGGAGATCAGGTGGTCGGTCTGGACAATCTGAATGATTATTATGATGTCCGGCTGAAGCAGGATCGCCTGAAACAGATTGAGGATAATACTCTTTTTCAATTGACTAAAATAGATCTGGTAGATCGAGAGGCCGTGGCTGATCTTTTTGCTGAACAGGGATTCGATATAGTAGTCAATCTGGCGGCCCAGGCCGGGGTACGCTATTCTCTGATAAATCCTTATTCCTATGCTGATACCAATTTAATGGGATTTTTGAATATCCTGGAAGGGTGCCGACACCAAAAGGTCAAACATCTGGTCTTCGCCTCTTCCAGTTCCGTCTACGGGGCCAATACCCGGATGCCCTTCTCGGTTCATGATAATGTCGATCATCCCGTCTCCTTGTACGCTGCCAGTAAGAAAGCCAACGAACTCATGGCCCATACCTATTCGGCTCTGTATAAAATACCCTGCACCGGCCTGCGTTTTTTTACGGTCTATGGGCCTTGGGGCCGACCCGACATGGCCTTATTCCTCTTTACCAGGGCCATCCTCGAAGGAAAACCAATTGATGTCTACAATTATGGCCGGATGCAACGTGACTTTACTTACATTGACGATATTATCGAAGGGGTGGTCCGGATAATGGCCAGGATCCCCGAACCGGACCCACAATGGAATGGTGATCAGCCGGAACCGGCGGCCAGCTTTGCCCCCTACCATTTGTATAATATAGGGAATAACCATCCGGTGGAACTCATGGCCTTTATTGAGGCCCTGGAGGATTGCCTCGGGAAAAAGGCTATAAAAAATATGATGCCCATTCAGCCCGGGGATGTGCCGGCTACCTATGCCGATGTGGAAGGTTTGATGAGGGATGTGGGCTTTAAACCGGCCACCCCCATAGAATTGGGAATCAGGCGATTTGTGGATTGGTATCGGGGGTATTACGGGGTATAATAAATGCAAGGTACAAGGTGTAAGGTTCAAGGTTTAAGCCGGCAGCTTTCAGCCATATACCCTGTACCTTATACCTTATACCTTGAACCTTATCCGGAGGTGATCATTGAACGATTTTGAAAAAATATCTCAGGACTTGACTCAACTTCTTCATTTAAAATATCTCCCTGTTGGTGTAACCTTGTACCAGGACACACTACCTCCCCCCCATATTCCTCAAACGGCCGATAACCTGAAAAGTTATTGCCAGGCCCTGGTTCTGGCCGGAGAAGGACGAACCTTGCTGCTTAATAAAGAGCAGATGGGTTGTAAGCTGGGGACTTCAGTCCTGGGTTTTGAAACCGAAATGGAGGCCTTTTTAGACGACGGGGTCTTGGAAAAATACGGTGTGGGTTTGTTCGCCACAGAAGAAGCCTCGGCCGAAACCCTGCTCAAATCCCATTATCTGGAAAAAGGGGAAACCTGTTCCGCCTTGATCGCCCCGCTGACGGCTTTTCAAGAGGACCCCCAGGTGGTGGTATTTACGGCCGACAGCCAACAGGTGATGTGGCTTTTATACGCTGTTAACTATGAAAAAGGGGGCAGGATGGACCTGCCACAGTCCGGCGGTGCCCTGGGAGGATGTGCCGACATTACAACCTGGCCTCTGCTCTCCGGCCAGGCCAATGTGACTTTTTTAGGTCTGGGATGCCGGGTGAAATCGGCGATTGATCCTCAGCATTTGATGATGGGCATCCCAGGCAATAACCTTGTTACGGTTCATCAAAATATTTTGGCTATGACCAAACCCATTGCCATGTTGAACAAGGCCCAGACCCGGTAAAGGGCAGAGGGCATAGAGCAAAGAGTTTAAGTTTTTAGCTCTCTGCCCTTTCCCCTCTGCTCAGGGGGCAACAACCTCATGGGCAGCCTATAATAAAATGCTAAAGCAATAGATCGTTTCTTTCAATGTCAGGCCAAAGCAAGGAGGTCGGTTATGTCACAGGACATAAGGAAATCCATTATTGCCGGCAGTTGGTATCCAGGGAACCCGCAGGCCCTGCGTTCCCAGATCCAGGGCTTTTTTAAGGCTGTTCCTGAAGGCCCGGGCCTGTCAGCAGAACTGGTCGCCTTGATCGCTCCCCATGCCGGCTACACCTATTCCGGCCAGGTGGCCGCCTATGCCTATAAGCTCCTGCTCACCCAACCCTTCAGCCGGGTAGTAGTCATCGCCCCCAGTCACCGCTATCCTTTTCGCGGGGCTTCTATCGACCGGAAGACCGGCTATGAAACCCCCCTGGGTGTCATTCCGGTGGATGGGGCCCTGGCCCGGACCATTTCCGATTTGAGCCCTATTTTTAAATATGTCCCTGAGGCTCATGCCCAGGAACATGCCCTGGAGATCCAGCTTCCTTTTTTGCAGGAGGCCCTTGGGGCCTTTAAAATCGTCCCCATTATTCAAGGCTCTCAGGATCCTTCCACCTGCCAGGAAATGGCTCAAGCTTTGGCTAAGGCCCTCAAAGGGGGAAAAGTCTTGCTGGTGGCCAGTTCCGATCTGTCCCATTTCCATCCCTATGGACAGGCCAAGGACCTGGATCAGAAAATTCTGGACCGGGTAGCTGCTTTTGATGAAAAAAGCCTGATGCAGGACATAATGCAGGATCAGGTGGAGGCCTGTGGCGGCGGGCCTATTGTCACGGTGATGAAAACAGCCAGACTCCTTTCGGCCGATCAGGCCATGGTTTTAAAATATGCCAACTCCGGAGATGTAACCGGCGATCGCTCAGGCGTAGTAGGTTATATGGCTGCAGCCCTGTTTAAATCCAACCCGGGAAAAGAAAGGCCGGCCCCCGGGAAAGAAGAAGGGTTTTCCGACGAGGAAAAAAACTTTCTGCATAAACTGGCCCTGGGGGCCATTGAACATCACCTCCGGGGAAATCCTATGCCGACTCGGGATAGGGAACCGGTCCGGTTAGCCGAGAAACGGGGGGCCTTTGTGACCTTAAAGACCCGGGGGCAGTTGCGGGGTTGTATCGGCCATACCCAGGCCATAAAACCCCTTTCTCAAACGATCATCGATATGGCCCAGGCGGCCGCTTTTCAGGATCCCCGGTTCCCTCCACTTTCCCAAAAGGAACTCAAGGACCTGTCTATCGAAATCTCAGCACTAACCCCTTTCCGCCAGATCAAAGACATAAAGGAGATCCAGGTCGGTAAACACGGCCTGTTTATCGAAAGAGGATTTAACGCCGGTCTTCTACTGCCCCAGGTGGCTACCGAGTACGGCTGGGACTCCCTGACTTTTTTGGAACATACCTGTCAAAAGGCCGGTCTTCCAAAAGATGCCTGGAAGGATAAAAACAGCAAAATTTATGTCTTCTCGGCCGAGATTTTTTAAAAAGAAAATATAGTTACAAGTTCCAAGATGCAAGTTCCAAGAAAGATAAACTGACAAGAATCATCCGTATTTTTATGTTTCGCGGTGTCTCCCTATTTGCGGAGTAGGGGCAGGGAGGGGGAATGAAGGTCAGATCGAAAATTAGGATATTAAAAATGCTTGGGATTTTTCCGAATTCATCATACTTGAAACTTGAAACTTGCATCTTGCCACTCTATTTCTGCATAAAGAGAGGAGAAAGTCATGTTTGAATTTCTGCTTAAGGAAGATGAAAAGGCCTTCTGGCAGGAGGTCCGGGAATTTGTTAAGACCGTTCCCAGCCAGTTAATCCGGGACATGGATGCCTGCAAAATCGAAACCGGCCGGCCTTTCGTGGAAATGGCCGCAGCCAAAAAATTATTAGGCCCGAGGTTCCCGAAAGAATACGGCGGCCGGGGCCTGAACTGGACGGCTGAGGTGGCGGCTGTCGAAGAAGTGGGGGTCCTGGGCAATTCCCTCTCCTGTGCCTATGTCATGCCCAGTATCGTCGGCGAGGCCGTTAACCTCTTCGGCACCAGGGAGCAAAAAGAAAAATACCTGGCCCCGAATCTGGCCGGCAAATTATACAGTGCCGAGGCCTTAACCGAACCGAGAGGCGGTTCTGATTTTTTCGGGGCCACTACGACCGCGGTCAGGGACGGGGAATCTTTTTTATTGAATGGGGAAAAAAGATTTGTCGTAGGCGCCCAGGACTCGGATTGGTTTTTGGTTTATGCCAAATCAGACCCTAAGGCTCCCCCTCATGAATCCATCAGTTGTTTTATCGTCGAAAGGGCCATGGGGATCCATGTCCAGAGTATTTACAACCTCCTGGGTACCAGGGGCGGGGGCACCGGCCGGTTGGTGTTCAAGGATGTGCGGGTGCCCAAAGAAAATGTCGTGGGTGATCTCCATAACGCCTATGCCATTTTCAACCGCATGATGATTCCGGAACGGTTGCTGAGCGGGGCCGGTTGCGTCGGGGCCGGGCGGGCGGCCCTGGAAGTGGCGGCCCGCTATTCGACGCGACGCAAGGCCTTTGGCAAGACCATTGATAACTTCCAGGCGGTTAATTTCATGGTCGCCGATTCGGTGGCCCTCCTGGATGCGGCCAGGGCTCTGGTCTACGCAGCCGCCAGGAAGGTGGATGCCGGCCAGGATGGGCGCCGTCTGGTTTCCGAGGCCAAGAAGGTCGGCACCGAAGCAGCCTGGCAGGTCATCAACAACGCCATGCAGATCATGGGCGGCATCGGCTACACCACGGTCTATCCCGTTGAGCGGATGCTGCGGGATTGCCGCCTGGCCATGATCTGGACCGGAACCAACCAGGTTATGAATCTATTGATCCAGCATGAATATTATAAAGAACTGAAAAAAAGGCAGGGCCAGACCAGGGACATCGAAGGCGATGCCATAAACCCGGATGAGGAAGAAAAGCATTACGGATGATTCGGGGATCGGGGGGGAGGGAAAGATAGATTCGGCTTAAGAATTGAGTTGCAAGTTGCAAATATGAATTATGGGATCAGGGGTCGGAGGTCAGGGGTCAGGGATCGGAGAAAATATTTTAATAATCCTCAGCCTTCATAGGAACGCTGTAAGGGCGGGTTTGAAACCCGCCCTTACAGCGTTATTTCCATGATTCGTCGGTGCCCTGTGGCCTTATGGGCGACAGGTTAACAGGCTTTCCTGAGTTTTCTTTCCTTATAGCCTATAGCCTCTTGCCTCACGCCTTTTGCCTGTATTTTAAATTTTTTCTTGACTTTTAAAATCGCTTTCTGATTTAATGGACCATTATCCATCATTTGATGGAAACATTTATTGGAGGCTTGTCCCTATGGAGTTTGCCAGGCTCTTTGAACCCATTACTATCAACGGCCTTAAGATACCAAACCGGATCGTCATGCCGGCCATGGGTCTTCTTTACACCTCGGACTATTCCCTTAATGACCGTCACCGGGCCTTTTATCTGGAGCGGGCCAGGGGCGGGGTGGGGCTTTTGACTATTGGGCCCATAGCCATAGACCGGGCGGGATGCGCCCCGGTAACCCCGGGGCTGTTTGAAGATCAACAGATCGGTCCTTTGAGGGCTCTGGTGGCGGAAATCCATGCCCAGTCGGAGTCCAGGGTAGGGATCCAACTGATGCATATGGGCCGCTATGCCTTTTCTTTTTTGAGTGGCCTGCCCTCCATGGCTCCTTCCCCCCTGGCCAGCAAACTTACCGGCGAGACCCCCCGGGAAATGACCGGAGAAGACATCCAAGAGGTCCAGAAGGCTTATGTCCTGGCTGCGGAAAGGGCCAGGGAAGCCGGTGTTGATTTTATCGAAATCCTGGCCTGCACCGGCTACCTCATCAATCAGTTCCTTTCCCCCGTGACCAATCAACGGACCGACGAATATGGCGGAAGCCTGGAAAACAGGATGCGGTTCGGTCTGGAAATCATCCGGAAGGTGCGGCAAAGCCTGGGGAAAGATACCCCCCTGGGGGTACGGGTGTCCGGAAATGATTTCATGAAGGGGGGCCATACTAACACCGAATCCTCCCGGTTTGCGGCCGAGGCCCAAAAGGCCGGAATCGATGCTGTCAACGTTACCGGCGGTTGGCATGAAACCAATGTCCCGCAGCTCACCAGCGACGTACCGGCCGGTGTCTTTCTCTACCTGGCCCGGGGGATCAAGGAAAAGGTCAGTATCCCGGTCTTTGCTTCCAACCGTCTGGCTGATCCGGTGATCGCCGAGAGGGCCTTACGGTCAGGGGCCTGCGATCTGATTTGCTGGGGAAGACCTCTTCTGGCCGATCCCGAACTCCCCAATAAAGTCAAAGAAGGCCGGATGGATGAAATGATCTCCTGTATCTCCTGTAATCAGGGATGCTTTGATGCCGTCTTTTCAGCCCAGCCTGTTGGCTGCATCCTGAACCCCCGGACCGGGAGGGAACAGGACCTCCTAATCCAAAAGGCCCTGGTCCGGAAAAAGGTCTGGGTGGCTGGCGGTGGTCCGGCCGGGATGGAATTCGCTCTCATCGCTGCCCAGAGGGGCCATGAGGTGACCCTTTATGAAAAAGGGGATCGCCTCGGCGGTCAGGTGAATCTGGCCATGGCTGCACCCGGGAAAAAGGAGTTCGGAAAAATCATCACCAGTCTGACCACCCGGATGGCACACTGGGGAGTGAAGGTCAATCTCAATACCTGTCTGACCCCGGAATCAGTCGAAAAAGAAAAACCGGATTTTCTGGCCGTCGCCACCGGGGCCGGACCCTTGAACATGGACTTTCCTGGAGCCGATAAGCCGCATGTAATCAATGCCTGGGAGGTCTTAAGCGAGAGGGCCGCCCGGATAGGTCAAAAAGTGGTCATTGTCGGGGGAAGCGCCACCGGCTGCGAAACCGCTCATTTTATAGGGGCCATGGGAATCCCCGATCCGGAGACCTTTACCTTCCTGATGGCCCACAACGCCGAGGAGCCCGAATGGGCCTTAAAACTGCTGCATAAACCCGGAAGAGAAATAACCATCATCGAGATGACCGGGAAGGTGGCCGACAACGTAGGCCGTACCTCCCGCTGGTCTCTGATTAAGAGCCTGAAGCAAATGGGGGTGAACCTAAGGACCAGGACCCGCCTTCTGGAGGTCTGTGATGATTCCGTTAAGGTCATGACCGATGGGGGGGAGGAGTCTATCCCGGCCGACACGGTTGTCCTGGCCATGGGGGTCAGGCCGATGGATGATTTAATAAAGTCCCTGGAGGGAAAGGGGATCGAGCGTGACTTTATAATAAAGTCACGCGAGATGATTACCCTGGGGGACGCCGGAAAACCGGGGAAGATCGGGGATGCGATCAGCCAGGGGTTTGAAGGGGCGTTGAAAATATAATAAATTCAAGGTACAAGGTACAAGGTGCACGGTATAAGGCATAAGGGATTAGGTTGAGGAACTCGTAAAAGGTCGTCATTCCCGTGCAAGCGGGAATCCAGGCTATCCGTAATCACTTAAACCCATGCCCCCCGTGCCTTATACCTTGCACCTTGCACCTTATACCGTGGGGTAATGATTTATGGGTAAATGGATGGACGGCTATCTGGAACGCCTGGAACGGGTCCGGCAGGAGAACCTGGCCGGAGGGGGGATAGAACGCTTTCAAGCTCAACATACCTTCGGCAAGCTGACCGCCCGGGAAAGGATTGATCGCCTGGTTGATCCGGGCAGCTTCGAGGAGATCGGCTCCCTGGTTCGGGATGTGCGCCCTCCTTTTGACGGTCGAAAAAGACCCAGCCCTGCGGACGGGGTGATCATGGGAACAGGCCAGGTCCAGGGCCGGACTGTGGCCTTATATGCCATGGATTTTTCCGTCCTTTCCGGGTCATTGGGCGACCAGGCCGTTTGGAAGCTGACCGATCTGACCAAGATGGCCGGACAGGATAGAATACCGATCATCGGCATGATCGACTCGGCGGGCGAGAGGATCAGTATAAAGGGCGGCGATTCCGGGTTCAATGGTCTGAGCGAACTTTTAAGATGGTCCTGCCTTTATTCCGGAATCATCCCCCGGATCACTTTGCTGCTCGGTCCCTGTACCGGGGTCATGGCCTCCCTGCCCGTTCTTTCCGATTTCCTGATCATGACCAGGCCCAATGCCTTTCTTTGGCTGGGTGGTGAAAAGAAAACTGCCGAAGCCGGAACGGCCGAGTTCCACATGAACAAGAGCGGGCAATGCGACATCATCGCCGAAACGGATCCGGAGGCGATAGACCAGGTCAAGGAGCTCCTGGCCTACATTCCCCAGAATTGCTGGGAAAAGCCCCCTTATCTGGATAAGGGCGATGATCCGGAACGAAGGGATGAGGACCTGATCCGGGTCCTGCCGGATAACCCGAAGTTCACCTATGACATACACCAGGTTATCGAGAAAATCGTCGATGAGGGGGAATTTTTTGAGCTTAAAGAGGACTTCGCCTCTCACCTGGTCATCGGATTTGCCCGCTTCGGAGGATTTACTGCCGGTATCGTGGCCAACAACCCCGATGAGATGAGCGGCATCCTGGAGCCGGATTCTTCGGATAAATACGATCGTTTTATGCGGTTCCTTGATGCCTTTGATATTCCCCTGGTGACCCTGGTGGATACCACCGCCTTTCCACCGGGGGATCGTTGGGAACGGGTTGGGGTGATCCGCCACGGGGCCAAACTGCTCCACTCCTATGCCCACCTGACCTGCCCGAAGATAACCATGGTCCTGAGACGCTCTTACGGGGGGGCCAACATCGTCCTGGGGTGTTCCCGGATGTTCCCGGATTTTGTTTACACCTGGCCCACGGCCGAATTCGCCCCCACAGGGCCGGAGACGGTGGTCCATGCCATTTTTCATAAAGAACTGGCCAAGGCCAGGGAACAGGGCAACTTCGACCAGGTGTTCAATCAATTTTTGAGCATCCTCAAGGAACAGTTTTCAGTAATGAATCTGGCCAAAATATGGACCTCTTATTATACGACCCATGAAGTGATTGACCCGAGGGACACCCGTCCCAGGATCATCCGGGCCATCCGGGCGGTTCAGCATAAAAAAGAGATTCTGCCTGAAAAAAGGCGGTCTATCCGGCCGGCCTAAAGGGTCACGAGTGACGAGAAAAGGCGTAAATCAATAAAAGGCGTAAATCAATAAATGGAAGGTGCAAGGTTTAAACAACTTCTTAAGAGAGGTTTTACCATGAACCGTAGACCTTGGACCTTGAACCTTCTGTTTTAAAGGGGTTTCTATGGGTTACGATCTGGCGATTCAAAAGCTGAGAGAGATTCAAGAACAAAACCTTTTGGGCGGCGGCGGGGAGCATGTCGAGCGGCAGCACCAGAGGGGCAAATTGACGGCCAGGGAGAGGATTCAACACCTTCTGGACCCTGGCACCTTTCAGGAATTAGGGTCCTGTGTCAATACCACCGGGGAAAGGATCGACGGCCGGAGGATGGATGCGCCCTGCGACGGGGCCGTGGTGGGTACCGGCCGGGTGGAGGGCAGGAGGATAGCCGTCTATGCCAGCGATTTCACCGTCCTGGGCGGTTCCATCGCCACCCAGCACGGACTGAAGTTCGTCAAATTAATGGAGATGGCCGCCCGCTGGAGGATCCCCATGGTCTGGCTCCTGGATTCCTCGGGGGGCCGCTTGGGTTACCGGGACGTCCCTTCAGCCGGCATCGACTGGTGGTTTGCCCTGGAATCCAGGTTTTCCGGGATGATCCCCCAGATCAACGTCCTCATGGGTCCCTGCATCGCCGGACAGGCCTATTGCCCGACCCTGTGCGATTTTCTCCTCATGAGCCGGGGCACGGCCCATCTATGGCTCGGTGGTCCGCGGATGACCCAGGCCGCCACCTCTGAAAAGATCGGGGATGACGTCGGAGGGGCTGATTACCACATGATGTACAGTGGCACCTGCGATCTGGTGGGCGATAATGATCTCGCAACCCTCCAAAAGACCAGAGAACTCCTGGGTTTTCTTCCGGCCAACTGCTTTGAAAAACCACCCCGGCGCGAGCCTTCCGATCCACAGAACCGGGAAGTGGGAGAACTGATGGCTGTTGTCCCTGATCAATACGAAGAGACTTATGATATGCATAAGGTCATCAAGATCCTGGTAGATGACGGAGAGTACCTGGAGATCAAAAACGAGTATGCCAAAAATCTGATCACCTGTTTCTGCCGTTTCAACGGCCAGGTGGTCGGCCTGGTGGCCAACAATCCTGGTGAACCGGGGAGTATCCTGGAGATCAATTCCTGTGATAAATACTACCGTTTTCTCCAGGTCCTGGATGCCTATAATATCCCCCTGATCAATCTGGTCGATACCCCGCCGCTGGTGCCCGGAGAAGACCAGGAGGCCCAGGGGCTCTTGAGACACTTTGGGAAAATACTGGATCTTTATGCTACGACCACCATTCCCAAAATCAGCATCATCCTCAGGGAATCCTATGGGGATGGCGGCGGAATACTCCTGGGGAGTGCCAAAGGCCTGGGAGGCGATCTCTGTTATGCCTGGCCTATTGCCCGATTGGCCGTGGAAGCCTCCACCCTGGATTATCGACAGGTTTACGGCCGGGGGATCGAGGAAGACGCCTATGAAGGGTATCTGAACCGCTCCAGGGAGCGGATCGATATTTTCGAAGCGGCCCGAAGCTGGACGGCCCAGATGGTCGATGAAGTCATCGAACCCAAGGATACCCGAAAACGGATCATCGAGGCCCTGGATCTGATCAGGGACAAACAGGAAACCCTGCCCCGGCGGGCCAGGGGTCAGGGAACAGGACCGACTTAAAGTAAAGACGAATGTCGACTTTCGAAGGAGATTACTAAGATCTTCGTCTCCTACTTGAAACCTGAAGCTTGCATCTTGAAACTGTATTTTCCAACTTAAGGAGAAATCTATGGAAACCAAAACCGTTATCACCTGCGCCCTGACCGGCGTCCTTACCGATCCGGCGGTTCATCACGTCCCGGTCACCCCGGAAGAGATGGCCGACCACACCCAACAGGCCTATGATGCCGGAGCCTCTATTGTCCATGTCCATTTTCGGAACCAGGGTCAGGGATTAGGGCATTTGCCCACCTGGGATCTCAAAACCGTCGGCGATATCCTGGCGGCGATAAAGGCCCGGGTCCCGCAAATACTTATCTGCATGAGCACCGGGGTAATGGGACCGGATATTAGCGGTCCGGCCGCCTGTCTGGAGAAATTCAAACCGGAAATGGCCGCGTGTAATGCAGGGTCTTTGAATTATCTGAAGCTTAAAAACGATGGCTCCTGGGCCTGGCCGCCATCCCTCTTTGATAATCCGGTGGACAAGGTCCAGCGATTCCTCGATGTAATGAAGGCCAATGGCGTCGTCCCCGAGTTTGAGTGCTTTGACAGCGGTATCGTCCGGAGTGTGGGTCTCTTCCAACGGAACAAAATGTTTGAAGGGCCGGCCCATATATCCCTGGTCATGGGTGTCGCCAGCGGCATGCCGGCTAAACCGCAGTGGCTTCCCCTGCTCAAGGAAGAAATGCCCCCGGGCGCCCATTGGCAGGTCATCGCCGTGGGCCGGAAGGAGGTCTGGGACCTCCACCGGCGGTGTGTGGAATTAGGCGGAAATGTGCGCTCCGGTCTGGAAGACACCTTTTACCTCCAAAGCGGGGAAAAGGCCGCCAACAACGGCGTTCTGGTGGAGGCCCTGGCCAGGATCATCCGGGAAGTGGGCAAGGAAATCGCCAATCCGGC
>CAZVHO010000051.1:0-36132 GCA_964627515.1 uncultured Thermodesulfobacteriota bacterium | reverse complement strand
CATCCACCTCGCCGGAGATGAGTTTGGGCAGCAGCAGGTCGCGTGTGTGGCGGAGAGATTGGTTGCGTCGGTTTAATGAATGGATCATCTGGAATTGAGGGCGCGTGGTAATCTGGAAACGTTCGAGGATCGAGTCAGGAGGTTGTGCCAAGAGAAACTGATCAAAACATTCTTCGCGGACACGTTGGCGACCGGTTGCGCCGGACATACTCTTTATGGCGTTGTCACGAAATAGATCACTACGGGCCATCAAATAGACGTATTCCGGGCATACCGTTCTGGAGCGGAGCACGATGAACTCTGTCGATCCGCAGGCGATCGTATCGCCGGTTGGCAGGAATTGAACGAAGCCTGTTTTGCCATTTTCCAAACACGGCGTGATTCGTGCAAAGAGGGTGTCGCCATTCTGAAAACGCGATCCAGTCGCCTTTGGTCGATACTCGGCCTCGCCGATGAGCATCGAATTCTCTGACAACCTTCCCATTGGGATAAATGGGACTTGTTCGTTCTTGGGTACAGGAAGAGATGGTCGGATGGTAACCGCATCGGACATCACTTTCACATCCCACCCCTCTGGAATCCTACCGAGGGGGGAATCGGTGAAGCGGGCGTGCTGGTGTCCGGGGAAGCGGAACTTGACGAACCACTCGCGGTAGAGGTTCTGCACCATCTCCTCCAGAATGTTGATCCGCCGCAGGTTGTTCTCGATCAGGTCATCGTAGGCCGAAAGAATCGCCGCGATTTTCCGCTGCGTTGGGAGGGGTGGCAAAGCTACTTCCAGCGACTTCAGGATACCAAGATTGATTCCGGGCACGGCGGCTCCGATAGCCCGATTCAGAATATGCTTAACCATTTCAGGACCTGCGAAATAGTAAAAAAGAAAGCGCGGGATCGCTCTTTTTATGTCAGGTCTAAGCTTCAGTTGCTTATTAGAAATAATGTATTCTCGAAAAGGACCATCTTCCGGAATCAACCCTACCTGGCCAACAGTACCCCAGCAGGTGAAAACCAAGTCTCCGGCGGTCACGTGCTGCGCTTTGTACTTTTTCGCCTGCTCTTCCGAGACATAGACGAAGCCTTTGGGAACAAACGGAGTGAGATCATCCCGTAGGTTTGATCCCCTGATAACTGGAACACCTTCCGGCATAAAGTACTTTGAACTAATACTGGAGCCAAAAGGCCCAGCAACACAGGAGTGGGGTTCCCGTGCTTTCAGGTCGTCAACCGTAACCAGTTCCCACCCACCCGGCAAGGGTACGTTATATAATGGATGTTTCCTGTTCATACTTCAGGCTCCAGGAGTAGCACTACATTCTCCGCGATCCGCTCTTCCAATTCCCGGGCTTCGGCGTTGAGGTTTTCCAGTTCTTCGTTCTGCTCCTCCAGCCTCTCCTTGAAATCAAAGTCATCCTCCACGCGGGCGGCCACTCCCACATAGCGGCCAGGGTTCAGGCTCCAGCCCTGGGCTTCGATCTCGGCCAGCGTCACCACTTTGCACAGTCCAGGAATATCGGCATATTTGGGCTTCTTCCCGAAGGTTTCGGCCAGCAAGTCGGCGCTGTCGTGCAGGTTCTCTGCGGCCTCTTTTCGGTAGATCCGGGCGATGTTGGCCAGGAACTCGATCTGAGATGGGGTCCAGTCGCGGTGGGCCCGGTCGATCTGGCGGTAGAGGTGGCGGGCGTCAATAAAAAGCACCTTATCGGCGCGGTCGGTCTTGTGCTTGCCCCGGTCAAAAAACCAGAGGGTGCAGGGAAGGGTCACGGTGTAAAAGAAATTAGAGCCCACCGCCACTATCACATCAACGGCGCGAGCTTCGATGAGCTGCCTGCGGATGTCCAGTTCCGAACCTCGGGCGTCGGAAGCGGAGTTGGCCATGACAAAACCGGCTCGGCCCCTGTCATTCAGGGCGCTGAAAAAGAGCTGAATCCAGAGGTAATTGGCATTGTCGGTGCGGGGCAGGCCGAAGGGAAAACGTGGGTCGTCCTTGAGCCGGTCCTTGTCCACCCGATCCACGTTGAAGGGCGGATTGGCCATCACGAAGTCAAATTTGCCGGTGGAGCGGTGGAGGTCTTCGTAATAGGCGTTACCTTGACGGATATCACCGGCCAAACCATGTACGGCCAGGTTCATCTTCCCGAGGCGCACGGTCTCGGCCACCTTTTCCTGTCCGTAAACACTCAGTTCGGCGCCGGGGTTCTTCTTATGCTCGGTCACAAAACGGGCACTCTGCACGAACATACCGCCGGAGCCGCAGGCCGGGTCGAAGATGCGACCGTGGAAGGGCTCAATAATTCCGACGATGAGTTGGACGATAGCGGTGGGGGTGAAAAACTCACCGCCCTTCTGGCCCTCGCTCATGGCGAAATGCCCGAGAAAGTATTCGTAAATCTTGCCGAAGGCGTCCCCCTCGATGTCCATAGGGACGGAGTTCATGGTTTTGAGCAATTCCTTGAGCAGGGGATTCTCGAAACGGTTGTAGGTCTTGGGCAGGACGTCCTTGAGATCGAGATTTTCGACCTCTATGGCGCGCATGGCGTCGTTTATGGCTGTGCCGATGTTCGCCCCCTCCGGCAGTTGGATCAATGCCGAGAAACGCGCCGCCTCGGGCAAATAGAGCATGCCCCGGGCCTGGTAGTCCGCCGGGCCGATCTTCCTTCGTCCGCTACCTATTCCGGTCAGTTCCTTCGCTACCGCCTGGAACTTGTGGTCGGCATAGCGTAGAAATACCAAACCCAACACCGGGACCGAGTATTCCGAAGACTTCAGTTTGGAATTGGCCCGCAGTTCATCGGCTGCGTCCCACAGGCGGGACTCGATGTTGTTGCCGTTATGATTCATGATTCTCCCTGCGCCGTTCCTTATTTACCATCTACCATGGGGCCTTGTCGGATTTCTTCATGGACCAGTCTTTCGGTTCGGGATTACCGGTGTTAAGAAAGCCATTTTTTAACTGGATAATTTAAACCATAACAAAGAGTTAAAGTCAATCCCAAAGGATGGAGCCCTAAAAGGGGTCGCACCGCAATTTAAGCCTTCGGAATGATCAGTCAGTACCCTAATCGTGGGGCTTTGCAAGATAAGGTTAAAGCTTGAAGAAAAAATATCGAGGGGGCAAATTTTGACTCATAGGAAATAGGGAGGTGCCGTTGTGGGGGGACGGCCGATATGCCGGTTAAAAGGCCCAAAAATTTTGAGATCCATTCGAAAAGTTCTTCCTGAAGTCATCAAATTATCATTTGAATAAAACGGAAGAGTTCAAACCGTAACTTTCAATAATAGGGCCTTGCTATTTGTTGGACTTAGAAACGGCACGGCATGATTTAGCCCAACTTTGGTATTTCTGGGCAATCCGTACCGTTTTCAAAACCGGAAACAGGTACTCAAGATGGCCGGATGTAATGCCTTTTCGCTCTCGCCATAATGGAAAAACTGCCTTTTTAGCCTTAAAAAACTCATTATATGCCTATTTTTGAGGGCACAGACGGCACTATTCATTGTAAGATAAATTAGTTCCTGTGGCCCGACCCCGTTATCTCACCTAAAACGATAAGCCTTTTCCATGAGCGGTGTTGAACCTGGCGGCCAGAACCAGGTTTGCCTCTTCATTAATTAATCCTAATAACTTCTGCTTCAAATACTTTATCCCCCGTCGTGGAAATTGTCTTTCTTTAACAGCCTGATCTCTAATTGTTAAGCACGTTCTGCACGAACGTCCCGTATTACACGTATTACAGATCAATCAGTTGTCGCGGCCCGACCCCGTTATGATGATCATTTACATAAACTTCACTGCTTCATATTTCCTCACAAGGATCGATATCGGATTCTCCCCATTAGCTATTAACTCTAGGTCTTGCTCTGTTAATACAAGGATCGTAATCCCTTTGACTTTGTAGGCGTCTCTTATTTCACCATTTGCATCCTTTATACCTTCCCCCGTGATCCCTTTCTTACATAGTAATATTCCCGAAGTGCATCTGTGATCTTCGATCTTTGCATTGAAGTCTCGAATAACAGGTGCACCAACAGGTTTAGACCAGTTCTTGCATTCGATCAATACATAAAGCCCTAAATCGCGCAAAGTGGATGGTCAGAATAGTTTCGTATTATACGGTCAATTTCAGCTTTTGAAGTTCTTACAGGAGGCAGAACAGTAAAACCTTTTATGGATGAAAATAATACTTCGGAAATTGTTTCTAACGTCTTCCTTTTTTCATCATTTGTCCTCGCACTCTTTGTCCTATTTAACAGGTCGTTATAATAGTCGAAGTTTATATTACAAAGTGCATTGTTACAGGCCTGCCTGATCCAAATGTCCTCGTCCTGCCGAAATATATTCAAGACTACATTTGGATCAATTGGCGGATATTCATCAAAAGTACGAGTTGAAGTGGCACAGGTAAAAATTGCATTCAGGAGCTCGTCAGGAACACTAAACTCATTCCTCAATGTTTTGTAACCTAGCTTCTCGACAGCATTCCTTCCACTCGTTATACAGTCTTCAACATATGCCAGGGTTATTAATTCTTTTGCTTCAGGCCGTTTTTGAAGATTTAGGACTGATACGCCCCAATTATGTAATGCCATCCCTTTATGCAAACGGCCGCGTTCATGTTGTCCTCGCAATTGAGTCTCATACAATGCCTTATACAAGTCAGCTGCCTGTTGAAACATGTGATTCTGCAAATATTGGAAGCCTACTTTATTCCAAAAATCAATTTCTGGCTCCGTGGGTTTAATGAGGCCGGTTTCTGCAGTTTTCTCTGATAAAAGAGCCTTGACAGCGTCAAATGCCTGCTTCTCAAGTAAGCGCCCTATTTCAGAATCGAGTTCCTCTATAGTCTTCATATCATAGACCTCGAATTCACCCATCAACCAACATACAGATAACGATATAGATAACCCGCTGGGAAAATCACCTAAAATGAAACGCAAAAAAGGCGTATTCCCGGTCGGGTTGAGCGTCGTATTATGCACTCTTGTATTATTTAAGGTTATTCTTGCAAAAAGGGTTTAGGATAATCGATATTGATTTGTGCTGTTCTAAACAAGTCAATTTGTTGTTCGAATTCCGCCCTCCTCACAGGTTCAACTTCTGGCCGTAAAGAAGATGTAACTATAAAAATCCGTGACGCATATTTTGAAATCATAGCCGCCCACTCATTCACTTGTAATACACCGATGTGATCATCTTTCTCTTCAAAAAGGGGACGTTGTCCATTTTGTTCAGTAACTTTTTTTATCTTTCATCTCAACAAGTAACATAGTATCCTTGTTATTTCCTCTCCAACCTTTCAAACGATCCTAACCATTGAAACTTTCTGTCAACCACGGGCTTAGGTTGGTTACCGGGCCAAAGACGGAATTTTTTGACCGATCTTACCTACCGTTCTTGGCTAACAATTCCCTTTTAAAGCCGGAAAAAGCCGCTTCTTCAATATCCAATCTTTCCTGTATAATGCGTTTGAGCCAGTTTTCTAAACTTCGTTCTCTATGCAAACGGGCAAAAAAAGCTGCCCTTGAAGCTAACTCAGAAGGAAGGATTACGGAAGTTGACTTTGATTTCAATGCCTTAGTGGAGGATTCCCAGGCAGACGCGTCATCCGCCTCGGCAGTCACCTTTTGATCAATCTTTTCTTCAGTCATGACTTTGCGTTTCGATTTCATAGGCTCCATCCGGTTATGATCTCGAAAAAATTTTCCATAAAATACCGATGGCGGCCGGGAATGATTATAACCTTGGATACCAGTCGTGGATCATAGATAACGGTTGTATGCTTGGATGGATCTTTTGAGATATGGATCTGGGCCATGAATCTCCTTAAGACCTTATGGAAGAATGGATGTAAGATTAAAAGTGATGCAGTTTATATAACATAACCGGCCAATTAGTCAAGGGAAAAAGAAGCTGAGAAAAGATAGTTCGGAGATCGGAGGTCGACGAAAAAGAAAGGAAAAGGCGAGGGATGAGGCGTGAGGCGCGAGGGGGGGGGGAGGGAAGATCAAAGGAAAAAGGAGCGTTCCTTTGGGACTTGAGGAGTGTCCGGTGGGACGGACTTGGGGGGAGAGGTAAGAGAAGAAGCGCCTTTTTGTAGAACAAAAACTCCTTTTAAAACTTATGCCGGTAGCGCTTTTTCTAACGGTTTAATATAATCATTCCTTGCATGACTTATTGTGACAACTTCGAACTGGCCAGCCGATTCAAACTGACTCCTGCCTCTGCTGCTTTAATGGCCAGATTGCGATGAACCTCAGGGGGTACTCGAACCATAAACTTACCGCTATATCCTTTGGTAGCAATGGGTTCAGGTATGGTTTCGTTGTTTTTCTTCATATCCTTGATTACATCCGCCACTATCCTCCGAATGGCTTTTAAGGCAGCCTCGGGCGTACGCGCCAGCCAGCTCAGACTGGGAAACTCCGCGCACAGGCCGACATATTCCTGGTCATCCTCAGACCAAGTTACCCGGTAGGTGTATCGATCATTTTTAATTGCCATTTTTCGACTCCAATTTTTCTATAGCCTTAAGAACCTGTCTTACTTGATAGGCTCTGGCTTTTCCTTTCTTGGATTGTATGTTCACACGAGGGTCGCCAGGCCATGGGGTTTTATAAACTCGGTGACTGCTCCCGAACTGCCGAGGTTTACCAAAGTAGTGATCGCATACCTTACACAGATCGCTGAAACGAACATTACCAGGATTGAGGCTCATTGGTGTAAGGAGCTCTCTTATCTCGCCCATAGTTAAATGGTATCACTATTGATATTAATGTCAAGGGGGAAAAGATAGTTCGAGTTTAGAGTTCGGCGTTCGGTGTTCGAAGAAAAAGAGTTCGGAGTTGGGAGAAAAGAAAGGAAAAGGCAAGGGATGAGACGTGAGGCGGGGGAGGGAGATCAAAAGAAGATAGAGGAGTGCCCCGTAGGACTTGAGGAGCACTGCTCTTGAGGATCGTTCGCCGGGGCGGCTTGAGTCCAAAAAGGAGACAGGGCTAAGGAGAACATCGAAAGACACGCTGCCGCTTAGGACCGTATCGGTAGGTTAAAAAATGGGCGTCGAAGGTGAAGGCTTCCGTAATCCCCATCCTTTCCATGACGGCGAAGGTGCAACAATCCACCAGGCTGAAAGTTTGATCGGAAAAATCCCGGCCAATCCTCCAGGCGGCTTCCAAATCAACCGGTTCGATGGTTAAGATGGGGATTCTTGTTTCTCTCAAGGTTTCCCAGAACGTTCCGGCAGCGAATCGGCCGATATGGGAGTTGATTAAGGTCCATGTTTCGGACAAAATCAGGTTGGAAGTTAAAAAGGAGGACTTTGAAGCCTGATCACTATAAAAACGTTTAGCTTCTTTATGATGGCGGTCCGAAGAATCAACGATAGCATACCAGGCCCCGGTATCAACGAGTATGCTCACGGAGGATGGCCTTCCCCAGATAACGATCGTGGTTTTCTGAAATGTCTTTTTTCCCGCTTGCCCCTAATCCGACAATTTTGAGATAAGCCTCTTTGGGGGCCGCCGGTACCCCTCGGTCTTTAGTGAGATGCTCCTTCACCAAACGCCGCATCAGTTCGGCTAAGGAGATCCTCTGCGATCTGGCCTCCTTTTGCAGGGATTGAAGCTGTTCAACTTCAAGATAAACCATGGTCCTGGATTTCATGGCTTCTTCCTTCTTAAAGTCATCATAATAACGGCATTATAATGCCATAATTACAGAAGTCAAGGAAATCCCTCAGCAGGGTCTAAGCTCAAAGCTCAGAGGGGGGAGGGAAAGAATTTCGGAGTTCGGAGAGGGGGAAAAGACGAAAGGAATAAGAAGAGCGTCCCTCTGGGACTCAAGGGGCTCTGTCGGGGGCTCCTTTTCGGGAAATGGCTTGCTTATGGGCGTCCGGTGATCAGAACCAGGTTCCTTTTCGATATCTCCGGTAGTCTTCGCCGTAATGGGTTTCCAGATCTTTTTCCTCCAGGTGTCGCCAGTAAAGGATGTTCCCGATGCCTATTGCTCCAAAGACCAGGCTGAAGAGCGCGCCGTGGACCATCACCCAGCCCAGAATCCAGAGGATGAATCCGACATACATGGGATGGCGTATCCTGGAAAAGAGTCCGGTGGTGACCAGACGGCTGATGTTTTCCAGGCCCCTCAACTGCAGAAAAGCCCCGATCGCCAGACCAAAACCCGCCATCAATACCCCATAACCAATCCAGTGTACCGGGTCGGGCAAGGCCAGGCGCCATGGATCTAAAGGACCCAGGCTGAACCAACTGGTCCACAGGAGGCACATGGCCGCAAAGACCAGGGCAAAGGCCCATTTACTTTTCGGCTGGACCCGCCCGGCCTTTTTAAGGATCTCATAGCCGGCGCGGATGAGCAGGCCGAGCAGATAAAGACCCAGGAAAAGGAGGTATTCGCTGTTCATTTTTCAAATTTCTCTAAAAGACCAGTCGGTTTGAGAATTGATGGAATACCCGAAGCAGAGTTTGGGCTTGCGGGAAGAGCGTTCATTTCCTGATAAGGGTCCTTTCCATGTCGTCAATGAAGGCCAAGATATCCGGGTTTCCAGAAAAACCTTCGACATGACCGGCGCCTGTATGAAGATGATGCGGCGCATAAGGCAAGTCTATATGATGGGGTGCATTATCCAATCGTTTGACAAGCTTTCCTTCTGCATCCTGCCAATGGAAACTGTATCTCAGGGACTGGATGTGACTCCCCTTATTTTTGACATAGAGAAAGCATTCGAATACGCCATTCCCGGTCAGAGTAGACTTGATCCTCAGTTTTCCATCTTCCGGGGAGATATCCCTGCGGGTGATTTGATAATCGAGAATGGCAGGACATTCAATCAGCCGGGCTTCGATCTCGTCGAAATAGCTGCGAATCCTGTCATTCATTGCGGTGATTCCTGTTGGAGCAGCGACAACCGTTTTTTAAGACCGGTAAGCATGTCAACGGTCGCCGACCATTCCACATAATCCATGTCGTCACCCATTATCCCCTTTTCATAACGTCTGTAGAATTCTTCCGAGTTCAGCCCATATTTTTTTTCAAATTCGGATTCCTGTTTTAACAACCGTTGTTTTAATTCATCCATTCGCGTGGCTTCGCGTTTCAATAATTTTTCAATGGCCAGTTCCAGCACCGGATCGATGGTTGTGACATCCACGGCGATAACCTTTTCCAGTAATTTTACCTTTTCAAGGATATTCATCATGATTCTCCTTTCTTCCTTTATCCCAACTGGCCCGGTCCGGGCGGTTTCCCTTCCAGTACTGTTCCTCGTCCCGTCGGCCACGGGTCATAAACCAGGATTTCCAGAAAGCGCCCTGGTTTCGATAAAACGTAAAACGTAAAACGGGACGTTCGTGCAGAACGTGCTTTGTTATTAACCGGCAGATTTAACCCTAACGTTCCCTCAAATAAGATAATCGTCACTCGCCCCTCGTCTCCCCCCACTCTCCCCGGCCAAAAACACCCGATCATCAAATCTCAATGTTATGGCAAATGTTCTATGTCCTCCAAGTCTTTATGCCTGCCGGCAGCCCTTTTATTCTTCTTAAGGTCCTGAAGTGAAATAAGATTGATTTGAATCCCTTCAATCTCAACAACCTCTCGATTAGAGTAACATTCGTTGAAATCCACCCCGGAGGCACTGGTGATAACTTCAAGTCGTACTGGAGGAACACCCATTCGAATTACTTTATGAGAGTTCAGCAATCTCAAGAAATCTTTGAAGTCTGGATGTAACTCTAACTTGGCCATAAACCATCCTTCTATTAATCTCGATAGCTTCAATCCGTTCAATTGGGTTTTTTGCCATCCAATACCTCTTTTCTTCTTCGATATCATTCAAAGAGGTAACCTCAATCTTTTTCTTATTAAGACTTGGAAGTTTATCCATATAACCTATCCTTCAAATTTTTCCCGACACAACAAGTTATTCTTATGCTAAAGAGGCCTTTACATTTTATCATATTAATCTACTGAAATCCTGTAAATTCGTTTCTTCATAGAAATATGCTAACACAGTTGACATTCATCTCAAAGGGTATTTTGTAGTATAAGTGAAGACAGCCCCCGAACGAGATCAGCCTCCTGGCATCCCTCTGGGACTCAAGGGGCTTCGCGGGAGGGTCGTCCCTTTGGGACTCAAGGGGCTCTGTCGGGGGCTCCTTTCCGGGAAAGGAGCTTGCTTTTGGGCGTCCGGTGATCAGAACCAGGTCCCTTTTCGATATCTCCGGTAGTCTTCGCCGTAACGGGTTTCCAGATCTTTTTCCTCCAGGTGTCGCCAGTAAAGGATGTTCCCGATGCCTATTGCTCCAAAGACCAGGCTGAAGAGCGCGCCGTGGACCATCACCCAGCCCAGAATCCAGAGGATGAATCCGACATACATGGGATGGCGTATCCTGGAAAAGAGTCCGGTGGTGACCAGACGGCTGATGTTTTCCAGGCCCCTCAACTGCAGAAAAGCCCCGATCGCCAGACCAAAACCCGCCATCAATACCCCATAACCAATCCAGTGTACCGGGTCGGGCAAGGCCAGGCGCCATGGATCTAAAGGACCCAGGCTGAACCAACTGGTCCACAGGAGGCACATGGCCGCAAAGACCAGGGCAAAGGCCCATTTACTTTTCGGCTGGACCCGCCCGGCTTTTTTGAGCAGCTCATAACCGGTGCGAATGATCAGGCCGAGCAGATAGAGACCCAGGAAAAGAAGGTATTCGCTGTTCATTTTTTAAATTTCTTCGTGAAAGACTGATCCCTATAGATGGTTGATGGGGTACCTTGTTTGAGCCTACCGGTTTGCATGCTACGATGGGTGCATCCTTATTGGGACGTCAACGCCCGAAGTCTATAAGGGTCAGGCCGTAAATTCAAATACGGGTGTCTCAATAATGCGGTGAGGTTTTTTTTCTTCCCAAATCGTTTGCTGAATCCGTTCCACCGGCCTTCGGCCGATCCGACTCTTGTCAGGCAGGATGCCTGACCTATTTTAACAAAATTTAAACCTTTCTCAAACCATCAGATACTTTTTCTTCACCTCTTCATCGGCTTCGAGTTGGGCTACGGTGCCTTCGAAGCGGATGTGACCGTTGTCGATCACGTAGGCGCGGCTGATCATCTTCAGGGCCGAGCGGATGTTCTGTTCGGAAAGGAGGATGGAGATACCCGCTTCTTTAAGCCGCAGGATCTGCTCCTCCAGATTTTTGACGATGAGCGGAGCCAGCCCCTCGGTCGGTTCATCCAGGAGGAGGAGGTCGGGACTGCCCATAAGGGCCCTGGCAATGGTCAGCATCTGCTGCTCGCCTCCCGAAAGGTGGCCGGCCCGTCTGGCCCGGATCTCCCGGAGGGCCGGAAAGAGGCCGTAAACCCGCTCCCTGGTCCACTGGGGAGACCGGGAATGGACGATCTCCAAATTGTCATCCACCGACAGGTCGGCGAAGACCCGCCGGTCGTCAGGCACATAGCCGATGCCTTTGCGGAAGAGGACGTAGGGCTTTACGCCCCTCAGGTCTTCTCCTTTGAAAGAGACGGTCCCTTCCCGGGGAGGGGTTAGACCCATGATGCTCCGCATGGTGGTGCTCTTGCCGGCGCCGTTTCTGCCCAGGAGGCCTACCACCTCGCCTTTGGAGACCGTTAAAGAAATATTGAACAGGATGTGGCTCAAGCCGTAATAGGTATGGATATTCTTTACATCAAGCATCCGTCGTCCCCCCCGAGATAGGCGTCCTGGACCGCCTGGTTGCAGCGCACTTCCTCGCAGGTGCCCTGGATGATGGTCCCACCCCTGACCATGACCATGATCCGGTCGGCGATACCGAAGACGATCTCCATATCATGCTCGCAGAATAAAATGGTCAGCCCCAGCTTTTCGGAAATGTCCCTGATGAGTGCGATGCACCGCGCGGTTTCCTCCGGGGCCATGCCGGCCGTCGGCTCATCGAGGATGAGGAACTCGGGATTCCCCCCCAGGGCCATGGCAATCTCCAGGACCTTCCGGTCTCCGTGGGAGAGCAGGGCCGTGGTGCGGTTTTTCTTTTCCAAAAGTCCAACGTCCTCCAGGATGCGGTTGGTCTCTTCCTGGACCAGTTTGGATGAGGGGGTGAAAAGGTTCCAGGTCTTCCGCTCCCTGGACAGGACGGCGATCTGAACGTTTTCGAAAACTGACAACCGCTGGAAGACGTTGACGACCTGAAAGGACCGTGACAGGCGCTTGCGGCAGACCTTATGGGGAGGAAGCCCGGTAATGTCTTCGTCTTTAAAAAGGACCCGGCCGGAATCGGGCTTGATGATGCCCGAAATGAGGTTGAACAGGGTCGTCTTACCGGCCCCGTTGGGACCGATAACGGCCACGATCTCCCCCTGATTGACATGCAGGTTGGCCTTGAAAACGGCCTGGAAGCCGTCAAAGGCTTTCGATAGGGACTCGACGCGTAACATCGCTCACTCCTTGGCCGGTTTCAGTTTGCTTTCCCCCCACCCCAGGACCCCGTCGGGGAGGAAGAAGATGACCAGCATGAAGATGATGCCCAGCACCAGGGCCCAGTAAACCGTGAAGGTGCTGACAAAGGTCCTGATGGCTACTATCAGGGAGGCCCCGAGCATGGGTCCCAGGAAGGTGAGCCAACCCCCCAATAGACACATGATGACCGCTTCCATGGAGAGGGTCCAGAAGAGCATATCGGGGAAGACCGTATTGTCCACAACGACAAAGAGGGTCCCGGCCACCCCGGCAAAAAAGGCCACGATCACCAGGGTCAGAAGCTGATGTCTCCGGACGTTGATGCCGATCATGGCCGATCTGACGGGGTTGTCCCGGATGCCCTGGAGAGCGCTGCCGAAGGGTGATTTCAAAACACGATACATGGCGACCATGGACAGGGTGGTGACCGTCAGGGTAAAGTAGTAGGCCCCCTGACCGGTAGAGATGAGGTCGGGCAGGGTAATGCCGTGGATGCCGTCATCTCCCCCGGTAAAGGAATACCAGCGGTAGACGATGACCCAGACCAGGGAGCCCAGCGAGATCTGGAGCATACCGAAGTAGAGTTTGGAGAGGCGGATACAGATCACCCCCATGACGAGGCCCAGGACCGCGGCCACTAGAGGTCCCACAAGGAAGCCCAGCCAGGGCGAAAGCCCCGATTTGACGATCATCAGGGCCGACCCGTAGGCGCCGACCCCGTAGAAGACGGCATGGTGGAGTTGGTAGATTCCGCCGAAACCCAGGGCCAGGTTGTTGCTGGTGGCTAGTAACCCGTAGAGGAACATGACCGAAAGCAGGTAAATGTAAAACCTGGGCAGAAAAAGAGGGGCCAGGCACAAGAGGGCCAGTCCGGCGATCAACCAGACCGTGGCCTTGGTTAGAAAAAAGAGTTCGGAGTTCGGAGTTCGGAGTTCGGAATTAAAAGGAATCTCCCCTTCGGCATTCGACATTCGACATTCGATATTCGCTATTCGGTTTTTCATGATTCGTGGTGTCCCTCGGGGCTGGGGTTACAGCATCTCGTTGCTGGTTGCTGGTTGCCCGTTAAAACGAGTAACGAGTAACGAGTAACAAGTAATTTTGAATATCTTTGTCGGGCCATAAAGAGACTCCTCCTACCAGGTTGACTTGAGTAATCCCGTGGGTCTGAGCAGGAGCACAACGACCACCGCCAGATAGGGGAAGATGATGCCGAACTTGGGCCAGATCAGGATGCCCAGAGATTGGGAAAGTCCGAAGATGAGGGCCCCCAGGAGGGCCCCCCAGATGTTGCCCAGGCCGCCCATGATGACGATCAGGAAGGCCTCGATGATGAGGGTATGGTCCATGCCCAGGGTGACGCTCACGGTGGGGGCCACCAGGACTCCGCCCAAACCGGCTAAAAAACAACCGATCACGAAGACCATCGCAAATATCCAGCTTACGTTGATGCCGACGGCCCCGACCATCTCCCGGTCCACGGCGGCCGCCCGGGCGATCTTGCCCATCTTGGTCTTATTGACCATGAGCCAGAGGGCCACGGCGATGACCGGACCGGCGACCAGGAGAAAGACATTGTACCGGGGAAAGGGCAGTCCCCCGAAGAGGGGGACGGAGCCCTGGAAGACCTGGGGGACGGGTACGGACTTGTACTCGCCTCCCCAGATAATTTTTACCAGGTCCCCGAAGACCAGAGAGAAGGCAAAGGTGAGCAGGATGAGCATCAGGTGTTCCCTCTCGTAGAGGAATTGGAAGATCCCCCGCTCGGACAGGAAGCTGATGAGAGCCACGATCAGGGGGGCGATGATAAGGGCCATCCAGAAACCAAGACTCCCGCCGCCGAAGAGCTTTGATACGGTGAAGGCCACAAAGGCGCCAATCATGTAAAGCGAGCCATGGGCGACGTTCGGTATCCGGAGTACCCCCAGGATAAGGCTCAAGCCTGAGGAGACAATGAAAAGGATCGTCGTCCGGCTGAGGCCCACAAAGATCTGGCAGAGCACCGCCGGCGGGCATAGGGTATAAACAAGGTCCATTACAGCACTCCCTTAACGGGTCCGGTTTGGATTCTTAAATTACCATTCTGAGGATTTATCGATAACCCATCCGTCATTCCCGTGAAAACGGGAATCCAGGTTCTTTTCGTCTCAGTCTAACACCTGGATTCCCGTTTTCACGGGAATGACGTGTGAGAAAGTCAGAATTTTCAAGCAAAAATCTCAAGCTTTTCAAAGGGCTAAATTGTTACATAAATTATTATCCAGGATCAAGTATCAGTAATTTTATCCAGGATCAAGTATCCAGCATCACTCCAATTGGTTATGGCTTTCTCTGCTTCATGATTTCGTCACAGGTCGGCATATAGTCCCTGGCTGCTATGGCCTGGGTATCGCCTGAGACGAGGAAGGGATATTTGGGGTCCTTTTTGGTGATGCCCCAGTACATGGGCAGCTCGAGCTGATGGTCGCAGGCCCGGATGGATAGAGGCCCCCCGGGTGAATCAAGGGTCATTCCCTCAAGGGCCTTGATCAGCGCCTCTTTGTCCACCTTCCCGGCCTTTTTGTAACCCTCGGCGATGAACTGGGCCGTCATGTAACCGATCAGGGCCGTGGCCTTGGGGTATCTCTTGTAGACCTTATTGAATTCGTCGGCAAAGGCCCGGTTGGCCGGCGTATTGGGGTAGTAGAAGAGATATTGACTGGTTCCATAGACCCCCTCGGGTGCATCCGGACCTTGGGGCAGCAGGGTCCCCAGTTCGGTGGCTGTGTGCTGATAGAAGGGCAGCTTTTGGTTCAACCCGGTGGCCTTGGCCGCCTTCTGGAAGTTGACCATACCGCCGCCGCCGGTGGCCACGATCAGGAAATCGGGCTTGGCGGCCAGGATCTGAGTGATATAGGGGGTAAAATCGGCCTCCCCCACCTTCCACCAGGATTGGCCGAGGAGTTGGACGCCCGGTTTCAACTTCTTCAGACTGTTCCAGACGGCGTCGGCAATGGCATGGCCGTATTCGTAGTCATCCCCGCAGATCCAGTATTTGGTATAGGGCTTCTTGGAAAGGGACAGGGCCGTGGCCCGGCCGGCCATTTCGGTATTCTCATTCATATTGAATACGTAGCGGTGCCCCTTCTCCCCGATGATCTTTTCGCTCTTGGCATAGGTGACAAAGAAGGGGATCTTCTCTTTTTTAACGAAGTCCGATATGGCCAGGGCCGTGGCGCTGTTGATGGTCCCCATGAGGATGTCCACGTTTTCTTTCATGACCAGTTCCTTGGCCATGGAAAGCCCGATATCGGGTTTGAACTTTTCATCCCTGGTGGCATAAACGATTTTTTGGCCCAGGACCCCGCCCTTGGCATTGATTTTTTCCACGGCCAGCTTGAAGGCGTCAAGCATATCCTGGGTGTAGGCCGTGGCCGGACCCGTATAGGTGTCCACAATGCCCACCTTGATCGTGTCGGCGGCCTGGGAAACCGGGGAAAACAGCAAACCGGCGGCCGTGAAACCTGCAAAAACCAACAGTACAAATAACCTTTTCATACTATTTCTCCTTTCTTTAAGAAACAGTTTCAAGTTTCAAGATGCAAATTTCAAGTGAGCCAAACCTTGAACCTATTTTCAAGGTCCGTTGTTACTCTATATAGAGTTTAGGGTAGGAACTACCAGATGAGCCTTCAATTGACAATCAGACAGGTTTGATTTTTTCGGAAAAAAGTTTGATAAATGGTTCAGAGCGGGACCTCGACCACTACCTGGGTTCCAATCTCCGGGCCTGACTTGACCCGGAAGGTCCCTCCGACGGCCAGAGCCCTTTCTTTCATGGTCATCAACCCCCAGCCCCCCTTATCTTCCGAAGGGGCGGCCGACGTTGTGTCATACCCGATGCCGTTATCTTCGATTGAAATGACCACGTTCCCATTCAGTATGCTTACGGTAATGACCACCGCCCCGGCCTTGGCATGCTTGACCACATTGGTCAAGGCCTCTTGAACAATCCGGAACAGGGCGTTTTCAACCTGCAGCGCCGGGCGAAGGTCCGGCCCTGGACCACGGACCGTAATTTCAATACCGGTCCGGGCGCCCCATTGTTTGGCATAATGGTCCAGGGCCGCTACCAGGCCATAGTCGTCCAGTACCGGGGACCGCAGATCGCTCATCAGGTTCCGAACTTTCTCTGTGGTCTGTTTCACCAGGGCCACAGAATCGGTAATCCGGGAGTGGACCAGCGCAGGCGCCTCCCTGGGGATCAGGGACCTGAGGATGGTCAGGTTAACACCCAGGATGGTCAGGTTTTGCCCAATCTGATCGTGCAACTCCCTGGACAAGGCCTTCCGCCCCTTCTCTTCGGTTTCAGAAAGCCGCCAACCCAGCCCGCGAAGCTGTTCCCGGGAAGCCATGAGCTCTTTCTCGGTCCGTCTCCGGGCCTGGATGTTTATCAAAAGGACTATGATAACTGCCAATAAGGCGGTGATGATGGCCATGGCCGACTGGATAAGTTTTTTATGTTTTTGATAGAAGGTTTCCGGAAGGTTTATTACCATGCTCCCGGCCGGCAATTGATGGCGGCCGATCTTGAAACGCTTGAGTTGATGGTAATCGAACATGGCCCGCTTGGGGGCAGTCCTTTCCACCGGGATATAACGGACCCGGCCGCCCCGGAGAATCCTTAAGGCCTGTTTCCCGGCGGCTTCTCCCTGAGAGTACCCGGTGGTCATGACACCCCCGACAATGCCGTGGCCGAGATTGAAATCCCAGGGGCTGTAGATCGGTGCCTTGGAATTCCGGGCGATAAGGGCAATAATCTCATCATAGTCGAATATCCGGCCCACTTTGTCCCGGCCGAATACCCCGTAAAGGATGACGCTTTGCGGCGGCAGGGCTCCCAGGACCTGAAAGATCTCTTTGGTATCCTTGTCCTCCAATAATACAAAGGCGGTTGATTTTTCGAAAAGGGGGCTGATTTTCAGAAATTCCTCGTGGAGACGGTATCCTTTGGTGGTCCACTCATTGATGAATACCACCAGCCGGGTTTGAGGATGCAGTTTCAGGATCAGTTCCAGGTTGGCTTTCAGGTCGGCCTGCAGGCTCACGCCGGTAAAGTTCTTGGCCTTTTTCAGGTCAGCCTCTTCGGCATCGTTGACGCCGGAGAAGACCACCGGGGTGCCCGGGAAGAGCCGGTCCCGGTAGGTCAGCATGAACCGCAAAGCATCGGCATCGGTGACGCAGATGACGTCAAATTTCAAGCCGCTGTATTTGATCTGGTAAACCCGGAGAAGATCATGGTAGTCCCGGTCGTGACGCATCCGGCCGGTATCCATGTACTCGATATAGATCTGATTCGGACCCACGGCCTCTTTAAGGGCCGCCTCAATACCGGTATTCTGATCATCGGTCCATTTGTAGCCCCGGTGGTAGGAGTGGAGGATAAAAACCGTTTGCAGAGGGTTTTCTACGGCCAGGAGGGGTGCATAGATGGAAAGTAGACTAAAGAACAAAAACAGGGTGAGGCTGTGCCGGAACCACCTCATCGGACCTGTTCTACTCCAAAGAGGTCAGGCCATGCTGGATGGCGAACTTCACCAGTGCCGGGAGATCGCTTAAGCCCAGTTTCTGCATCAGGTGGCTCCGGTAGGTCTCGACGGTTTTCGGGGAAAGAAAGAGGCGTTCCGCAATCTTGACGTTGGACTTGCCTTCCACCAGGAGCTGGAGGATCTCCCGCTCCCGGGCGCTCAGACTGGCCAGCGGACCTTGTCCCTCGGCTATCTCCCGGTGCCGCACGTAGTCGCCCGCCACGGTTTCTGAAATCTCGCTGCAAAGGAAGATCTGACCGCCATGAACGGCCCTGACGGCCTTTATCAAGTCGTCTCCGGCCGATTCCTTGAGGATATAACCCCGGGCCCCGGCCTGAAGGGCCCCGAATATATGCTGGCTGGTGGAATACATGGAGAGTATGATCACCCTCACGGTGGGACATTCCCGGGAGATCTGCCTGGTGGCTTCAACCCCGTTCAGCTCCGGCATGGCTATATCCATGAGGCAAATATCGGGGGAAAGTTTTACCACCTGCCGGACCGCCTCGCGGCCGTTAACCGCCTCCCCTATCACGATGATATCGGGTTGGGTCTCCAGAAGCAGACGAAAACCCTCCCGGACAATGCGATGATCGTCGGCCAGGAATACCTTAATGCTCATACCGTTATCTTCCTTTGCAAGAGGTGCGAGTGAACGAGTATAAAATAGGGATAAAATGATAGTCAAGGAGAAAGAGGGGCCCTGTCCCGATTAGGATGTTTACAGTGCCCCTGTCTGTCGTTCTGAGCGGGGACTCGTGGCTCCACCTGATAAGGGGTGGGGCAATTATTTCAACCCGAAAAGGCTTTTGAAGAATTCAAGGGCATCGGCCCGGGCCCGGGGACCTTCTGCCTCGCTGTAGGCCAGGGTGGTCCCGGTTTCGACGCAGGCATCTGAATAGCTGAAAGGTTTCTGCGTTTCGAGGTTGACGATCAGGCCGCCTTCTTTCTCGGCCAGCTTGCAGCGGCGGTCCGTCTGACAGGTTTTGCATTGGATGGGCTTACGCAAGGCTTCGGCATCGAAGCCGTGGTGGGCGCCGTTATATTCAAGGAGCTGGATATCGGCCCCGGCTTTCCTGGCCCGCTCTACATAAGCACGGCAGGGAATGATCGGATTGTAGTCGTCTGCTGTGCCATGGAGGATACGGATCGGCTTTCCAGTGGTGACCGTCTCATCACGGTAGGAAGTGATACAATTAGGATATAAGGCCATGAACCCGGCAAATTCCACCTGGGGCGAACCATAGGCGGTCCGCATCCGCTTCATGGCGGCATAGAGGGCTCCCTGTCCGCCGCGCGAGATGCCGAGGAGGGCGATTTTACCCGGATCGATGCGCGGATGATGCGACAGGAACTGCAAAGCTTTATAGACGTCGACGATCATATTCAGGCGGCCGAATTTCCCCTGATCCTCCGAGGTCGAGACGATGCCGCGGCCGGCGAAGCAGTCCAGGCCGAAGGTGGCAATGCCGAGGGCGTTGAGACGGTGCGACCAGTCGGCCGTGGGCCCGTTCGTGCCGCCGGGGCCGCTTGATCCGTGGAGGATGATGACGGCCGGGAGCTTGTCTTTTCCGGGTTTGGGTAGGTTGAGGACGCCAGCGATGGTGACGGGTTTCCCCGTTGGCAGGCCGTTTAACAATTCAGTGTCACTGAGGGTTATTGTCGCCACCGGATGAATCTCGATGCGGGCCACCTGGGCCTGGGCCGTTCCCTGGACCAGCATGAAAATCATTAAAACCATTGCCAGGGGCAGAGGCCGCAAAACCTTCCGTGTCCCATGAACAAACGTACACCCTTTCCCAACAGACAGAGACGAAAACAACATGGGTTTTCTCATCAGAGTACCTCCCTTTTATTCATTGAAAAAAACAGCCGAATAGGCGGTCTGACCGCTACGGGAGAAAAGGTACTCGATTCTTTTTGTCCTGTCAATCAGGCAAATTTGACATTTCGGGAAAAAAGCTTGAAAACAGCTTAATGCTCGGGATCAAGGCCCAGGTCGGTCAGAAGCTTGCGGCGAAAATCATCCGCCTCGGGTTGAAACATGGGCAGGACCCAGGGCATGGTTTTTAGATTGTCGAGCATGACGGCGAACCAGTCATAGGGGATGGCAATCAGTTGCCGCCCAGGGGGCAGGACTTTCCTTCTCTTCATGCCATGGCCCAGGCCGGTGGTGAGATAATTGACTTCTCCGCTCAGATAGGGATAGGTAAAGATCCAGGCGCAGCCGATGACACCGGTGGACTTGCTCGTCCAGACCTTTCCGGTGGAATAACTCATGGCCCGCAGCAGGATCTCGGCCTGATCTACCTCGGCTACCATGATAAGGAGATCGGGCACGAAGGTCAGTCGTTCGAGGGGAGAAAAGGCAACGTAATTGATATGCCTTCCGGCATCGAATTTGGGCAGGCCGTCATACAACCTTCTCATGGCCCGGAAGTGGTTGAAGACCTCAAGCCCGGCCCCGAATTCTCCCGAGGTGTAGGCCGGAGGCGCACTTTTGCCCAGGATGTAAGGTCCGGCCGGACAGGTGTGATTTTCCGTACCGGCATAGAAGGCCTGCCCTTCCTGGGCCCGCTTGAGCATTTCGCACATGGCCAGCGGGTCTTCCAGTTTTTTGATCCCCTCCGGCGGTTTTATCATAAAACTGACGGCTACCGGCGGCAGTTCCAGATTAAGCTTTTTTGATATCTCTATCCAGCCCGCTTGGTCCCATCCTGATAAGGTCATGATACTTCCTTTCTGTAGTTCGAAAATAAAGTTTCGAGATGCAAGATGCAAGTTTCAAGTATGAAAACCTCAAAATGGCTATGGGCTATAGGCAATAGGCTATGGGCGAAGAAAAACACCAAAACTATTTGAAATTTGATGGCTTCGTAAAAAGTCCGGGAGACCCCAATTTCGTCATTCCCGTGAAAGCTTGTCCTCGAATGTCTTAATCCCGCCTCTGGCGGGACGGGAATCCAGTGTTTATAATTGGTTAGGCCTGGCCTGGATTCCCGCCTGCGCGGGAATGACGAGTTTTTACATAGTCATCAAATTTCGGTTTATGAGGGTCTTTTTTTAAACGAGACCCTCATAAACCCTGCATAAAGCAAAATGTGAGGTGGGTGAGGTGATAACGGTACCCACTGATTTTGGTGGGTTACGCTTCACTACACCCACCTCACAGGAATCTCGCCACTTAATCGACTAAGCGCCTAATGGGGATAAATGTGACGGGTCGGCCAAACGCCCACCTTGACGACCTTCCCTTTTTGGACCTGATCGACCCGGACGGCATCGACGCCCTCGATATCCCCTTTGGAATAATTCAGAGGCGTGGCGCTCAAATGACCGGTGTCCAGATTTTTGATCTTGTAGAAGCCGTTCTGGAGCACATCGATCGGTTTTAATTTTTCCAGCGGCGTGGTCTGCATAGCCAGCCTGATGGCCTCGACCTGGACCATGGCTTCCAGCATACCGCCCACATACATAACGTGGGTAGCCTTTTTGTTGGGGCGATATTTTTTCTGCAGATCATCACAGAATTTGATCCCCGGTGTGGCCAGGTCATCCAGGGGAGGGAAACTGCCGGCGACTACAAACCCGTCCCCCAGGGTCCCCATGGCTGGCGCGAAGACAGCGGCGTGACTGGGTAGGGCACAACCCAGGGTCATCTTATAGGCCAAGTGCGGTCCCATGCCCAGCCGAACCATCTCTTTGACGGTGGGTTGTGAACCGGGATTGACCATCACGCCCAGGGCCAGGTTGACATTGTTTTGTTTCAGCCACATGAGCTGGGTGGTCGGTGGAGAAGTGGGGACCAGAGGCACATACTGGATACCCGCAAATTCAAACCCGGCCTTCTCCAGATAGGCTTTAAGTTCAGGGATCTCAATGGATTTACCCATGGCATTGTCGGCGGTGAGATAGGCCACCCTGGGCTTGCCGGGGCCTTTCCAGTTTTCTTTAAACCAATCGGCGATGGCCGCCAGGGCATCGGTGTAAATCGGATAATAGGTGAAGACGGTTTGGGGCGGCTTGAGGAGATAGGGGCCGGAGGCCATGCTCGTGGCGCCCATGTGATCCTGATTCAGCTTGTCCTTCAGGGCCAGGGCGATGGGGGAACCGGATATTCTATAGACCAGCATTCCCTTGGCCTTGAGTTCTTCATAGATCGAGAGGGCCTTGGCCGGTTTAAGCTCATCATCCCGCCAGAGCAGCTCGATGTTAATATCGGCCGGCCATTTATCCTTGCGCCAGGGGGCCAGTTGCTTGGTCTCGTTAACATATTTGACATAATCTTCAAAGGCCGCCAGGACCGAGGCCGAATCTTCGGCGTAGGGTCCGGTCAGCGACATGGTGCCGCCGATATAGACGGTTTTTCCGGCAGCGCCGGCATTGGGTGAAAAAAGCAAGACTACCGCTACCAACACAATCATTAATGCGCCTACTCGTGAACTAATTGTTGCCATGGTCTCCTCCTGTCTAATACGAAAATACCGTTCGTCGTTAAGCGTTCGGCGTTCGGCGAAAGATTTTTTCATGTTTCGTGGTGCCCAAATGGGCATGAGGGTTTAGTATGAAAATACAGTTTCCAATTTTAGGATGTAAGCTTCAAATACAGCAAGGTTTATGGGGTGTGGTCTTTCCCTGTACCTTACACCTTGCACCTTGTACCGTTTTTTTACTTGTACCTTTCTTTTATCGGATCACCTCCCTTTCAATCAATTTCCTGACGGGAGAAGGGCCATAACCTGAAATAGGCCTTGACCATCTCCCAGCGGTGATCGAGTCCTCTGGGTTCAAAAATAAGAAAAAGCATAATAACCAATCCCCGGCTGATGAGAGCCACTGAGGCGGCGGCCTGGGCGGCGATAGCGGCCGACAAGATGGGACCGACCATGGTGACCAATTCATCCAGCAGCTTGAGGGCCAGGGCGCCCAGGATGGCCCCCGGGATGCTGCCCATACCGCCGACGATCAGCATGCCCAGATACCAGACCGAATCGATAAAGGGGAACTGGTCCACACTGGCGAATCCATAGTAATGAACCATCAGGACCCCGGCCACTCCGGCATAGACACAACCGATGAAAAAGGCCTGAAGCTTGTAACTGAAGAGATTTACCCCCATGACTTCAGCCGCCAGGTCGTTATCCCTGATGGCCACGAAGGCCCGGCCGGCCCTGGTCCGGACTATGTTGACGGCCAGGACCGTCGACAGGAAGGCCGTCGCCATAACCAGATAGTAGTAGCTGGCTTTCGAATCGAAGACGAAATTTCCCAGTCGGGGTTTGGGCACCGGCATGCCATCGGCACCACCGGTGAGATCCCGGAGCTGCAGGATGAGCCAGATGATAATGAAATGGGCGGCGATGGTGGCCATAATCAGATAAAAGCCCCTGATCTTTAACGAGGGCAGACCGAAGATCAAACCGACCACGCCGGCGCCCATAGCCGCACAGGGCAGGGCCGCCCAGAAGGACCAGCCTAATTTGGCGGTTAAGATCGCCGACACATAGGCACCGACGGCCATAAAACCCACATGTCCCATGGAGATCTGGCCGCAGTACCCGGTGAGGATATTCAGCCCGTGGACACTGATAATGGCAATGCCGATCATAGTTATGATCGTCAGTTGCCGGTCAGTGGCAACCAGTGGGTAGGTCAAAAGGATAAGAAAAAAACCCAGGAGCAGTCCCCACTGCCGCCTGGTGCGGATGATAGCCATGTCCTGCCCGTAGTTTTCTTGAAAGGTCCCGCGGCCCAAACCCATTGATTAAATCCTTTCTATCCTGACCAGACCAAAAAGACCATGGGGTTTGAAGATGAGTACAATGAGCATTATGATGAAGGGGAATATCTGGGCCAACCCCCCACCCGGCAACAAGGGGTCCAGGTATCCGGCAGCCACATTCTCCAACACGCCCAATATGATCCCGGCGACGATGGCCCCCCCGATGGAGTTCACCCCTCCCAGGAGGACAACGGCGAAGGCCTTCAGACCGATCTCGGCCAGGGGGATCATGACCCCGGAGACCCCCCCCAAGAGGATGCCGCCGATCACCCCGACGACACTGGCAATCACCCAGGAAACGGCATAGATCGTGGTGGCCCGGATACCCACACTCTGGACCACCTGTAAATCCTCGGCCGTGGCCCTCATGGCCAATCCGATTTTAGTATAGCGGAAGAGAAGGAGGAGCAGCGTTACCGTCACCACCGAGACCATAAGTCCGATCAGCGATTCCGGGGGTACGGATATCTGACCCACTTTAAGGGTGATGGTCGGCAGTAATCCGTGGTATGTTTTATATTCCCCGCCCCAGATCAGGGTGGCCAGTCCTTCCAAAACCGTGGACAAGGCGATGGTCATCATGATAATGGCCAATTCCGATTGTCCCACCAGCGGACGCAGGGCCAGACGTTCAATGATCAGACCCATAATGATGGCCGAAACCACCGCCAGGATCAGGGTAATCCATATGGGCAGGCCGAAGAGAACCAGGAAGGTATAGCCCAGATAACCACCGATCATGACAAAATGGCCCTGGGCGATGTTAAAGGCATTGGAGCATTTAAGGATGATGACAAAGCCTATGGCTACCAGGGCATAGACCATGCCCAAAGCAAAACCGGTGGCCGCTAATTGTAGAAAAAAGGTCATAAGGCCGTCCCTTCAGTGGACTTAATGCTTAGGGTCGTTTTGATCGTTTGTGTCCGCCCATCCCGGTGCTTGGCCGGGGTTTCAATTGAGGCCTCAATCGTATCCGCATAAATCGCCTCGATAAGCCCCTGGTAGCGGGCCTCTAAAACCGGTCTCTTCAGGTTCCTGTTCCGGGTCAATTCGCCCTCGTCCGGATCGAATTCTTTGTGAAGATGGACATATTTTTTTATCCGGCTTCCGGGGGACAGGAGGCCATTAACCCGGTCGATATCCTGCCTGACCAGTGTATAAACCTCCGGCCTTTGAGAAAGCTCGGCAAAGGTGTTGAAGGCGATTTTTCTTTGTCCGGCCCACCGGCTGACGGTGCCATAGTTGATGACGATGACGGCCGAGAGGTAAGCCTTATCCGGTCCGGGCAGAACCCAGGCATCTTTGATATAAGGGCTGAATTTCAGCCGGCTCTCGATCAATTGGGGGGCAATTTTTTCGCCGTCGGCCCTTTCAATCAGATCTTTCCGCCTATCGACCAGGACGATGTGTCTGTCCTCCCGGATGAAACCGTAGTCTCCGCTGTAAAACCAGCCGTCTTTAAGCACCTCTTTTGTTTTTTCCGGGTCCTTATAGTAGCCGGTGAACATTCCGGGTTGTCTGGAAAGGAGCTCCCCCTGATCGGAGACCTTGATTTCCGTTCCCCGGAGAGGGGGTCCGACCGTATCCGGTTGGATGTCATCGGTCCCGGCACCCGTCAGTGCCCCGCCTTCGGTCGTGCAATAGAGGCTTTTGAGGGGAAGATTCAGGGCCTGATAGAATCGGAGGACCTCCGGACTCAGAATGGCTCCGGTGCTATAACATATCCGGGCATTGGTCAGACCGAGGGTTTTTCGAACAGGCTTGAACAGGGCGGTATCGGCCCAGGAATAGAGGACCCGGAACAGGAAGCCGGTTTTTTTCTTTTGAAATTTTTGGTCCGCTATCTTATAACCTAAGGGCATGAAAAAGGAGAAGGCTTGCTTCTTGAGGGTATCCACCTCCAGTATCCTCGACTGAATCATGGCCGCCTGGGCCTCCCACAGCCGGGCACCGTAGCAGACGATGCTTGGGCCGGTTTCCCTGATATCCCGCTGAAGGGTTTCAGGCCCTTCGGCGAAATTCAGGCAACACCCCGACAGCAGGTGGCAGCCAATCCCCAGCCATTGCTCGTTCATCCAGACCGGTGGCAGATAGGGGACCAGATTGTCCTTCTCCGTCCAGGGGTCCAGGTGCAAATAAGCTTCCGAGCCGGCCCGCATGGTCCTGAAGGTGTGGACCGCCGCCTTGGGAGCGGCTCCGGTGGTGCCCGAAGTGTACACGATGGCGCAGACCTCATCGGCCTGGCCGCTTTCCACATTCCGTTCAAAGAGGCCGGGATGTCCCGCCTCGTATTTTTCCCCTAATTGCTGCACTTCTCTGAGTCCCATCAAGACCGGATCATCATAATGGGCCAGTCCTTTATAATTCCAGTAAATAACCTTTTGCAGTAAGGGGAGTCCGTCTTTGACCTGAAGAAATTTATCGATCTGCTCCTGATCTTCCACCACGGCAAATCGGGCGCCGGAATGTCGGGCAATGGTTTTTATCTCCTCGGGATCAAAATCCGAATAGACCCCCACCGAGGCCCCATGAATGGCCTGGGCGGCCAATTCGGCATAATACCATTGGGGGGCATTATCCCCGATAATCAGCAGGCGGTCTCCCGGTTCAAAGCCGAGGGCCATGAGCCCTAAGGCCAGGGTTTTTACATTCTGATAGTAGTCTTTCCAGGTACAGGGCTCCCAGATACCGTAGTGCTTGTAGCGCATGGCTCTATGATCGGAACCGTATCTTTCACCGTTATAGCGGAGTACCTTGGGCCAGGTATCTCCCTTCTCCTTAGAGATCTGCTCTGCCCCGGTCGTCATTTGTCCATGCCCTTCCATCAAACAAGCCACCTTTTTTTTCGACGGTAGTGTTTAATTTCCCGATAACTTTTGCGGGAGCCGACGGCCGAAAGCCCCAGATAAAACTCCCGAACGTCCTCGTTGTCCTTCAACGTATCGGCCGCACCGCTCAGAACGACCCGGCCGTTTTCCATCACATATCCATAGTCAGCCACACCCAGGGCGGCCAGGACATTTTGTTCCACCAGGAGTATGGCCATCTTCTGTTCGGCACGGATCTTCCCGATGTTCTCATAGATTTCCTGCACCATCAAGGGGGCCAACCCCAGGGACGGCTCGTCCAGAAGCATCAGTTTAGGACTGGCCATGAGGGCCCTGCCGATGACCAGCATCTGTTGTTCCCCTCCGGACAGATAGCCGCTCATCTGACGGCGGAGGCGTTTAATGTTGGGGAAATAGTCAAAGACCATTTCCAGGTCCCTTTTGACTCCGGGGCGGTCTTTGCGACAGTAGGCCCCGACGAGCAGGTTCTCTTCGACGCTCAGGTGTTCGAGGACCCGCCGGCCTTCCATGGCCTGGCTGATGCCCAGGGCGGCCACGTCTTCCGGTCCGTACTGGTCTATCCGCATTCCGTTAAAATCAATGCTGCCGTCGGTGACCTTTCCTTCTTCCGTTTTCAACATCCCGGAGATGGCCTTGAGGGTGGTCGTTTTGCCGGCGCCGTTGGCCCCCAGGAGGGCCACGATTTGGCCTTCTCCGACCTTCAGGGATACGCCCCGCAGCACCTGGATGACGTTCATATAAATCACTTCGATATTGTTGACAGTCAGCATGGGTTCAGGCCTATTTTTCTTTTCCCAGGTAAGCGGTGATGACTTTAGGATCGGCCATGATTTCGGCCGGTGTGCCTTCGGCGATCTTACGTCCGAAATCAAGGACGACAATCCGGTCGGCAATGTCCATGACCACGCCCATATCATGTTCGACGAGGATGATACAGCGTATGCCGTCTCTTAGAACAGGGGTATCCGGATAGGTGGCCCCCTGACCTTCGAAGACATCGATAATGAATCGGGCGATATCCTCCTTTTCCTCCAAATTCATGCCGGCCATGGGCTCGTCCAGAATCAGAACTTGCGGCTCCAGGGCCAGGGCCCTGGCCAGCTCGACCCTTTTACGCATCCCATAAGGCAGAAGGCCCACCACCTTTTTCCTGATAGGGGCTATTTCCAGGAAGTCGATGATCTCTTCGACGGTCCGCCGGTTTTTGATCTCCTCCTGACGGGCCCAGCCGAAATACAGCGCACCGGCAACGAAGGTTTGCTTCATCAGTACATGCCGGGCGGCCATGATGTTGTCCTGGGTGCTTAAGCCCGTGTACAGTTCGATATTTTGAAAGGTCCTGGCAATGCCCAGGCGGGCCAGCTTGTCCGGGCGCATTCGGGTGACCTTTTGACCTTCGTAGACAATTTCGCCCTTTTGAGGTTTGTAGAAGCCGTTGATGCAGTTGAGGAGGGCGGTCTTGCCGGCACCATTGGGTCCGATGATGGCTAATATCTCTCTATCTCGAATGTCCAGGCTTACCTCGGTCAGGGCGTTGGTTCCGCCGAAGCTGAGGGAGAGGTTGTCGATTCGTATTTTAACCTGATCCGTTTTCACCGGGCATAAACTCCAGAATAGCGCAAGGCTCGTTTCGTGTTAATTATTTTTTTGACAGGATTTACAGGATGACCTGGATTTTTGTGCCTTTCCGGAAGAAAGGTCCAACCCGAATCGTCCTGTCTGATAAATTTTTTTCATAAGTCTTCTTTTTGGGATGATAAAGGCTTTTCGTGATGGTGGGTGGTCATTATGGTCTCCTGAACTTCTTTTACAAATTCAGCAGGACGGGCGATGAATCTAAATACGGTTTTTTGGGTCCCGCTGTGAACGAGAATAATTTTTCCGAAATTCAATATGGCGCCTAAAGAGGGCTGATAACAATTTGCAAAAGCGATCGTGTCAAGAGGTATGGAATAAGACCTCTTCAATGGAAAGCCTACATTAATCAATAACCGGTTATTTGTCAATACGATTTCGAATTGCCGTAAACGCAGGTAGGAAAAAGTGCCCCAAATAAAACCGGAGGCGATAATAACGGCTGATGGTAGCCCTTGGGATCCCACGGACAGCCAGCCTATAAAAAAAAGGAAGGCCGGTCCAAGAAGCACCGCCCAGTGGGGTCTGGCCTGGTAAATGATCTTTTGATCTTGGAGAAGGGATTTTTCCAAAACACCCATCTTTAAATTCTTTCGCCGAACGCCCTCCGGGGCGTAGGTCCCTCTGGGCCGGAGGCCGAACAAGGAACGCAGAACGGTATTCTCATGCCAGCGTCCGATCACTTTCCCATTAAGAGATTCGGCAGCCAGGTGGCAATTCCGGGGAAGATAAACATGATCGCCAGGGCCACAAAGAGAGCGGTCAGAAAGGGAACCACCCCCTTATAAATCGTTTTAAAGGGGATCCTGGTGATATTCCCCAATATAAAGACATAGATGGCGATCGGCGGAATGATACCGCCGATCATCAGGGTGATGCAGATCAAAATACCGAACCAAATAGGATCATAGCCTAATTGAATAACGGTTGGGAAAAATATCGGGGTGGCCAGGACCATAAAGGCCAGATCATCCATGATGGAACCGCCGATCAGGTACATAACGATAATGATAACAATGATCAGCGTTTTCGAAACAGGAAGGGCGGCGGTCCAGTCGGCCGCAATCATGGGGATTTCGGTAATGGCCAGGAAATGTCCGAAAATGGATGACCCGGTAATCAGTAAGAGAGTCATAATGGAAGTTTTTAATGATCCGCGAAAAGAATTGACCAGCATTTTGGAATTAATTTCTTTTCGGGATAAGGCCAGAAGAAAAATGGCTATCGTCCCTATGGTGCCGGCTTCGGTAGGACTGAAAAAACCGGTCATCATCCCGCCGATAACGATGCCGAAAACAACCAGAATAATTAAGGCCTCCGGGATGGCAGCGATGCGTTCTCCCCAGGTTGCCTTTTCGGCCCTGGGCGCTATTTCCGGTTTCCAGATGACCCACCCGGCTATAACGGCAATGAAAAATAATGAAATCATCAAGGCCGGAATGATTCCGGCCAAAAAAAGACGGCCTATGGATTGCTCGACTTGGAGCCCATAGATAATCAGGACGGTGCTGGGTGGCAGGATCATGCCGATAGTACTGACCGAAGCCACGGTCCCGGCGGAGAGTTCCTTTTTATACCCATAACGGTCCATTTCCGGGATGGCTAATCCTGAAAAGGTGCCGACAGTAGCCAGGGTTGAACCGCACATGGCTTTGAAGGCCGTTGCACCCACGACGGTAGTCATGGCCAACCCGCCGGGTATGTGCCCCATCCACTTATGTGCCCCGGTATAGAGCCTCTTGGCAATATTGGAATGTTGGGCCAGTTCCCCCATCATAATAAATAAAGGAATGACCGTATAGCTATAGGTTGTAAAGGTATCGAAAAAGTCCTTGACCACCAGATTAGAGGCCGAGGCAAAGGACATCAGAAAAGTGAACCCGACAAACCCTACCAATATCATACAATAGGCCATTTCGAGCCCCGTTAAAAAAAGGGCCAGAAGGATGATGATACCGTATATTCCAACTGCAACGTCACTCATTTTTTTCTCCATGGATAGTTTTCATTAAGTCACAAAATATCGTAAAGCTCTGGAATAGAAAACTGAGTGCAATAGCAAAACAAAAGGGATAGTAGGGGATTTTGAAACTTGCTGTCAGCTCTCCTGTTCGTTTCACATCCAACCCATACATAAAAAAATTGTAGGCGATAAACAAAAACATGACAATGCCAACGATTCTGGTAATGGCATTTAAAATTTTTTGACTCCTTGGACTAATCTTCTGGATCATCAAATCGACGATGATTTGAGCCCCGAGCCATGTGGCATAGGGAATGGAAAAACCGAATACGATGGAACCGCCGTATTGAATAATTTCCATGGATCCGGTGATCGGATGACCCAAATTCCTTAAGATCACATCAAATAAAGTCAAAATGATCATGAAGGCCAACACCGCCCCGGCGATACTGAATAATATGATGTCTCCCTTAACCACTGCGGTCATCAGGCGTTTCATTTCGGGCCTCCGGGTTTGAATTCTTTGAACAAAGGCTTTATCACCAAGTTTTTAGAATGCAGATTTAACATCTCCGACCGGCCGATGCTGGATACTGGATGCTGGATAAATCCTTAATCTCGATCTCATTCCCTTGATAAACCTGGATTCCCGATAAAGACATTCGGGAATGACGAAAAAAAGTGTCGCTGTAATAATAAGTTGAAGTATCCAGCATCCAGTATCGGCTTCTGATTGCTCCTCTTCTGTAATTCCTATTGATGGGTTTTCAAAAACTCCTGGCAGAATTTCAGCGCTTCGTCGCCCGGCAGTCCCTTGGATTTGGTCATTTTGACATAATCATCCAGAATCGGTTTCATCTTTTCGGCCGTCATGGCTTGATCTTTCGGGGGGACGGTTACGAAGGACACCCCTTTTCCGGTGGCGAATTCCCTGGCCTTATTGTCCAACTCGACCCACCGCTTGGCGATTTTCTCATTATATTCATCGTTTATTTTCTCGATAGCCGCTTGATCGGCCGGGGAGAGCATGTTCCATTTGGCTTTATTCATGACCACATACATAGAGGTCATATAGGACATCCCGTAGTTTTCCAGAACGGTCTTGACCACTTCGCCGATTTTAAACCCCTGCAGGGCCTCAATGGGGAAAAGGGTTCCATCGATAACCCCTCTCGACAGGGCGTCGTAGGTTTCACTGACCGGCATGGTGACCGGAGCGGCCCCCAGATTCTTGACGATGTCGGCATTTTCCGCATTGGCCTTAATTCTGAGACCCTTTATGTCGTCCATGGATTTAACCGGCTTTTTGGTCATGATAAAGCCCGGGGCGGCGCCATGGAGAAACATGACCTTGACATCATCGAATTCTTTGGGCTTGAATTTTTTATAATAGGCATTAGCCAGCTTGCTGGCCTGGTAACCGTTTTTGTAGCCCAGGGGTTGTTGCAGGACCTCGGAAAGGGGTAACCGGCCCGGGGCATAGGCCAACAGGCTGGCGGCGATGTCTACGACCCCTTTAACCGTGTTGTCATAAGCCTGCATCGGTGGGGTCAGGGTATTGCCCGGGAATAAGGTGACCTTAATCCGGCCCTGGGTGGCCTTTTCAACATCCTTGGCCCACTCCCCTGCCAGTTTAACCAAGGGATGTACTGGTGGCCAGATGAGCGAGTACCTTAATTTCATCTCTTCCCCGTAGGCCTTAAAGGGTGAAGCTGTTAACAGAAACGCCACCATGGTCATACATACTATGCCCATAACCATAAATTTTTTTTTCATCGTTAATCCTCCATATTTTATTTTATTTAAGGAACTGTTTCCGGATTTCCCTTTTCAGGATTTTGCCCGTGGGCGTCTTGGGAAGCTCGGTCACCGCCACATACTCCTTGGGGATCTTAAAGGGGGACAACCGGGACTTCAGGAAGGTTTTCAGGGTTTCAGGAGCCACCGAGCGCCCGGCTTTCGGGACGATAAAGGCCGTTACCCGTTCGCCCCACTCCCGGTCGGGAAGCCCGATAACCGCACACTCCTCCACTTCCGGACTGGTATAAAGCACTTCCTCCACCTCGCGGGGATAAACGTTCTCCCCTCCGGTGATGATCAGGTCCTTGAGGCGGTCCACCAGAAAGAGGTAGCCCTGGGGGTCGAATAGACCGATATCCCCGGACCGATACCAATCGCCCTCCCAAAAGACGGATCGGGTCGCCTCGGGGTTGTTGAGGTAGGCGTTCATGACATTACGCCCCCTGACACAGATTTCTCCTTCCTGTCCGGGCTCCAGGAGGTTTCCGGCCAAATCCCGGATTTGGACTTCCACCCCGTGAATCGGTTGTCCTACGGATCCGACGATATGCCGGTAATAATGGTTATAGGTGATCGGCATGGCCTCGGTCATCCCGTAAGACTCGGCAATAGTCAGGCCGGTGCGTTCTTTCCACTGCTTAACGATCTCTCCGGCCAGGCTGGCGGCGGCCGAAAAACAGTAGCGCAACTTTCCTAATCTTTTCTCCAGGTCACCCAGGGCCAGGAGGCGGATATAGACCGTAGGAACGGCATAAAGCCTGGTAACCCGTCCGGCGGCCATAACCTCCAGGACCCGCTCCAGGTCGAAACCCGGCTGAACCTCCACGCATCCGGCACTTAATATCGTGCCATTCATGATATGGATCTGGCCGAAGACGTGGTTGAAGGGCATAAAACAAAGGGCGCAATCCGTTTCCTGGGATCGCTCGAAAAAGGCCACACTGGAACTGGCAAAATTGATGTATTCGTGGGATAACATAACCCCCTTGGGGATGCCGGTGGTGCCGCCGGTGTACAGGATGGCGGCGGTGTCCGTGCGGTCCCTGTCCCGGGTCTTGAAAGATCCCGAACCCATTTTAAGCAGGCCGGGCAGATCGAGATCGCCGCCGGGACAAATGATCTTTTCTATCCCCGCTGATGATCTCAATCTTTCTAGATCCGAAAGTTTGGATTCATGGGTGAAGAGAAACCTCGGTTTGGAGTGATTGACCAGAAGGGCCAGTTCGTCGCCGATAAGCATCCCGGATAAGGTGACGGCCACCCCCCCGGCTTTAAGCACACCGAAATAAAATGGGATCCAGTCGGCCGAATTCGGGCAACAAAGGCCGATGTGGTCGCCTGGGCGGACGCCCATTTTGGTGAGGCCGGCAGCTACCCGGTTGGCTTGATCGTTAAGTTGGCCGTAGGTTATCTCCAAAGGGCCTTGGCGGACGGCCGGACGGTCCGGAAAGAAAAAGGCCGATCGTTCCAGATTGTTTGCAAGATTCATATCCGTACTCCCCGATAGATTCTTAAATTACCATTCTGAGAATTCATCTCTTACTTTTCGAAAACGCGAGATCATCCGCCTCTGACCGGACGATCCTGGATTAAACTGCCGATCTTGGTAGAGCGCTCGTCTTCGACGAACAAGAGGCCAGACAGTTGCCTCTTCCTCAAATTCCGCCGTTGGCGGGATGCTCCTCAAGCGAAGCGATCCTTAACTATTCTCTCCCGCCGGGATAGAGTATTTCCCACTGATCATTGAAGGTTTCCATCGACAGACCGCAGGTCGAGCCCAGGATCAGGCCGCCTTTTTTAAAAGCTTTTTCCGCCCGATCGATTTCCTGCTCCACCCTTTCCCGGCTCCAGGTCAAGGGGTCAATATGGCCCATGAAGGAAACCCGTTCACCGAATTTTTTTTCCAGTTCATAGAGATCCTGTCCGGCCTGGGTATCAACGGGGTGGATACAGTCAACCCCGGCCTGGATCAAAAGTTCTAAGATTGGCCTGAGGTCACCATCGGAGTGGAAAAAGACCGATAACCCCTTGTCTTTGATTATCCCGGCCATTTCCCGGTAGACCGGCCAGACCGTCTCTTCAAAATAACCGGAAGAAAAATAAAGTCCCCGGTTGCCGGCGATATCGTCGGTTATGGCTATGGCCTGGAAGCCATCGGTCCGGGCCAAACGGACCTTCTTTTCCGTTTCCTTCAACAGGTCGGTTGCAATCCCGGAGAAGATGGAAGGGTTGTTTTTAGTGCTGACCATGGCCTTTAAAAATCCCAGTTGGTCTATCAAACCGGAAACCGGCCCGTTCAGGCAGCCCACAGTATAATAGGGTTCAAGATCTTTGTAATTCCTTTCATCGGAGCGCGATGGCAATCTTTCCGAATTTAAATCGACGCCGACCACTGAAAGTCCAAAGGTTTGTGCTGCGGCTGCCAGTTGTTTGGTATATTGTCCCCGGAGATGGTCGAAAAAACGGTCCAGAAAACCGGGACTGATAAACAATTCGCCTCGAGGACAATATGCCGTTTCAAGGTGCTTAAGGGCCTTGGTCACCGTCTCAATGGGGAGAGACACTCTTCAACTTCCGGAAATAGGCCGTGTAGCGGCGGGCCCTGGGATCGCGGCCTAACAAAAGATCGGCGGCCAGGATATAGGGTTTCATCCTGGCGGCATCGACGATGGCGCAGGTGAGTCCTGCCTGGATGGCTAAAGAAAGAAAAACCGCGTTGGTCACCATCCTCTTGGGCAGGCCGAAGGAAACATTACTGGCCCCGAGGACCTGATTAAGTCCCCATTCCTGTTTCACCTTTCCCATGGTCTCCAGGGTAATCCGGACCGCCTGATCACTCACCGCACTCGACTCCGCCACGGAGTCTACCAGGATGTCCTCCAGGCCGATCCCCTGGCTTTCGGCCCGGTTGAGGATACCTTTTATGATTTCCACCCGTCTGATGGGTTCCCTGGGAATGCCGGTCTCATCCGAAGCCAGGATGACCACAGCCGTATGATATTTCTTGACCAGAGGCAGGACCTGTGAAAGCAAAGAGTCTTCTCCGCTGACCGAACTGATGATCGGCTTGCCGCATCCCAGGCGCAGTGCTTTTTCCAGGGCCAGGGGATTGCGGCTCTCTAAGCAAAGGGGCAGGTCCACTGTTTTGATGACCGCCTCCGTCACCCGGGGGAGCACGGTTTCTTCGTCCAGACCGAAGGCCGCTACGCTGATCATCAGGATATCGGCGCCGGCCTCTGCCTGTTTCAATGCCTCCTGACGGATGGGCTCCATATTCCCGGCCTTCATGGCTTCCTTGAGAATGCCCTTGCCGAAGGGGTTGATCCGCTCGCCGATCAATACCGTCGGACGTTTATCGCCAATAACGACTTCGTTGCCTTTAGGGCTAAACAGGTGTGTTTCCATGTTTTCCTTTTTGCAGCTTTTATTCAGCAATCCGAATTCCGAAATCCGAAATTAAATGATCCATTGTTTACAGAGATTGACAGCGGCGGCGGCATCCTTCCCGTAAGCGTCGGCCCGGGCGTACTTCTTCACTTCGTCATCCATCTGACCTCCGCCGATCATGATTTTCACCTTATCCCGTAAACCGGCTTCTTCTATGGCTTTGACGGTTTTTTCCATGGAGTCGAAGGCCAGTGTCAGAAAACCGCTCAAGCCCACGACCCGGGGCTCGAATTCCTTGACCTTGTCCACAAAAACCTGGACCGGTACGTTGATCCCGAGATCCAGAACCTCATAGCCGTTCACATCCAGCATGAAGGTGACAATGTCCTTGCCGATGTCGTGGATATCACCGGCCACGGTGCCGATCAGGACCTTGCCCTTTTTTTGAGGGGCCTCTCCTTTTTTAAGGAGGGGTTTGACCCGCTCCGAGATGGCTTTGAGGATCTCACCGGCCAGGACCAGGTCAGGGATAAAATATTCTTCGATCTCAAAGCGCTTGCCCACAATCTCCATGGCCGAGCGGGCCTGGGCCAGGATTTCCAGGGGATCGGTTCCGCTGTTGATCAGTGCCTCAACCTGGGCGTAGGTTTCCTCTTCTTTCAGGTCGGCCATCAGGTCGATTAATTTTTCG
>CAZVHO010000050.1:0-38850 GCA_964627515.1 uncultured Thermodesulfobacteriota bacterium | reverse complement strand
TGGCTTTAACCGTGTAATCCGTGAAATCCGTGCCAAAAATCTATTTTCGTACTAAAGCACCTTCCCCAAAGCCTCCGACAAAACCTCCAGGTGTTCTTTGGTGTGCGTAGCCATCAAACTGATCCGTAAACGGCTTTGGTTCTCGGGAACCGTAGGAGGCCGGATGGCCGGAATAAAAATCCCTTGTTCCCACAAGGCTCTGGAAACGGCCAGTGTTTTTTCCTCGGTGCCGGTTATGATCGGGAATATCGGCACCGCACCGGGTTGGGGATCGATCCCTAAGCCTTCCAGTCTTTTTTGAAAATAGGCCATATTCTCCCGGAGCCGGTCCAGCCATAAGGGTTCTTCCTGAAGGATGCCCAGGGCGGTCAATCCGGAAGCACAGACCGAAGGTGGCAGGGCCGTAGAGTAAATCAAGGTCCGGGCCTTATTCCTTAAAAAATCAACCATAATTTCCGGACCGCTGATAAAACCACCCAGACAACCCAGGGCCTTGCTGAAGGTTCCCATGGTTAATAAATCTTGTGCCGGCATTTTCCAAAAAGCAGCCGATCCCTTCCCTCCCGGTCCCAGAACACCGGTGGCGTGCGCATCATCCACTAAAACCAAGGCCTCATGCTCCCTGGCCAAACGAAGTAAGTCCGGTAAGGGGGCCAGGTCCCCGTCCATGCTGAAGACCCCGTCGGTAACAATGAGTACCTTCCCGGCCGGTTTTCTTTGGGCCGAGCGCAGTCCCGATTCCAGGGCCTCCATTTGTAAATGCGGATAGATGATGGCCTGGGCCCGGCTCAACCGGCAGGCATCGACAATACTGGCATGGTTCAGGGAATCACTGAAGATCAGGTCGCCTTCCCCGGCCAAAGCGGGGATAGTGCCCAGGTGGGTCAGATACCCCGAAGAAAAGACCAGGGCCGCCTCGCTCTCTTTGAAGGCGGCCATCTCCTGCTCAAGCCTATCATGCAGGCGATGATTCCCCGAAACCAGACGGGAGGCCCCCATGCCTGTTCCATACTGCTCCACGGCCTCTTTGGTTTTTCGGATCATCAAGGGATGGGCGGCCAGGCCCAGATAATCATTGGAGGCAAAAAGGAGCAGGGAACGGCCGTTGATCCGGATGGTCGGTCCCACAGGGCCTTCAAGTACCTGTAAGGACCGGAAGCGGTTCTGTCCTTTGATTCGGCTTAATTCTTTTTGAAAGAACTGAATAAAAGATGAAGAGACCATGGTCAGTTCGAAAATACCGTTGCGGGTTACGGGTTACGAGTTACGGGTTGCGGGTTCAAAACCAATCTTATTTCGATATTCGATATTGTCATGACTCGTGGCGCCCCCTGGGGCTTGAGCGTTTAGTGCGAAAATAGAATTTTTTGGCACGGGTCAGGCATAGCCTGACACACGGATTTCACGGCTAACCCCTTTGGTTTCCCAAGAAAAGGGGTATCCCTTTTCTTGAGACCAGCTTCCGCCGAAGGTGGATGATGGTCATCCCTCAATCCGGTTTTTACGGGATTGAGGGATACCCCCGGTCTTAACCGTGTAATCCGTGAAATCCGTGCCAAAAAATGTCTTTGATTCTTCCATTTTCATGCTTTGTGGTGTCCCGCCCCAAGCGGGACATGAGCGTTTAGTAAAAAGTTATCGTTTTAATGGCCTGAAAGGTCCCATCCACCAGTTCTTTTAACCCTTTTAAAGAAATGGTCAGGGGCGGCATCAGGACGATCACATCGCCCAGGGGCCGGATGATAATCCCGAATTTCCGGGCTTCCATAATGACTTGATGGCCCAACCTTTCCTGCACAGGAAAAGTCTCCCCGGTTTTTTTATCCTTCACCAGTTCGATGCCCACCATAAACCCTTTTTGCCGCACCTCTCCGACATTGGGAAGGTCCCGGAAGGGGAGGAGGGCCTGTTCCAGCCAGCGGATCTTTTTTTGCAATTCGGAGAAAAAGGTTTCTTTCCGCATCAATTCAAGATTGGCCAGGGCCACGGCGCAGGCCAGGGGATTGCCGGTATAGGTGTGGCCATGATAAAAGGTTTTGGCCTCTTCCACCTTGCCCAAAAAGGCCCGATAAATCTTTTCGGTAGCCAGAGTGGCCGCCAGGGGCAGATAGCCTCCGGTCAGGCCTTTCCCGAGGCATAATAAATCCGGACTGATCCCTTCCTGTTCACAGGCAAACAGAGTCCCTGTTCGGCCGAATCCTACGGCCACTTCATCGGCAATGAGTAGTATACGATGTTTTGTGCATAATTCCCTGACTCTTTTTAAATACCCGCCGGGATAACCAATCATGCCGGCCGCACCCTGGACCAGGGGTTCAAGGATAAAGGCCGCCACCCCCTCCTTATGCCTTTCCATCAATCGTTCCAAACGGTCCAGGCAGGCCATTTGACAACGGGCAGGATCTTTTTTTAACGAACAGCGGTAACAATAGGGGGAAGGGGCCTGATAGGTCTTGAAAAGCAAGGGCCGATAGACCTGGTGAAAAAGGGGAATCCCGCCCACACTGACGGCCCCCACCGTGTCCCCGTGATAGGCGTTTTCCAGGCAGATGAAGGATTTTTTTTGGGGCTTGCCCCGGTTGGCCCAGTATTGAAAGGCCATCTTGAGGGCGACCTCCACGGCCGTGGAGCCGCTGTCCGAATAAAAGACCCGTTTCAGGCCCTTCGGTGCAATCCCGATCAATTCTTTGGCCAGGGTAATGGCCGGGGGATGAGCAAGTCCTAATAAAGTCGAATGGCTGATCCGGTTGATCTGGGCCTTCAAGGCGGCATCCAACTTCGGATGGCCGTGGCCATGGACCGTCACCCAGAGAGAGGAAACCCCATCGATATACCAGCGGCCTTCCGTATCCTGAAGCCGGTAGCCCTTGCCCCGCTGGATGACCAGAGGCTTTTCCTTTTCCCAATAATGCTGGGGGGTAAATGGATGCCAGAGGTATTGATGGTCCCAGGCGGTGAGGTTTCGGGTATCGGGAATTGAGGAATTTGTTTTCATAAAAACGCCCTTTGTAACATTATGTTTTATAAAATGATTTTTGTTCACCGCAAAGACGCAAAGAACGCAGAGAGAATTTTTTTAGAACAATCCCGTGAGAGGCGGGACCATAAAAATCCCCGAAGGATAGCGAAGCTTATCCCGCCATTAGCGGGATAAAAGTTCTTCTTTGCGCTCTCTGCGTCTTTGCGGTGGAAACAGTTATTTCAGGATGGAGGATAACCTTTTCTCACTTTTCACTCCGAACTCCGAACTTAACTTCTCGGTATAAGTCCCAGGTCCCTGATCTCCTGGACATCCACCTGGGGGCTTCTGCCCTCGGTGGTCAAATAGTTCCCGATCATCGTCCCGTTGCAACCGGCCCAATACATCAGGGGCTGCAAGGTGCGGAGCCCTTTTTCCCGGCCGCCGCAGGTCCGGATATCGGCCTCAGGCAATAGGAAACGAAACAAGGCGATGGTCTGTAAACATTCAAGCGGGGATAGGGTTGGACGGTTTTCCAGGGGTGTGCCCGGTATGGGGTTTAAAAAATTCATAGGAACGGAATCCACCTCCAGGGCCTTCAGGGTAAAGGCCATCTCTATCCTCTGTTTCATGGTCTCGCCCAGGCCGAAGATACCGCCGGAACAGATACGCCAGCCGGCCTCCCTGGCCGTTTGAATGGTCCTGGCCCTGGCTTCAAAAGGATGGGTGGTGCAGATGGAGGGATAAAAGCTGGGGGCTGTTTCAATATTGTGATGATACGAAACCAGACCGGCCTGTTTTAAGGCCTGGACCATCTCCGGGGTGAGCAGACCCAGCGAAGCGCAGGGACTGATTTTACCTTCCCGAGTCAGAGTTGCAATAACCTGGCAGACCCGGTCCAATTCCTCCGGTTTGGAAAGGGAGCGCCCGCTGGTAACAATGCCAAACCGCCCGGCCTGGTTCTTATAGGCCTTTTCAGCAGTTTCCAGCATCTCTCCGGCCTCCATGAGAGGATAATGGGGGGCCCCGGTGGGATACCTTACGGATTGGGCACAAAAGGTGCAGTCTTCAGAACAGCGCCCTGATTTGGCGTTGATAATAGCGCACAGATCGACGGTCGCTCCTTTATATTTCTGCCTGATTTTATTGGCCCAGAAAATAAGGTCGAATATCTGTTCCGGTCCGTTCAGTTCAGCCAACCGCCCGGCTTCGGTTCGGCTGAGGGATTCTCCGGCTAAAACTTTTTCCCCCAAAAGGGCGATACTATTTTCCAATGGACCCTCCAGTAGTTAACTGTTAAAAATAATTTGGTTAACTATTTACAGGAAAGGAATCCCTTTTGTCAAGAAATAATCCAAGCCTTTCCTTATTGGACTTTCCGAATTTCTACAAGTCCCCGGATGGGGAAGAGGTCTTAATGGCTGGACCTTGTTTTGACTCGGCGGCATTTTCCCGACCAGAGGGACGCCTGCTTAACTGGTCCCCTCGGGCCATAATGGTTTTCCCCTAAAAGATAATGTTAAATTTTTCTTTCACAGGACGCATGATGTCCGCAATTTCGTAAGGCAATTACCCCTGGTTCCGGACCATATTCAAAGGTGACCCTAAGATCCTTGGAGGCATAAGCGATATACACATCTTCCCCACCAAGGGGATATTTGCCTTTAATGGTTTTGGCTTTGTGCACTTGGAGGGATGGATGTCGAGGATTTTTGGCAAGAAATCGCACGGACTTATCAATCAACTTCCTTTCCTCAGATCCAAGACGGGAATAGCTTTCCAGAAAAAAGACCTCGAAGAAAAGATCAAAGGGAGGGGCTTTAGAAGGCATCGAAGATCTACCTCCTGAGTTTCTTCAAGGCTTCGGTGGGGGAGGCGGCCCCGATCCCGGTACGCCGATCTTGATTGACTTTTTCTTCCTTTCCCGCCCATTCGGATTCGAGTTTCTCCGTGGGAAGGCCGGACATATCCGGAAATTTTCTAACAGTGCGGACCGGGTAAAGGGTAATCTGTTCTCCTTCGATGATATATTCAAACAAAGGCTCTTTTCTAAAAACTCCCGGGAGGGTAACGCGTCCTCTGGAGTCCGTTTTTAGGATGTTGACTTCGGCCACGACTTCTTCTCCTTTTTCATTAAAATTTTTTAATTAATTATATTCCCACTTGAAACAATTGTCAATAATGGGTTTTTCCCTTGCCCCCCTTCATTTTTTCATAACTAATGAAGGGGCTTCACTTTTAAGATCATGATGGAAAAATCATGGACATCTTTCAAACCGTCCGCCGGCTTATGGCCCCGCCGGAGACCTCGAAGATAAAAATCGGTTTTGATTTGAAGGAGAAACAGGCGAGATATGGGAAAAGAAGTAATTCCAAGGATTGATTTTTTGAAATAAATCTGTTAAGTAATTAAACAGAAAAATGAATGTCTCATTAACCTTTTTACCCTCAAAAGGGAAAAAAACCAGGGGCAAAGCACCTTTCTCTTGACCCGCCATCCTCTCCATTTTATACTCCCTGACTAAAAAAAAAGCCAAGGAGACACCATGTCCGATTATCTCATACCCGATCCCGCACTCTTTTGTAAGGACGTGGTTGACCAGGAAACAATTGAATTTAATGAAGGCATCCATCGAATCCTTTCAAAATTCCCTCCTACTTACACCCAGGCTCCTCAACCCCTCCGTGATGCCAGGGAGCGGGGGGAAGGCCTGTGGCCCACAAAGCGTCTTGAGGAGATCGAAGATCGATCCATTCCAGGCCCGGGGGGAGAGATTCCCCTCAGGGTCTTTTGCCCTGAGACCATAAAGGGGGTCTATCTGCATATCCACGGCGGGGGCTTTATGCTCGGCCGTGCCCATCACTGCGATGAGGACTGCTCTAAGATAGCCAACGCCTGTCAGGTGGCGACAATAAGTGTGGATTACCGGCTGGCACCGGAAAATCCCTTTCCGGCCGGTATTGACGATTGTGAAGCCGTGGCCGTCTGGCTTGCGGAGAATATAAAGGAGGAGTTCGGGACAGAACAGCTTTTGATCGGGGGAGAATCTGCCGGCGCCACCTTAAGCGTCGCAACGCTGGTGAGGATGCGGGACAAACATGGCTTTAGCGGTTTTACAGGCGCCAACCTGGTTTATGGGGCTTACGACCTTTCGGGCACGCCCAGTGCCCGCAACTGGGGCGAAGAAAAAAAGCTGATCCTGACCTCCAGGACGATGGAATGGTTTCATGAAAATTACGCTCCCAGGGAAAAGTGGCGTCATCCCGAGGTATCCCCGCTCTACGCCGATCTGAACGGCCTGCCAAGCGCCCTTTTTACCGTCGGCACCCTGGACCCGCTTCTCGATGACTCCCTTTTTATGTCTTCCCGCTGGGTCGCCGTCGGCAACGAAGCCGAGCTGGCCCTCTACCCTGGGGGCATTCATGCCTTTAATCTTTTTCCCATCAAACTGGCCGAAATGGCCAATGCCCGAATCAGGGATTTTATCAGTAAGCGGTTAACAGGAATTTCCTGATTCGTCGGCTCTGCCACCTTTTAAATCAGAATTGATTCATCACAGAGCTCTGTGGTGGAATCGAGTTTGAAAAGGATAAGGTGCTATATCAAAAAAGGGCATTCCTTCTGTAGCGGTCCGACCTGTCCTAAAAATCCAGGTAATCCCCCTCCTCCATGGGGATTACCTGGCTTGGGTTCACTTCCTTTGCGTTCCGAAGGGCCGCCTTCCGGGTTTGTTTTATCTTCCTTTCAGGGTGATGCTCAATCGCCCTGTTGGAACGATGGGCTCCGACCAACCGGGGATCCGTGCCGGGTTTTGGCCCATGGCCGATTCCATTTCCACCCATAATCACCACCAGTTCACCTACGAAGCCTTTTAACGACTCGGCCTGGGTAGTCATCTCTTCGGCCGTGGAAGCCGATTCTTCGGCACTGGCGGCATTTTTCTGAACCACCTTGTCCATTTCTGCTACGGCCTTGTTGATTTGATTAACACCCTGATCCTGTTCACTGGTAGCTGCCGAGATATCCCCCACCAGTTCACCGACCTTCCTGGCCCCTGAGGCCACCTTGACAAAGGCTTCATTGGTCCTGGCAACCGTATTCGATCCGTTCTTGATTTTTTTAACGGTATCTTCAATTAAATTAGCCGTATTCCTGGCGGCCGTTGCGGCCCGCATGGCCAAATTCCTTACCTCATCGGCCACCACTGCAAATCCGGCACCGGCCTCCCCGGCCCGGGCCGCCTCTACTGCTGCATTCAAGGCCAGGAGATTGGTTTGAAAAGCAATTTCATCAATCGTCTTGACGATCTTGGCCGTCTCTTCACTGGCTGTGGAGATCTCTTTCATCGACTCGGTCAGATCCGACATCGAGTGATTGGCTTCGTCAACAACCCGACTCGTTTCTGCCATTAAGGTATTGGCCTGATTGGCGTTGTCGGCATTCTGTCTGGTCATGGAAGTCATCTCCTCAATCGAGGAAGAGGTCTCTTCGAGACCCGCGGCCTGCTCCGAGGCCCCTTGGGCAAGTTGTTGACTGGTAGACGAAACATCCGCGGAGACCATGGCGACCTGCTGTGCCGTGCTTTGAAGGCCGGCAATGATGCCGACCATCTTCCGGACAATCCGAAACTCGACAAAATACCAGGTCAGGGATAACGACAGGGCAATGATCGCAATGGCCAAAGCAATCAGAAAGATTCCCCTTTGGCGAATAGTGGTTGAAGCCTCCGCTTCTGTCCTTTTAAATCGCTCATTGGCCAATTTGACTACCTCATCAATAGCCAGCCGGTGTTCCTGATATTTTACGCTGAGGGTACCCCTTATTAAATTCTGGGCCTTTTCCCTGTCACCCTGCAGGATAGCCGGAAAAAAGTCGTGATTTACAATTTGGAAGAACTCTTTGGCCGGTTGATAGGACTTTACGACCATTTGGTCTTTTAATTTCCCTTCAGGCAAATTTTTAAACCAAAACCCGTGTCGCTCTTCAAATTCCCCGGATAGGGTTTTGACCTTTTGAAACAGATCCTTCAACTTCCCATCGTCCTTTTCCTCCATGATTTCATATAACAGCAGGCGGGACTCAATGATGTATTCAGGTGGCGGCAGGATGTCCGCGATGAGGTCTTTATCCAGCACTATTTTTTCATAATACTCTCCGTTGACTTTTACCACATTCAATGTGTTCCAGGTAATCAAGCCGAAAATGATGAAGCCGATTACGCAGATTCCGGGTATGGAAAGAAGTTTTAATTTTAAGCTCATAATGCCGCTCCTTTTTGTGAATGATTCTTGTAACCTGCCTGTCATAATTATTTTCGACATTTTTTTAAAAAAACTTAAATCCTATCTAAGGGATCAAGTATGGTCTTGACTCTCAAAGAAATGAGCGGTCCCGATGCCCGTGATCCCCGGTGGGTGTCGGCGCCTTTGCAGGGACCGACCCTACCCAGGCCCATAGGGATTGCCGTAACAACGAATCCCGGAAGTCAAGGGACAGATCCGGCGATTGCCGCAGGCGTACGAAAAGCCGCTCGTTTGCTCATGGATGCCTGCTATAGGGTCGAAGAAGTGGAACCCCCTTCCGTCATGGAGGCCATGAATCGGTGACTCGAAGCAACCGGCGCCGAACTCCAGGCCCTGATGGGGCCTGAAATAGAATCCTATGTGTTACCGGAAGCCTTGAAATTCTTGAAGTATTGGATAGAGGTTTTCCCTGAAAATAATCTTATGGCTTACATACAGAGTCTGGCCGGGCGAAACCGCATAGCCCGGAAGTGGGCGCAGTTCCAGGAGCATCACCCGCTGATACTGGGGCCGGTTAATACCATCCCGCCCTTCAAGGTGGGTTACGACATTTTCAGCAGGGAGTCCTTTCAAGAGGTCATTCTTTCTTTCCGGCTCAATATGACAGTCAATCTGATAGGACTGCCTTCGGTAGTGGTGCCGGTCGGTTTGGCCGATGGATTTCCTCAAGCGGTGCAAATCATCGGCCCGCGCTTCCGGGAGGACCTCTGCCTGGAGGCCGCTCAACTTATCTAGGAAAGCTTTGGAACGCTGACCCCCATTGATCCTATGTAATGGTTTGTCTTGAACAGATTGTCCTTCTTCGAAGATAAACTTTTTCCATAGAAACTCCGCATTTTGCGGGTCCCCTGATCGTGAGATATTCATCAGGGCCGACAAGGAATCATCACGGCAATCGTCATTGTAATCCCGGCCGATTTTCCTGATCAGAAACACTACCCCCGGATAGGATTCAAACTTTATGGGAATATTTCCAGGCGGCTTTTGTCCGGATTATTTCATCGGCCGGGGGGGCGAAAAACACATCGGCCGGATTCTTTTGCATGAACCGTTCATACTACTGTTGTAAAATCTGTTTCTTTTCGGATGAAAATTTCAAGGCATATATAAATCCAAGCTTGATCTTTTCCAGCTTGTCATAAATAAAAAAATCATTCGGATCGAGCCTGTTAAAACCGATTCCCTTTTCCGGATCCGTCAGGATGTCGGAAACCTTGAGAAACAACGACAATTTGTCGTTGTGGGGACAGGAATCAGGGTTCTGAAACCAAGTATCTTTTGCAGTCTCTCGTGATCGATCAATACGTTCTTCCTTCGAGGCTCCTGGATATCGTCCTTTTTACCCTCAAAAAACGCGACATAGGCCGTTTTTAGGGCTCAGAATTGCCAGTATCTCACTTCAGATCAATCATTTCCCGTGGCCGGACCCTATTTTATATTTATATTTAAATTCGCAGTATGTGGATTGCTATAGCGCGGCCAGAATGTTGTATAGGCGATATCGAGGGCCTGACCGCGTCCGAGCCCCCGGGATGCGTTTCGCACCGCGGATCTTATCGTGACGCCGCCTACGTTGTACTCGTAGATTGCCCATTCAACCGGGCCACCCTTACTTGAGGTATGTTCCAGAGCGACAACCTCCCCCGCAGCATGGGCGGTGAAGAACCCCCACTCAACCTCTCTGAGGTATTCCAGGCCGACTATGTAGGCATACCCTAGTCCGGAAAAAAGGGCGACCCAAAAAAAGGCCAGCATAAGCGTCTTTCGCGGCCAGGACCAAACGGTGTCGCGGCCGGCCTTCAGGACTTGGGCCAAAGGCGCTGGGGCCAAAGGAATGGACAAAAGCACGAACGAAACGACTATTAGCGGATACATGATGCTGACCAGCCAGAAAAAATGATAGCCGTCGTGGTTGCAGAGAAAGAGGATGAGGGTGCCCGTCAGAGCCAACAACAACCCAAGCCTCCCTCGTGAAAAGCTATTTAGCCCAACCAAGCCCTTCAAGGGTCCCTCGGCGACCATGATTTATAATTCCAATCCTGAGCGGTTCTTTTTCTGTTTGCGCAACGTAAATAGTTCACCGGTTGGGGTCCGACCCCGATTCCCCACGGGGTAAGGGGCAATCGTTATCCGCGTACGCCTCCACGCCTTCGTTCTGCCGTCCTTTCCATGAGCTTCCGGATCGCCTGGCCCAGTCTCCCAATCCCGACATCGATGGTATCCTCGTCGGCGCAAGAGAAGTTCAGACGCAGCGTATTGTGCCGACTGCCGTCAACCTAGAAAGGATCCCCCGGTACAAACACGACCTTGTACTCTAGTCCAGGAACTCCTCGGCCACTCCGATGCCAAGACCACGATGATTTACACGCAGGTCTTGAACAAAGGTCCCATGGGCGTGGTAAGCCCCGTCGATACGCTGTAACCTAATTATTCACGGTTTGCGCCTTTTTTTCCATCCGTCTTTCCGTTCGATGGCAAGCAAGGATTAAAAGCACGATTGAATCTTTTAATCAATTTATTAAGGCAATGTCAATTGGAAAAAGGATTGTTTACTTTGATGGATTTTTCCACTTGATCCCGGGAAAGCGCGAGAAGTCGGTGTCGGTGGAGATTAACCACAGCCGTGTTCACTGGCCAGAGCCGCCAGATGCGCGTCCGTTACCAGGTTGGCGACGGCTTGATCTTCGATCAACATTTTCCGGGAAATGATCCAGTGACGGGCGGTAGGATAAATGAGGCGTGCGCAGGGTTGATCCAGCCAGCTTTGTGCACGAGAGAGAGCCTGATCGAGTGACAAGGGGTTCTCAAAGGCGCGCGGATTCGTGCCGATGCGGATGAACGCGCCAAGGACGGTCCAGCAAAAACACACTGGCGAGGCACCGGACAACTGAGTATCCCACCATCGGCATGCTGCCTCATGGTATGGACTCAGTTGGTCTTCGGCATACAAAAGGATGTTGGTATCCGCGAGAATCACCGGCGATCCTCCCCCTCGATCTGAAGGATACCGGGGCTGAAATTCCGGCTGTTCCGGCGAATATCTCTTACCGGCTGACCGGGGTCCTTAAGGACCCCGGTCTGGCTCCCGTGGATGCAGGCCAAGATACTACCAAATCGGCCTTAACAAACCTGACTGAAAAATTCAGTCACAATCAAAAAGGGGCCAGGTGGTTATTTGCCACAAGTAGCCTGAAAAATAACCGCTAAGGCCTTAACAGGTCGCACCGAATGGGCAGGTCCCTAAAGCCACCTTTTCTTTCGGCCCGCAACAAAGCGTTGACAAATCCTTTGTGCTTTCCTTTTGGTATTCGTTGAGCAGATCCGCTACGATCTCGGCCCCTTTGGCCGTAACCTTGGCGCACATGAAAGGCTTTTGGGCCTCATTGAATCCCTTCAGGATGGCCCCGCATTGGACACTTCCGAATTCCTTCAAGAATCGTTTTCTGAGCTCTTTGATCAGGCGCCCGCAATCTTTAAGTTCCTCAAGCCCACTGTCACGGCCGAGCAGTGCACCCAACGTCAGTACCCCACCGGTAAACCCGCCGCAGAGGTCCTCCGTGGTTCCGGCAATGCCCCCCCCGAATCCTGATGAGGCCTTGACCACATCCGGGTGCGATTCAGGGGAAACCGCCTCCAGGACTGTTTTGGAGAGGGCCTCGGCGCAGTGGAGCCCGGATTCAAGGTTCTTATAAACCTGCTTCTTAATAGCCCTGGTGTCAAGTTGGCCGTTTCCTTTCAATTTCGCCCCGCTTAGGCCTCCTGACAGCTTCTGCCCGTCAGCCGGTCGAGCCCCGTCAAACGGTTTGGTGGCCTGAATGATGGCCGAGACAATGTATTGGTGCACGTCTCGCCCCGGGGCCCATTGGCGGATCAGTTCGCGGCTCTCTTCTTTCAAGTCAATCAGGATATCCACAAACCCGGCCTGGTCAAGGATTCCTTCAAGTTCTTCGCTGGTAGCCGCACCGGCGATGCATCCGGTCACCAAGGCCAGGTCGTTCCGAAGGCTTTCGGGCATAGGGGAAGTGGCCACGATGTCCGCGATGGAAAGCCGGCCTCCGGGTTTGAGAACCCGGTAGGCCTCGCGGAAGACCTGGACCTTGTCAGGGGAAAGATTGATAACGCAGTTGGACAGGATGACATCCACGGCCCCATCCCCGACCGGCAAATGCTCGATCTCACCCAGACGAAACTCCACATTGGGAAAATGGCCTTTTAAAAGGTTCTTTCGCGCCGTGCTGACCATCTCGGGGGTCATGTCGACGCCGATAACCCGTCCCGCCTCTCCCACCTGTCCCGCCACCTGGAAACTGTCGAACCCGCCGCCCGCTCCCAAGTCCAAAACCGTCTCTCCCGGCCGCACACCGGCTATTCCCACCGGATTGCCGCAACTGAGACCCAGGTTGGCCCCGTCCGGGACGGCTGCAAGCTGTTCTTCCGTATAACCCATGTACTTTGAAAGCTCCGTTAAGGGCTTCGCGGATTTGCCGCAGCAGGACAGGGGAACTGCCGTTTTGACTTCCGGAACCCCGCTTTTGGCTATGTTTCCATACCTCTCCCTGACTGCTTCCCGAATGGACTCTTCTTCATGTTGTCTTTCCATGATTCGCTCCTCCTATTTTGATATTTCTACAAATATCGAAATATAAGCTTAAAAAAAATGGCCTGCTTTAGGCGGAGAAAAATCCGGCCAGCTCTTTGATCACTTCAGAATCCACCCAGCACTCGATCTTCTGCCCGCGCCGTTCCATTCGAATAAGGCCTGCTCGACGGAGTTCCTTGATATGATGGGACACTGTGGAGGGCACGATCCCCAAGTCCCTGCCCAGGTCCCCAACATATTTGCTCCCCTCCTCATCGAGGCGGTGAACCGTCCCCGGGACGCAGCAGGAGATGAGACGCAGAAAGATCCGAAGACGGTTGGGGTGTGACAAGGCCTTAAACATGCCGGCCATTTTTTCTAAATTTTCATTTCGATAATTCAACATGTATCGAATATAATCCACAGAAGTTCCCATGTCAAGCCTTTTTTCCATTACAAGTCAATCTTTAAGATAAAATTCGCAAAACCGCCTCCTTCCCGGACCTTGTATCCGGCCTGGATGCCGAATTCAATGGGCAGGACGGCCAGCAGGACGCACTTGTTCGTTAGGGTGGCACCTATGGATGTCCTGGCTCTTCCGGTCCATGAATCCCAGTCAAAGCCGCCGTCCCAGCCGGCGCCATAGTCCACAAAAAGAGAGCCTTTCAGGAGGTTACTGTGATAGGCATAGAGACCATATCCGTTATCGGTATAAAGGATCGGAAAATGGTACTCGGCCCTCAAGAGAAGGTTGTTTCTTTTATCCAGGCCGCCCTCGGTGTCCTGGTCACCATACCCCCGGGGGAGGCTCAGGGCCTTGCTGTAAAAAAGCAGACCCTTCTGGGACTGATGGGTAACGGTCAGGGCCAGGCCCTGGTGTTTTAAAAAAGAAGGTACATATTGGGTGGCGGAAACAACCCAATTGTAACCGGGGAGATTCCCGCCCAGTCCGGAGAGCCCCTTTTCATAGGCAAGGTAAAGGTCTTCCCCCCAGGAAGAGACCATATCCCTTAATGCCGAATCCGGCCTCCTGGACACCCGCACCTCACCAAAGAATCCGACCGATTGATCCGCATCATCGCTTACACGGGCCTTATCGTCGAGGCTGTTGAAATGCCTTAACCTTGGCCCGATCCGCAATGAGGAATGGATCTGGTCCGGAACGACCCGGTGAATGATACCCAGTCCTGCAGAGAATTCCGCGCCCCTTTCCCGGAACCAGAAATTCTGGCCGTGGCCGATGGTGTTTCCCTCAACGGAAGTGTCATAGATCCTGGCCGACAAAGTGGGCCAGAAGGATTTATTGGTCAGGTATATATCATACCCCGGCCGGCTGGAATTAAACCCGTAGAGCAGGTTCACCGAATAGCTGTTTATGCCTACGGGGTCCGCTCCCATGATGTACAGTCCGGCCTGTGCCCCCTTTTCATCGGAGCTGAAATAGGGGATGTGGACAAAAGGCTTGTAGGCCTCCAGGGAAATCCCTTTTGTGCCGGTGAAGGTGACCTCCGGCTGCAGACGTTTCAGATCCGGCCCTTCGCCGACCGACGGCCTTTCCACATCGACGGGGTTGCCTGATGCCGGATTGAAAGGCAGGATGCGGACCTGCTTTACGCCCCTGGTCAGGTATGAAAAAGAGAGGGTCTTCCCATCCCGGGATAAATGGGGGGCGCCGGCAGCATAAGAGACCGAGGTCAATTGGAATAGGTTTCTTTCAGCCAGATTCCAGGCATAGATGTTCCAGATCCCGCTACGGTCTGAGGAGAAGATGATCCATTGCCCATCCGGAGAAAATTCCGGCTCATGGTCTTCGGCCACATCGGATTTAAACAGGAGTTCCATGGCACCGGTCACCGGGTCCACGAGGACGATATCCGAATTCCGTCCGCTCTTGACCACTGCGGCTATGCGAGATCCGTCAGGAGACCAGCAGGGGGCCTCGAAATACAGGCCGGTCTTGGAGATGAGAGATCTGACGTTCGACCCGTCGGCATCGAGGAGCACCAGGTCGATCCACATGCCCTTCCTGCGGGTGGCGACAAAAGTCTTGCCATCCGGGGAGAGGTCCGCGGAATAGATATGTTGGGACCTGGTGAGACGCTTATGCACTTTTGTCTTTGGGTCATAGATAACCAGGTCCGTGGTATCGATGGTCCTCTCTCCCAGGGGGTGATAAAAAACCTCGGGCAGGAGGAGTCGTCCGTCAGGGAGTCTCCGGGCCGAGAGATTGGCCAGGAGGCCGGTTTTAATCTCCCTGATGGTTTTCCCCGTAACCGGGTCGACCTCTACCAGGGCGGTCTTCTGGTCATAGCCTCTCCTGATGGCCGTGATGGTCCCCTTTTCCGTCCAAAAATGGGGATCAAAACTGTCCAGGTTCTGATCTTCGGCCAGAACAACCTGGCCCGAAGGAAGACCGACGGAAAGGGCCTCTTTTTTGATCAGGACTGACTGGGCCAGGTAATCGTTTAAAAAATCCTTGTAGAACTCCTGCGGCGATTTTCCAGTCACTTGTTCAAGGGCCTCGGTCGATCCCCCCAAAGGATGTTCGGCCTGGTATTTACTCAACCTGGCAAAGGCATCCTGGCCATAAGTGCGGTTCAGATAGTCCACCAGGTGGTATCCGGCCAGATAAATTCTACTGCGCGGGGGTGCATAGGGTGAGGCCACCGCGGCCGAATTAAGGTTCCAGAGGCCGGGGCCTTCGGTGAATGATCGCATTTCAGCCTTAAAGAGCGGAGACCGCCCGCGGCCGCCGTCGGTGAACAGGGTCTCGGTGTTGGTCGTGACACCCTCGGCCATCCATCCTGGAGATACAATATTCGAGATAGCCAGCCCGTCACCCAGAATATCGGTTAAATGTCCATACCAGCCGCGCCTGGTCGTGAGATGGACAAAGTGGGTGTATTCATGGGTGAAGACGAGGTCCACAAGGTCAGAGCCCGGACTGAATCCCCGAAAAGAATAGGGAGGGGTCTCATAGAGGGATATCCGGCTGGGGAATATAGACATGTACCCGTTTAAGAGGTCCGTGCCGGGATCCAAAACGATCGGGCACCGGCGTGGCTCAACGCCCAGGTAGCCGGTGATATCCTTATGGACCTTCTCACTCAGGGCGAGCACACGCTGGGCCAGCAACTCATGCCCTTTTGGATAGTAGATGATAAAGTGGTCCGTCCGGACGGTGTACCATTGAAGTGCGGGATCATACCGTGCCGAAGCCGGAGATGAGAAGAGGAGCATTATGGCCGCCCATACCAGGAAGGCCGGGAATTTTATTTTTCCGAATAAATTAATTTGGCTCATGGATCCTTTTCCAAAATATGGCCGCAAGGCTCAAGGCTCGTCAGGAGTCAGTCTCCCGGTACTCAAGAATATCTCCCGGCTGGCAATCCAGGTACTTGCAAATGGCATTCAGGGTGGACAGACGAATGCCTTTCACCTTCCCCGTCTTGATGAGCGATAGATTTTGTTCGGTAATCCCCACAAACTCGGCCAGATCTTTTGATCTTATTTTTCGTTTGGCGAGCATGACATCCAGGTTAATAATGATGGCCATATCCCTCTCCCTAAACAATCAAAGCCTGATCTTCCTGGATTTTGCGGCCTTCATCCATTACCCAGGAGATGACCAGTATGACAAGGCCCACGAAGATGCCGGTGAAATCGGCAGAATAAAGTCCGAAGGTAATCACCCTTTGACCCGGTGGATTGTTTATCGTCAGGACGACACTCAAAAGGGAGTTTCTGGCTACATCACCTATCACCCATAGGATCAAAATCCGCCCCAGGCTGCGGAAACAAGCCACATTTTGCTCTGTGAATATCATGCGGTTTTCATAAAGCCCGAACAGGCTTCTGAGCTTTTGCAGGCCGTAAATAACTGCGCCCAGCGGGATTAAATCGACCAGAAAGGCCAGGAAGCGGCTCAGGGCAGGGAGAGCGGAATTGACATGGACTGGCAGAGGTATCATCGGCACCAGGGCATAGAGCCGGTTAAAGAAAATCCAAAAAAGGGCACAGGCTATTGGCAGTCCGTAAATCAGACCCGTGCAGATTCGCCTCAGGTTGCGGCTGACCTTTGTGATCCGTTGTGTATTTTCCATAATCCAATTCCTCCTCTGTTGGAATGAAAGATAATTTACAGGAACGCCAAGATTATGTCAATAAAAAAATATTATATTGTAATATTTTTTTATCGTTTTACAGTAATTAATAACATAATACAACTACCGATTTTCTCATTTTTGGCACCTATCCCTCTCTTGATCCGGTTCAGATCAGGGGAAAACCCATTGTCAGCCTGCGGTCCATCGTATTGATTTTCATCCGGCTTGTTTTTTTTTAAATTTCCTGGTCAACAGATAGAGCAGTAAAACGGGCCAATTGTAGATGAGACCGGCCCCACTCGACAAGCCGATATTGCCAATCAATTTCAGACTAGGAAGATTTTCATTATAAGGATTCAGATCATTTTCTATGATTTTTCTGTTAAGCCGCTGACAAAGTCTTCCTAAAGATGTCGTTATGCGTTTAGTTAGCATGGCATTCTCCTCTGGGCGTTAGGCGCCCGTGAAGCATGAAAATGGAACAGCCAAAGACTTATTTAGGCACGGGTCAGGCACAAAGCCTGACACACGGATTACACGGTTTACCAACTCATTTCTCAAGAAAAGAGCCTTCCCTTTTCTTGAGACCAGCTTCCGCCGAAGGCGGATGTTGGTCATCCCTCAATCCAGACTTAACGGGATCGAGGGATACCCAATTGTTTGAACCGTGTAATCCGTGAAATCCGTGCCAAAAATCTATTTTCGTACTAAATCAGTTATGACAGTGAGGATTCAAGAGGAGGTGGATCGTCATCCGAGGATTGATGACATCGGTTTTTTTTCTTGAGAATTGAAAGAAGATGGCAGGTGGGTGTACGGACCGGCTGTCCGCCGGCCTGCTTCTCCGTGAAATGAAGAGATTCAATGAAAGGCCGGAACCTATCGGGGTCAGATGCCACTAAATGACCGGGGAATAAGCCCTCACTGGGCTTTAACGAAAGGAGACTGCTCTGGTATTTGAAACTGCCGCTTGGCGGCTTTTGAACAACAAGCTCAACCTGGGCGGTGGAGGGATCATGGGACCATCTGGATAAGGCGTACAGGCCATTGCCGTCTTGCAGCAGGAATACCCAGGTAATCGCAATACAAAGAAGCGTCAGGAATGAATTACTCTTTTGTCGGGTATTCATATTAACCGGCTCATTGTAGTATTTACCCGCATCAGGATGGAAACCAATCGACTTCACGAGATTGCGGCCCTCGCTCGGCGAAGGACTTCTTTAGCCGGTATCTCAGTCACCAACCCTCGCTCCAACTCATCCAGACGCTGCCTCGCCTCCTCAGCCCATAGCGCCTCGATCTCGGCATCGGACAATTCGTCGAGGCTCTCGACTATCCATTTTGCAAGCATGGCGCGGTCTTTCAAATCCAACTTTTTGATCTTATCTTCTGATAAACCGGTCCTTGAAAAAACCCTGACTGAGGTACAGGGCGGCTACCGGGTTATGGCCCAGGGCCCGGTCCTTGACCACCAGGGGGGTGGTCTCCGCTTTACAGTTGCGCAAAAACAGGATGTCGTGTCCCAGGCAAAGGCCGACCATGATGTTCAGCTCTGTCTTCTCCCGGTTAAGCACCTCGGCTTGCATGATAGGATTGCATAAAATATTACCCGGCATGCCCACCTCTTTGGGATGCACTTCCCCGCAGAGACAGGATACGGAGACTACATCAAATCCATTATTTTCAAGAATTTCGGACAAAAATCGCGATTCACGCATCAGGGCGTAACAGGTGGCGATACCCAATCGGGTCATTCCCCGGATTTTGGCATATTCCATAATTTCATCCACCCGGGTGTAGGAAAGCGCTTCTCTCGGTCTTTCGGGATTGCGAACCTTGTTCATCAAACCAAGCCAGCCCCTATTTACGGCCTCGTTCTCAGGCAGCTTGTATTTCTCCGTCACTTCCTTGATCAGATCCGGGTACTTTTCAGTCGGGCAGGATGACGGCACTTTTTTATTCTTTTCTTCAGCACCGCAGCGAAGGACGGTACATTTTACGCATTGTGGGGCAGGTTTTTCCATGGTGATCTCCTGTTATTTAATCGAATTTAACGTATATTTTTTATCGTCCGTGTACGTCTAAGTGGGTCCGTGGCTAATTGATTTTTTGGCTCCCCAAGGTCGAGGAGGAACCGATCACCCTTGGCTCGGCAGCCTTTCTGCCTGCTGTTTGATTAGCCGGAGCCACTCCTTGCGGATCAGGCCGCTAAAGGGACCGATAAGCAACCAATACCGCCGGAAATAACGCCGACTGGCCTGATCGAGACAATGGACCCTGGTCTCTGTGGTGACCAGAACAGACCCGTTGCCCTGGGACATGAAGGCCATATTCCCAACGGCTTTGGCGAATCCTTGCCGGTTAAATTGAATAAAAGCATCGGCGTCAAGGGACTGGACCTGGGCGGAACGGGTCCAAAAGCGTCCGATCAGCCCAAAAACAATCTCTTCCCTGGGGATATCGGCCAGGAAAACAAATCCCCATTTCAACATGCCCTCAAGGGTAAGGCTGGTTCCATGAAGACCACGCAAACGAAAGAGCCAGCGCACTATTCTGGAATCACTCATGTCCATAAAGCGTGCGGCCTGATACACTCGCTCAATCGGCGCTTGAATGTTAATTTGGTATTGGGCACTTACATCGTAGTGCGGCGAAAACCGATCAATTAACATAACTGGTTTCTCTTTCCTACCATGAGTAGACCAGCGTGCTCATCTGATGCAATTACTCCGTCGATTCCGAAAGATCAAGCAGAAAACGCCATATGGGGACCACCTCAATGGCCCCATCAATCCGTTCGACATCGTTCCTGGTCACAATGGTTCCGGTCTTGAGATTTAGTTCGGCCATCGCTTCGCTCAGAGCCGCAACCTCCCGCTTCCTGGTCTGCGGTCCGGTCAGAGACTCGCACACCTGAAACAACATCGGCTTGCGGTTCTGTCCCGAAACGATGAAATCGACCTCCTTGCCGGTCTTTGTCCTGTAATAGTAGATCTCCGGATAAAGGCGACGAAGGGCCGTGAAAGTGAGATTCTCCAGGAGATGTCCGGAATTAACCAGAATCCCAGACGACACTGAACGGATCAGGGCGTGATCAATACAATAAATTTTTTTCGGATTAGTGTTACTGCGCATCAGCGATGCGTCGAATAGCCGCACCGTAAAGAGGAAATAGGCGTCCTCAAACCATTCCAGGTAATCAGCCACTGCCGACTTGGGGGCCTTGTGACCCAACGATTTCAGGTATCCTGTCAGTCTATTGATAGAATACATGGAGGCCGTGTTGTCCACAAGCCAATGGGCGAGATCGGACACCGCCTTGGGATGGGAGACGTCGTGACGCTCGATCAAGTCCCTGAACAAAATAGTGTGAAAATATTCCTGATGGATCTTGATTCTTAAGATTCGGCTAAGGCCGGCAACCTCGGGGAAGCCCCCGGTCTCCCAGTATTCCTCAAAGGCCCTCTGGATGAGGAGACGCTTCTTTGTCGATAGCGGACCTACGCTTTCGATACCCTTGTAATCCAGAAATTCTCTGAACGAGAAGGGAAACATCTCCCATGACAACGCCCGTCCGCGCATTTGAGTGGCAATTTCCTTTGAAAGCATCTGCGACGATGATCCCGTGAGATAGACCTGACATTTCTCGGTCCGCATGAGCCGGTCAATGAAAGGCTCCCAGCCGGGAATAACCTGAATTTCGTCGAAAAAACAATAAACCGTCTCGGTATTTTTCTTCTCCGGGTAAATCGAAAAGTAGGCTTCGTTGATCAACCCGAGATTGTCCTGTCGAAGGTTATGGAGACGGTCGTCGAAGAAATTAAGGTACAAAATATTTTTCAACGAAACTCCGCTCTCCAGAAGCCGCTGGATGACTTGAAACAGGTAGGTGGACTTACCGCCTCGGCGCACACCGATGCAGACAGCAGCCTTTCCCGGCACCGCTTCGATACGTAAGCGTCGGAGGACTCCGGTCTGCGGGGAATCATCCTGGAAGTCAAGGATGATGGCTTTGATCGTTTCCTTCAGGGGAGAGTCATAACTGGTCATAATTATTCCCGATTAAATAAATAACTGATAATAAAAATATCCACTTATTGGAAAGAATGTCAAGCATTTTTTCCAATAAGATAAAGGCCCATAGAAATCCGACCTAAATGAGGGGCGACACCTCACTCAAAAGGATAGATAAAAAATCTGCGATTAAAAAAAAGCTTGCATTTAAATAAAACTGCTATATATTAAACTTAACAAATATGGATTTAATATGAAGTAAAAAATATTAAACAGGTGCCAACGATGAAGATCAGCAACGAGAAAAAAATGGAAACCCGGATCAAGATAATCAAGATCGCCGTAGAAATCATCACTGAAAAGGGCCTTAAGGATACCACGATGAGGGCCATCGCCAAGGGGGCTGACATCGGGGAGGCGACGATCTACAACTATTTTCCGACCAAGGAATCGATTCTCTTTGCCTATTATGAGCAACAGCTTCAGACTTGTGCGATGCGGCTTAAATCCATCCGGGGCTTTAATAAATTCACCCTCCAGGAGCAACTGCAAACCTTCCTGGAAACAAGCCTGGAGCTTTTTTTGCCGGACCGGGAGTTTGTCCAGGAGAGTTTTAAGACGATTTTCTTTTCCTTAATCCAACAGGTTAAACAACTGCAGGCCATTCGGGCCCTTTTTTTCGATACCGTCAACGCCCTGTTCGAGGCGGCCGTGGAAAGGGGAGAAATACCGGAGCAGGTCTTTCAGGAAATACTGGTACAATTTGTTTGGGATTATTATATCGGCGTCATTCTCTATTGGTTAAACGACAAATCCGACCAGTTCAATGATACCAGCCTGTTGATCGACAAAAGTCTCAGTCTGGCCACCAGCTTTCTTAAGGCCGGCATCGTGAATAAAATCTTTGATATCGCCCAGTTTTTATTCAAACAACATGTTTTGACCCGATTTGATTTTTTTCGTCAGCAGGTCGACACCCTGCATAAAATGAAACGCGCCTTTATGGATGAAACCGATGAAAAACGAAATACCCCAGGGGAAATGGCGAAGAAGCCTCGCCGGAAGTAAAACCGCGGTCCAGGTGGGCGGCAAATTATTAAAGTACGTCGCCCAAAAACCGTTTTTATCCGCAACCGGCAGGGAAGAGGCCAGGGCCGATCTGGAACGCGAAAGCGCCAGGATTGTATTTCAAGGTTTGAGCGTACTGAAAGGCACGGCCATAAAGATCGCCCAACTGTTGAGTCTGGAACTGGACATTTTCCCGGCCGCGGTTCGGAAAGAACTGGAAAAATCTTATAACCAGGTGCCGGCCATGAATCAGGCCCTGGTACGGAAAGCCATCCAAAATGCCTTTGGCCAAGCGCCGGAAAAGGTTTTTCATACCTTCGAACCCCAGGCCTTTGCTGCGGCCAGCCTGGGACAGGTCCACCGGGCCACGGACCGCCACGGCACCCCATTGGCGGTCAAGGTGCAATATCCCGGCATTCGGAGCACCATCACCAGCGATATTCAATTGATCAGAAACCTGACCCGGCCCCTGGCCGAGTACAAACTGATCGGTCCGGCCTTACAGGAAATTGAAGGACGGCTTCTGGAGGAGGTCGACTACCAACAGGAAGCCCGCCATATCCTTTTTTTCCGCAGGCACCTGAAAATGGACCACCTGCAAATTCCGGAGGTCAGAAAAGATAAAACCTCCGCCAACGTCTTGAGCACAACCTTTCTATCCGGAAGGCCGCTCCATATATGGCTGAGGTCAAACCCCGGCCGGGAGGCCCGGGATACCGTAGCCCAGCGGTTGTACGACTTGTTTATAACGAGTCTGTATAACCTTAATTGTTTCCATGCCGATCCCAACCCGGGCAATTTTATCATCAACCGGGATTTGACCGTCGGGCTGGTCGATTTCGGTTGTGTCAAACGGCTCAGCCCGGATTTTGTTCATCATTATCGGCAACTTCCCGGGGCGATCCTGCAACAGGACCAGGAAGCCCATTTCCATTTGTTTCGGAAACTGAAACTGATTCGCCCCGGTATCGAACCGGAAGTCCAGGAACAGTTGTTTCAGGTTATGCAGCGCTTTGGAGAATGGTTTGGCCGATTGTACCGGGAAGAGGTTTTTGATTTCAAAGCCAACGGAAACTTTATCCGTGAGGGCCGGGCACTTTCCAACGAAATGTTTAAATTGCGCCGCTACATGGAGATGAACCCGGATTTTCTTTTCCTGGATCGGACCCGTTACGGTCTTTTCCGTTTGTTCGAACAAATGGGCGCCAGGGTGCGGATCCGGAATGCCTATGAATGGGCATGAGGAAGAAGGAGTTAAAAACCTTCTTGCCCCCTCCTGGGGCAATGACAAAGCATGAAAATAATCTTGGTTAAACCTAACCAAAGCTATTTAAAATTGGGTCTTAAGCCCGACCGGGACGGTTTCAATCTTTCGAAATGATGCTGGATACTTGATAGATGTACTTTGTAAGAATCTAAAAAGGTGGGGCGTATATGAACAAGACCGTCAGATATGTATTAATTCTCCTATGTATCATCGGTCTCCAGTTGATAATCGGTATCACAGTGATAAAACCTTTGATTTTCACATGGGGCTCCACCGATCAAGAAGTCTCAAGGTCGATGCCGGGAGACCACTTAACACCATTTATCAGTTCGACACGCAGTATTACAATCAATGCCCCGATTTCGGAGGTTTGGGATTGGCTGATTCAATTGGGAGCGGATCGAGGCGGTTTTTACAGTTACTGGTTTATTGAAAGACCGCTGGGATATAAGTTTCGGGACCAAAAGCGGATTGAGCCGGAATTTAAGGACATGAAAGTCGGTCGCATTATCAGTGCCTCGATTGATCAGTCCAAAAGTGTGATCAAATACGACTGGCCCGTTGTCGCGGTGGACCCGGGAAAATCTTTTGTTTTGAAAGGTTGGGGATGCTTCCTGCTCAACGAAATTGACCCCAGGCAAACGCGATTGATTGTCCGAACTCATGGGCGACCATTGTCAGGTTGGGTGGATCATTTAAAGTATTTTTTCATAATGCCCATGCACTACCTCATGGAACGACGGATGTTAATAGGCATCAAAGCCCGCGCTGAAGCCGGCCGAGGCAGGCCGTTCTCATCAACTGCAGATATCATGTGGTTCATAGGCATTTGTTTATCACCGATAGGCATCATTGGTCTGTTGATTGTCAACCAGAGCCTGAAAGTCGGATTGCTGGCCGCCTTATACAGCATTCTTTGGCTATGGATACTTTTCATCCTCGGCCCAGTTCCAACATACAGTATGCTCCTGTTCATAATACTAATCATTCATCTTGGTTGGCTATTTAAGACAAGGAAGAGAAATGCGCCAGAATAAACCTTTATTGTTGTTACACGAATTGAGGAAAAAATGAAACGTCAGCCCAATTATCCCTTGCTCTTAGGAGCGTGGTTGAGCCTCCTGGCTGGTTTTCTGCACATTGCCATTATCATCGGCGGCGCCGAATGGTATCGTTTTTTCGGGGCCGGCGAACGATTATCCGCCATGGCCGCCGCTGGCTCGCCTGTGCCGGCGATATTGGCCGTTGGCATGACCCTTATCCTCTTTCTCTGGGCCGGTTATGCCTTTTCCGGGGCCGGGGTCATATCCCCCTTTCCCCTCCTCAAACCGGCCCTGGTCATCATTTCGGGCATCTACCTGGCCCGCGGTCTGATCCTGATCCCGGCTGCCCTTTTTCGGCCGGAAGCCCTGAACGGGGTCAAGATCTGGACTTCGCTGGTTTGCCTTGGAATGGGCCTGTCTTATGCGATCGGTACCCGGCAGGTAAAAAGACCTATAGACAACGAACCGGAGAGACGGGTGGATCCCCGAACCATGGCCAGGGCCAAATTTTGCAAAGACACCTGTCCCATTTGCCGCTACGCCCGTAAAAAAGGTAACGGGATAGCCTTCCAGTTGGTAAGAATGGAACGCCGGCTGTGTCCCTTTTGTCGCGCCTATGAACAGGTGTACCGTAAGCCGGCTTATAAATAAAATCAACATCATCGGATTGGAGGAAAAATATGGATATCACCCCTTATTGGCCGGCTATACGAAGGACTTTCGGGGAGGCCCGGAGCACCTCCCTGCATTACGCCATCGCCACCGTTAATGACGACGGCACACCCCATCTGACCCCTGTGGGATCTCTGGTATTGCGGGAGGACCCCAGCGGATTCTTCTTTGATGAGTTTTTTTATGCCCTGGCCAGAAATGTAAAACATAACCCGCGGGTTTGTGTGCTGGCCGTCAACAGCAGCCGATTATTCTGGTATCGATCCCTCTGGCAGGGCCGGTTCGGCAAGGCGCCGGCTGTCCGGCTTCTCGGTGCCGTCGGCGACCGGCGCCAGGCTACCGCAATCGAAATGGAATTATTTCATCGAAAGCTGAAACCCTTCCGTCGGCTTAAAGGCTACCAGATGCTGTGGCAGAACATGAAAACCGTACGGGATATCTCTTTTGACGGGTTTAAGCCGGTTCAATGCGGGGCCATGACCCAGGGGCTTTGGTAGCAGATGGAGTTTTTACCCTTGGAAGTTCTATTTTATCGGTGGATTGGTCCTTCAGAAGAACGGTTGGATTGCCCGTAGGCTTGAAGCCGCTCTTGAAGGGTGCCCGTGTGTAATTCAAAGAGGTGGTTGTCGTAATCATAGAAGTACAGTGATCGCCCTTCCCCTTGGACCCGCGGCCGCCCCTCCCGGGACTCAACGCCGACCTCTTCCAGGCGTCTTTTTGACTCCTCAAGTTCACTTTCCGGGATTTTGAAAGCTATATGGTTGTAGCTTTGCTCGGAAAGGGGGCGGCCTTCCATGATGGCCAGCCATACCCCCGCACAAAAGAAGAATTTTTCCTTAGACAAAGAGAACGTTTGTTCCCCACTGGCGTAGACCTCCTCAACGCCCAATACCGACTTGAACAGGTTTGCCGTCCGTTCAAGGTCTTGAACGATGAGGGTGATATGACTGATTCCTTCGATAGGCATTGGTTTCTTTCGGAGGCCTTTATCCGCCGGTAAAGGTGGGTCTGTCCGGCCTTGGTTTCATGAGGGACATCCATTTCTCCGGATTTTTCAAGGGCTCAAAACCCAATTTTTTATAAACCCCATGGGCATCAAGCGTCCGGAGGATCCACTGGTTGACGTCTTTTAGTTCCGGATGGGAAAGGGCGAATCGGACCATCTTTTGACCTATCCCTTGTCGCCGGTAATTTTCATGGACCACCACATCCATGAGATAAGCAAACCGCACCTTATCGGACACCACCCGCAGGAAACCGATCTGCTCACCCTTTTCCGTATAGGCCCCCACGACCAGGGCGGAATTTTTTATCCCTTTCAATATCTCATTTTTGGTTATTCCAGGGCTCCAAAACACCTTGGATAGCATGCGCTGGATATCGTCTATACGCCGGCTGTCTTTACGGTCACTTATATCAACCCTCATTTGTTCTCCTTCTGGTTTTAAAAGAAAAACCGGATCTCCCCCGTACATCTTCCGGTCTTTGGTATCAGGCACAAATCCACCGGAGGATTGAAACGGTATTTCACTCCCAACACATCAAACCAGCACATTATCCGGTAAAGAGGCCCGCAGCGATAGTGATCGATCGCTCCCAGCCTCTTTATTCCTTCATAGGCAAAGCACCGCTCCATAGTCCAGTGCATCCTATTGTCGTCCTGAAAACTATGGTTGAATTGCATGAAGTCCCCTTTGACGACCCCGAAAAGGGCTTCGAAGCCTTCTTTGAATTTTTCAAAGGTTTTGATTTTCCCCTTTTCTATCCCCAGGGCCTTGATGATTCTGGGAACTTCTATGGCGGACAATGACTTGATGGAGGCCAAATTTAAGGCTTTGGCCTTCTCAATACCCAATTGCTGCAGACAGTTGGCAAACCACAGGCCGTCATGGGTCATCCAGCATTTTATCAGGAGTTCTTTTAAATCATTCTTTTCAAGCTGATTCATGACCGGGCTCCCCCTTCCGATTGGCCTCCTGCAGAAGCCTTTACCAGGTTGGAAACCAGAAAGGCCATAGCAGCCAGAAAAGCAGCCGGCACGCACACCAGCCAGAGGCCCAGGCCGACCGAGTGTTGGTCGGCGATATAGCCGATAAAAACCGGGGCCAGGGTGGCCAGGGCATAACCCAGGGTTGTGATCAGACCCAGGGCCAGTCCTTTAAAATCGGAAAAGATCAGACCGGTTGAGGTCCACAGGGCGCCCATGACTCCGGAGCCGATAAAGCCGGCCAGAAGGGTAAACAGACCCTGGGAGGTCGGATGTTTTACGGCCAGGGCCAGGATGAAAAAAAGGGTCAGGGCCAGGCCACTGATTGTTCCCACCTTATGATAGCCCACCCTGTCGGATATCCAGCCCAGGACAGGCCGTCCGATAAATTGACCCAAGCCGTACAAACCGGCCATGATCCCGGCCACGGCCGTGGTCAGCCCAACTTCCAATTCCAGGTAGGCCGGATACCACATGGTAAACCCGAATTCGGCCGAGATCTGGAAGGCGGCCACCAGGCCCAATAAAATAAGCATCAGGATACGGCCTGACTTGAAAAGTCCTTTTTTGAAATAGGGGCCGGAAGGTTTCTGGATTTCCAGCTTGGGCCAGAAATATAAAAGTAATCCGCCCAGGGCCAACCCGATTATTCCGGCCAGCCAGAAAGGGCTTCGCCAATTGCCGGTAGAATTTAAGAGCCCACCGGCCAAGGCTGGGCCGACAAACCAGCCCAGGGAAGACCCGGAGGACATAAGGGTCAGAAAAAATCCGGGCCGTTCAGGAAAAAGCTCCAGGGTAAAGGCCAGCAAGGGAATAAAGAAGAAGGGTTCCGTCACACCGGTTAGAAAACGGGCGGCAAACAATTGATCGGGACCCTGGGCCAGTCCACAAAGAACCGTCATCCCTGAAAAGCCGAAGAGGCCGAACAGGATGGCTCGTCTGCGGCCAAACCGGTCCGACAGCCAGCCGGCCAGGATGGGCGAGAGCATATACCCCATGATAGATGCCGAGCCGATGGTTCCGACAGCGGTTTTGGTGATCTGAAACTCTCTCATCAAGGCCGGGATGACGGGTCCGAATATCCAGCGCTGGGTGAAATAAAGGACCATCCCCAGCCAGCCCAGGGAGAAAAATATCCATTTATTGCGATTGTCGTCGCTCATCCCTCCCTGTCCCTTCACCCGGCAGAAGAGGGTCCGGTAGGTGCAAAGGCCCCGCAGGCGTTTTCGTCGCCGCACAGAAAACAACCGGTTGAATGGGGGAGATATTTCTTGTCTGATCCGGTCATGGGAATCCCTTCTTTATAATGCTTATTAAACTCTCATGATTTTTGCTGATTTGTTTTTTTGAAACCTGCATCTTGAAACTTGAAACTTTATTTCGGTCTAATCCCTCAGACCCCTGATCCCCGCCCCCTGAACGTCGTGGCTATTAGTACCTCAAAAAAGAAAAAATTTCAAGCCGTCCAAGGGACTTTTATTCTTGACATTCATAAACAATATGTTTATAGTAGCCCCATGATTCAAACTTTTGCCTCTTCCGAAACGGAACACTTCTTTGCCACCGGAAAATCACGCCGCTTGCTGTCGGAAATACTGAAACGCGCAGCAATGCGCTTGACACAGTTGGATGGGGCCATCTGCCTCGACGATCTGCGTATCCCCTCTTCCAACAGATTGGAAGCGTTGGCTCGTGACCGCATCGGTCAATGGAGCATTCGCATAAACGACCAGTGGCGCGTTTGTTTCCGCTTTGAAAATGGTGATGCTTATGAAGTGGAAATCGTTGATTATCACTAAAGGAGATACAAACATGGTTAAGAATGGTTTGCCCGCAATTCATCCGGGAGAATTCCTGGCAGAAATTTTGAGAGAAATGGGGCTATCTCAAGCTGAGTTCGCGCGCACCATCGGGGTATCGCCTATGCGTATTTCTCATGTTGTCAAAGGTGATCGTCCGGTGACAGCAGAACTGGCGTTGCTGTTTGGTCGTGCATTCAATCAGTCACCACAATATTGGCTCAATCTTCAAGCATCTTACGATTTAAAGATTGCAAGGGCGAGTATCGGTAAACGCCTTGCTGGTATACAGGCCCTCGCGCATGCCTGATCTACCGCCTTACATCGCCAGATAGCAATTCCAAATGCCAATACAGTAATCCAGAACGTGCTTTAAAATTCAATGTCAATCAGGTAAGGATAAGGAAAGGCCATCCCCAGGTTAGCCGGGTAGTGAATTGCGCCGGGAAAATCTGCCGCTTAGTGTTAACAGTCTCAAAATATTATCGACAGGCTTCTTCAACACGGCCCAGTCACACCTCAAAGACGATCTCTCACAGAGCGCACAGAGTTCGCAAAGAAAAATAATTTGTAATTGCCGTTGAGGGGGACGGCAATTACAAAAATCTCGTTGCCCGCAAAGGAATCCCCGCCGGAGGCGTGAGGGTTTTAAAAAATCGTCCTCTCAGCGATTTTATAAAATATTCTTTCTCTGAGCTCTCTGTGAACTCAAGCGACCGAAGGGGAGCGGGCGAGAGATCACTTTGGCCTCCTGGGTCCCCCATTCCATGATGGTGTAGGGGACGGTCATGGCCTGGAGGTTGAATAAAGATCTGAGTCCTGAATCGGCCCGGGAGATCTCTTCGCAAACCACCGAATGGGCCAGAAAACCGGCCTCTGATCCCCCGTACCGGACAGGAAAAGCACAACCGAAAAACCCCTGTTCGCCCATCCTGGCCACCAGGTCCCTTTTAAATCCTTCTTCTTTGATGTGGGGGAAAATCTCCTTTTCGGCGAAACGGCGGGCCGTTTCCTGAATCCCCTTGACCTCTTCGGTTAAATCAAAATTCATGGGCGCCCTCCTCGGATATTTTTCCTTACCCCCTTCATTGTTGGATAATTTATTGAAGAAGATAACGGTTTCGGTATACGAGGTCAAGGGGTCTTTTTTTCCGGGCTGCTACAGCGTTTTTCTTATCTCTTCCAGGTTGACTTTTCCTTGGGGGATCAGCATAAATAGATTGGTCAATTTTTGGCAGGGATATTCATTACAAAAAGCGCAATTCTTGAGATCTTTTTCCTGACCGCATTTCCTGATTTCGCAAACCTGGCAGTGGTTGAAAAGCCTTCCGGTTGCCGAATGGCATCCGTCACAATTGATGTCTTCCGGTTTGAGCGACATTTGGAAAAATTGGGACCATTGTTCGGCGACCTTTTTCCTCTTACTATCGTCATTCTCCAGGGTGGCCAGGAAGGTCGGGCATTCGGTGCAGCCCAGACCGCAAAAAGCAGTCATCTTTTCCATGTTCTTTTCCTTTCCGTTTTTTTATTTAGAGCAACAATATTTCTTCTTCCTTTTTAGGCTTCTTATTCCTTTTGACTTTTTGAAGCGGTCAGGTGTGACAATAAAATGATATCAGTTTAGCTTTTTGAAAAACTATTTTCACCGCAGAGCCGCAAAGGGCGCAAAGAGGGAATAAATTTTTCCTTTCTGTTGAGAGGACAGAAAGGAAAAAGCTTTCGTCCCGCCTCTCACGGGATTGAACAAAGATGTTTCTCTCTGCGTTCTTCGCGTCTTTGCGGTGAATAAAAGCTATCTTTTCAAAAACCTAATGTGTTACAAAAAATGGAGTATGGGGCGGGGCACCACGAAAAATAAAAATAGGTCCAAGGTCCAGGGTCCAAGGTTCAAGATTCAAGATTCGTCATACTTGAAACCTGCATCTTGCAACTTGAAACTTTTTTTTCGCATTAAAAGAAAAACCGGATCTCTCCGGCACATCTCCCGGTCTTTGGTATCAGGCAGGAACCGACCGGGGGATCGAAGCGGCACTCCAGGCCCAGAACATCGAACCAGCACTGGATCCGGTAAAGAACCCCGCACTGATATCGATCGATCACTCCCAACCTCTTCATGCCTTCGTAGGCAAAGCACCGCTCCATCTCCCAGGCCATAAGATTGTCGGCCGGAAAACTATAGTTGAATCGCATGAAGTCCCCTTTGACGACCCAGAAAAGGGCTTCGAAGCATTCTTTAAATTTTTCAAAAGTTTTGATTTCCTCTTTTTCCATCCCCAGGGCCTTGATGATTCTGGGAACCTCTACGGCCGACAAGGACTTGATGGAGGCCAGATTTAAGGCATTGGCCTTCTCGATCCCCAATTGCTGCAGGCAGTTGGCGAACCACAGGCCGTCATGGGTTATCCAGCATTTGATCAGGAGCTCTTTTAATTCATGCATTTCGAGCTGATTCATGGCCAGGATCCCCCTTCCTATTGGTGCGTACACCCTCTGATTTATTTATTCATCTTCTGACGATCTTCGACTCGCGCTTCCATGACGATATGTCCCCAACCGCCGCATTGTATCCCCACATCCGGGCACCCGAATCGTCGGAAACGCATTTCATTGGGATCAACGCCGGCATAGGAAAGCTCGGCCAGGGCCGGCATGGCCAGAGAAATCGAATGCAAGGCAAAGATACAGATCCGGGCCGGACCCAATTTGGTTAAAAGGCTTATCCCGCGGCCATCGAAATAGAACTTGTCGCCGGCCTTATGCCCGCTGTCACAACCATGGGATTCGATAACCTCTACAACAATCGTTTTATTCAACATGGCAGCCGTCTTGGATAAGGCATCTTCATTCCGGGGATCGGCACGGAACATCTTCATTTCCTCATCATTATAACCCAGGTGCTGCTGTACCATATTCCAAATGTCTTCGTTGATAATCATACCTTTCCTCCTTTGAAGCTTATTGGTCAAAGTAAAATCGATAGTTCCTAAAACATATTCCGTCGGTATGCATCATGCAACCCACCACTTTGGGTTCCACTTCATATTTTATTCCCAGGGTATCAAACCAGCTTTCAATCCGCAACATGATACCGCATTCATAGCGGTCAGCGACGCCCAGAGCCTTGACGCCCTCATAGGCAAAGCACGACTCCCACTCACTGCGCATAACATTGTCGGCGTAACGGTTAGAATATTTCATGAATCTTCCGGCTACGATGGCCATGACTTTCTCAAAAAAATGTTTAAATTCATCAATAGTATTAAATTTTCCCTGGCCCAAGGCCTTTTGGAGGCGTTTAATTTCTATGGACGCCATCGCCTTAACCGCTGCTTTGTTGACCAGGTTTGTCTTCTCGATCCCGAATTCCTGCAGGCAGTGATAAAACCACATGGCATCGTGGGTCATCCAACTCTTGGTTAACACTTCCTTTAATTCTTCTTTTTCGAGAGGAATCCGATCTGGTATCATTTCAAAACCTCCTTTCATAGGAAGATGGGGTTCAAGGTGACAAGGTGAATGGAATGGGGCTTACGGTTTTCCTTTGATCGTTTCCCAGTGACGACCTATTTCCAAATCACACCTCCTGTTTTGTAAATTCTATCTGGCGTAAAACAGTTTGTCATTAAGAACCCATATATAACAATTTGTAATAATTGTCAAGACGAATTGTTGTAAAAATTCAAAAAATTTGTTATTATAACTAATTATTGATGGTCTCGTAAAAACTCGTCATTCCCGCGAAGGCGGGAATGACGAAAAGAGACGAGTTCCGACTTTTTACGAGTTCATCAATTATTATAATGTCCTCATAAATTTGGGATCGATGATCTATAAAACTATAGGTAAAAAGATTCAAAAGGCCAGGGAAGAAGCCGGTTTTTCCCAGGAGGAACTGTCCTCCCGGCTGGGGTATACCCAGGCGGCCCTGTCTAATTACGAGTTGGGAAAGAGGCGTCTTTATCTCCCTAATATTGAACAAATAGCCCGGGAACTGAATAAACCCTTAAGCTATTTCCTGGAAGAGTCCATTAAACCGGTGCATAGTGAACAGAAGGAAAATCAAGATGATATTCTGTCCGAGATAATGACCTTACTTTCTGAAATGCCGGCAGAGGAGAAGGTGTATCTCCTTGAATATATCAAATGGAGGAGGGATCGTCTGCGATGATTGGCTTCGACCTCAACGAGGAACAACTCGTCTATCAGAAAACAGTCAGGATGTTTGCTGAAAAAGAGATGAAACCCTATGCGGCTGAACTGGACAGACGTCAAGGGCCAGGATTTGATTGGGGGATTGTTAAAAGATTTGCCAAGGCTAATCTGCCGGGATTATGTATTCCTGAAAAATATGGCGGACAGGGGGTCGGCGTTCTCACTACCGCCGTGGTTTTTGAGGAATTGTGTGCCGTCTGTCTGGGGATTAGCGAGGTATTGGGTGGGACCTGGCTGGCCACCACCTGTCTGAACCTGGTCGGGAATGAAAACCAGAAAAAACGTTACCTTCCTTTGGTCTGCGGGGAGAATGACAAACTGGCCGGCCTGGCGGTGACCGAACCCGAGGCCGGGTCGGATATCGGCGCCATCAGAACCCTGGCAACCAGAAAGGGGGATTATTATATCCTCAATGGGACCAAGACCTTTATAACCAATGCCGGTCTGGCCAGGTTTTATGTCGTCTTTGCCACTACCGATCCAAAGAAACGCCATGGCGGGCTTAATGCCTTTATCGTGGACGGTGATTCCAAAGGACTGACCCTGGGTGCGGTGGATGACAAGATGGGGCTGCGGGCCTGCCAAAGCGGTGAATTAATCTTCGATAACGTCCAGGTCCCTGTGGATAACCTGCTCGGCACTGAAAACAGCGGGTTTCTGATAGCCATGCAGACGTTGGATATGACCAGGCCGTGCTTAGGGGCCAGTGCCGTCGGGGTGGCCCGGGCGGCATTGGAAACAGCCCTGGATTATGCCCGCCAACGTCGGCAATACGGCCGCCCAATCATCGAGAATCAGGCCATTTCCTTCATGTTAGCCGATATGGCAACAGAGCTTGAAGCCGCCAGGCTCCTGACCTGGAAAGCTTGCTGGCTGGTTGACCAGGGATTGGATTCCACCAAAGCCTCTTCCATGTGCAAGGTATTTGCTTCGGAAATGGCCGAAAGGGTCTGCAGTAAGGCCATTCAAATCCTGGGGGGGAATGGTTATACCCGCAGTTGGCCTTTAGAGAAGTACTTAAGGGATGCCAAGGCCCTCCAGATCTATGAAGGGACCAACCAGATTCAAAGGTTGATTATCAGTTCCATGCTTTAAAATCAGGTAAGTCCCCTTAATCCTTGATCTAACCGAACGGCAGAGCAGAGGACCGCCCCAAATTAAACCTTTTTGAGACGCTCCATCTTATCGCCCAGATCAGCCCTGGCCTGGGCCCGGGCCTGGAGGCGCAAAGAAAAGGCCTCCATTTGATTTTTGGGAACCGCCGGCTGGCTTTCCGGAGGTTTCCGTTCCAGCGTCAAGGCCCCGCTGGGGCAGGTTGAAACGCACAGACCGCAACCGATGCAACGATCCGGGTTGAGGATCGCCTTTTCCTCTTCCAGGCCCAGGGCCCCCATCTGGCAGCGTTCCCGGCAAGTCTCGCAGCCGGTGCAGGTTTCCGTATCCAACCGGGCGACGAACGGGGAAGAGACCATGGCCGCGGGGACGGGATGCCTTTTGAGATTCAAGAGGATCTGGCAGCAGTCGCCGCAGCAACAACAGATGTTGACGATCTCCTGGGTATTGCTCGGTTGAAGGACCAGGCCCTCCTCTTCGGCCTTTCGAACGATCTCTAAAGTTTCCTCCAGGGTGATAACCCGTCCCAGACCGTTTCGTTCATAATAATCCGCCCCCCAGCCGAAGATAATGCAGGCTTCCGAAAGCTTGTCGCAGCCGGCGCCCTTCAGATGGTATTCCTTGCGGCAGATACAGGGGGCAACCAAAAATTTCTTTTGTTTCCGGATCAGTTCTTCGGCCCTTTCGTAAGGCAGTATTTCCATTCCGGCATCGATACTTTTCCCCACCGGGATGGTCCGGAGCTGAGGCAACTTATCGAAGGACTCTTTTGATAAGAAGGGCGTATACTCTTCCATGTCCCTGACGAATTCTTCATCCAGGACATTAACATGGTATTCCCAGATGCCCACCACAAACTGGGCCGCCATGTAGGCCGGCGGTCTGTCCTTGGTCTCGATGCTGAAAATAAGCCCTTTCCTGGCCATTTTTTCCAGCATGGAGGCCGCCATTTCCTCGCTCATTCCGGCCCGCCCGGCGATCACCGCCGCCGGTTCCAGCTTCGGACTCAGGTGCCTGGCCAGATCCGCTTCATCCGGGGTGAACAGGCGTTTGAGTATGCGGATCTCCACACCGCTCTCGGTGGCTGGATACCCACCGGGGAGGGTATCCAGATGGGCTCTTAGATTTTCATAGACATCTTGCATGATCATTCTCCTTTAAAAATCATTTGATTTTTGATCGGGTTACCGTTAGATTCTAACATTGTTCGGTCTAAGAATTTGTTTCATGAAAATTTTTCTGGGGCTACGGGCAATAGGCGATGGGCAAGGTAAAAACGATTTTATGGTTTTTCGCCCATAGCCTCTTGCATCTTGCATCTTGCATCTTGAAACTTGAAACTTGAAACTTTTTTTCCTTATTAAATACCAAATCCCGGGCCTGCTGTCAAAAAAGAAAGGAGATCATTATGGGGACAAACTTTTTCCGTCGGGACGACCGCGATCCGAAATTCGTACTCTTTGAAACCCTGGATCTGCAAAGATTGCTTCAATACGAAGCCTTTAAAGACTTCAGTCTGGAAGACTTCAAGATGATCCTGGACGAAGGTCTCAAAGTGGCCAGGGAAGCCATCGGCCCCACCTTGCAGGACGGCGACCAGCAGGGTCTGATCTATGACCAGGGCCGCGTCAAGGTCCCGGCCTCCTTCCACGATTGCTGGAAGGTACTCTCGGAAAACGGTTGGCATGGGTTAGCCGCCTCACAAGAACATGGCGGGCAGGGTCTGCCTTTGACGATCTACGGGCAGGTGGCCGAATACTTCATCAGCGCCAACACGGCCATAAAAATTTATTCCGGCCTGGCCATCGGGGCCGGTCATCTTATCGAGACCTTCGGCACTGGGGAAGACAAGGCCCTGTTTTGCGAGAAGATGTTTACCGGCATCTGGGGCGGGACCATGTGCCTGACCGAGCCGGAAGCCGGAAGCGACGTCGGCTACCTACGCACCAAGGCCGTCCCCGACCCTTCGACCGGCGACCCCAGAATTTACAAGATAGAGGGGACCAAACGCTTTATCAGCGGCGGAGAACAGGACCTGACCGAGAATATCATCCACCTGGTCCTGGCCCGCATCGAAGGCGCTCCATCTGGCACAAGAGGGATCAGTCTGTTCATTGTGCCCAAGATCTGGGTCAATCCGGACGGCTCTTTGGGAGAGCCGAACGACGTCTTTTGCACCAACATCGAACACAAGATGGGCTTACACGGCTCGGCTACCTGCGGCCTCAGCTTCGGAGAGAACGGACGCTGCCGGGGTATTCTCCTTGGCGAACCCCACAGCGGCATAGCCAAGATGTTCCAGATGATGAACGAGGCCCGGATCGGCACCGGCCTTCTGGCCCAGGGGGTGGCCGCCAGTGCTTACGACGCCGCCCGCTACTACGCCAGGGAACGCCTTCAGGGACCGCCATTCACCGCCCGGAGCACCCCGCGGGTCCGGATTATCGAACACGAGGACGTCCGCCGCATGCTTATGATGCTCAAGGCCGGGACGGAGGCCATGCGAGCCTTTGTTTTAAAACTCTTTTACCTGACCGACATTTCCAATCACGATCCCGATGAAAAGGTTCGACAGGAGACCGGCAGAACAGTCGATCTCTTGACGCCCCTGGTCAAGGCCTACTGCTCCGACTTCGCTTACCTGCTCTGTCGGGAAGCCATCCAGGTTCTGGGAGGGGTGGGTTATTGCCGGGAATTCCCGGTCGAGCAATACACCCGGGATGTGAAAAGTGCTTCGATCTACGAAGGCACCACCTATATCCAGTCTCTGGATCTGATCGGCCGGAAGCTGATGATGGCCGGCGGCGCTGTTTTCCAGGGCTGGCTGGGGAATCTTATGGACTTCGCCCAGACCAATCAGGAAGACCCGGACTTCGCCCAGGATTTTGACCTGCTGAATAAGGCCGGGGCGATCTTAAGGGACTATGCCGAACGATTGATGAACTATTTTCAGGACGGACGTCTTAAACTGATCCCCCTTTCCGCCACCCGCTTCCAGGAGTGCATGTCCGAAGCGGTCCTGGCCCAGCTGATGCTCGAACAAGGGCTGGTGGCCCGGAACAAACTCAAAACAGTAGACCCGGCCTCGGCCAACGGAATCTTTTACCAGGGTAAGATAGAGACGGTCCGTTTCTTCTGCCGCAATATCCTGACCAATGTTTTCTCCCGCCATGCGGCACTTCGGCAGGAGGATATGTCGGCGGTGGACTGCCCGGAAGGGGCGTTTTAGTGCGAAAACAAATTTCGATTTCGGATTTCGGAGGAATGAGAATGGAATGCGAAAAATGTCGAGATCAAATCGAACCGGGAGACGAGAGGGAGATCAACTGCCGGATTTTGTGTGAGGATTGTTATATGGATGCCCTTTCCCCGGCCCGGTCCTGCGATCCCTGGGCCGTGCATTCAGCCAAGTCTTTTCAAAATGAAACCGGAAGGGCGGAGATCAATCCCCTACAGGTAAAAATCTTGGAATATTTACAAGAAACCGGCGGGGTGGAATTCCCCTTAATTGTTGAGAGACTTCAAATAAAGCCTTCCGATCTGGAAAGGGAAATAGCCTCCTTGCGACACATGGAAAAGATAAGGGCCGAATTACGAGACGGGAAAAAAGTAATCCGCTTATGGTAAACCGGGGATGGATAGAGAGCGGTTTTGTACTTTAGCTCTATCCGGAACTCCTGGATTTACGCAAGTATTGATGACCTTCGAACGGGGAAGAACTTTTTCAGTGGCTGTTGAACCGGTTTCTCCGCCTTCCCGGAAGCCCCCAAACTTAAAGAGGAATGGGCCACTTAGTGAATGCGCTCGGGAAGTGGGAGGCTGGCAATTGTAAAGCACGTTCTGCACGAACGTCCCATTTAGGTGGGTTTCTCAACCTCATTATTTCGTCTGTTTCTTTGCTTTACCGTAGGATTGTTGTTTTTCTTTAACGAGGATCGCTTTATTCCCCTGCCATCCGGCCTTATCCCCTTTCGCCGCTGGAACGGCAATCTCCTCAGGGGGAATGGAAACCACCTTTCCGTCCCGCCAGACTACGATGGGATGACCTCTTAGCTTATGTTCGGCAATAGCTTCGGCCACCGCCTCCCTCAATGCCTTCTCGGCCATGATATGAAGAGGCATTCCTTTCATCACGTTCTTTCGATTAGATAGACGCTTCATATACCTCCGATTTTTTCCTTATCTCAGCAAAAAAGGTTTCATCAAGGACTGCTGTGAGTCCATCTGTCTCTTCGGCAATAACCATGGGCAAATCGCCGGAATTGTCGAACAGAATCCAGGAGTCAAGCAAAGGGTTGTACAAATGAAAGAGATTATATCGCCCGCGGTTGAATCTACGCAGGATGGTTTCTGCCGACACATTGTGTCCCCCCATGCTGACCCGTTCTCGCACTCGTTTGAGAGCCAGTTCCGGGGTGCGAAGCCACAAGAAAAAAAGATGTATTTTGTATCCTTCCTCCCTCATTTCTTTTAACAACTTCAGGTAGGTCCTACCGGCCAGGGTTGTTTCTACGGCAAAATCAGCCCTCTGTCGGCGAAACTTTTCGATTTCTTCCAGCATAAGCTTTCCTGCCTTGACAGCAGCCACCTCCGGGGAGAAAGGAGCGAGGCCAGATGCGATCAAGTCGGCATTGACGAAGTTGAGACAATGGGCATAGAAGGGCAAAAACCGTTTAACAGGGATTATCACAGGTCATAAATAATATCAGAAATTAAGGACCGGACTC
>CAZVHO010000049.1:26793-39249 GCA_964627515.1 uncultured Thermodesulfobacteriota bacterium | reverse complement strand
ACCGTGTCAAGAACTTTTTTCAATTATTTCAACTTTTTTGCTGAATAGTTACTAAAATTTAACACTGGGGAAACAGGAGAAGTTGATCTTCGAGATATTGTGTACAAATATGCAATTGCCTCACCCTTACGCGATCCCGTAGTGTTCTCACGTTTTTACCTTGACTCTTGGCCTACTCTGGCCTGGGATTGTGGTTTTGATATTGCACCTGAGTCGCTTTATTTTATGGCAACAGGAAATTAGAAGGTAATGTTGAAAAGCCGAACGTTCGCCTGCACCCGGATAGCAGCCAACCTGCGGCTGACGGCCCCCAGTGATGCGTATGTTAGGCACGAAGAAAAACATAATCAGGAATTTCAACAGGACCCCAAAAAAATTTAATGACTGGCAGGTAGCAGGTGGAACAGACGATGTCATGCGCCTGGTCGATTGTCTTGAGCAATCCACAATCCAGATATTTCTCCATAACTTTTTTAAACAAAACGTCTAAACCTGCAAAGGAAGAAAGACCATGACCTATCACCCCCAGCCTCTGGACACTTCCGAGGTGGAATTACTTAAAGAACTGATAGGCCTCACCGAAAGACTGGCCGAAAATACTCACACATCTGGGCCAGGCAGCGGATCGCCGAGGGTTGGAAATTCGGCCCAAAAGGAACGATAATACCAAAGAGCATCCCGACCTGGTCCCATATGACCAACTTCCCGATGAGGAAAAAGAATATGACCATCGGACAGCCATGGAGAAACTGAAGGCGATCTTGTTGTTAGATAAATACAATTTGAGGCAGGACTAATATGGATATATTTATTAGTGTTGGAAGAACATTTAACAAAAATCATGAAGACTTTGTGTCTGGCTTAGAAGACTACTTACGGGCTAATGGGATGAATCCGAGGGCGATAGGAAGATCTGATTTTTCCCATAAGAATCCCCTTAAATTTATTGAAGATTTAATGAAACAATGTGATGGAGCAATAATTATTGCCTTTGAACGTCTCCATGTATCAGAAGGAATAGAAAAAAGAGGAAGTGAAAATCCAATTGAGATAAAAGATGAAAATATACCTACTGCATGGAATCAAATCGAAGCTGCAATGTCTTATGCTCTGGGACTTCCCCTTTTTGTCCTAGTCGAAAGAGGGTGCAGGAACGAAGGATTGCTAGAAGCAGGATATGATTGGTACGTTCAAAGAATAACAATGTCACGCGAAACTCTTCAAACTAAGTCTTTCGTGGGGGCTTTTGTAAATTGGAAAAACGAATTGGAACAAAAAAAGAGTGAAAAAAAGACACTTCCTATTAAACAGCCTCCTGACATTGATAAGATGACTCTCGGGCAATTTTTTACATCACTCAAGCTCTCTCATTTATTAACATTAATTGGTCTTATTATAGGCTTCTCTGCCCTTGTTGCAAAAATAGTTACGGCTATCGTCAAATAGTGAAACAAAGTTGAATAACTTTTTATTTACAGTTGGTTGAGGGTATTATAGTAATATAGCGGCACGTATTTTTAAATGAAATTAGTTTTGATATCACCGGCCAGGAAGTCTACCATTTACTCCGGTTAGAAAGTAGGCCAGACACACCGGACTAAAAACCTACCATGATAAATGGGATCGAGGTAGGACAGCCAGTTGCCCGACTGCCCCCTCACAGACCCCGGCGTGTAGAATTACCGGTCCGGGTTCCTCAGCATTATTCGCTTGGGTGCTTCTGCCCTCAAAAAGGCCATTTTCAGTTGCTTCGGCCATTTCTTTTCGGTTATCCGTGGTTTCTCTATCCGGAAATATTTCAGAAGGTTATTAAAACCAGGCCAGGCGTAACTCTTACGCTGGCTTCTCCGATGTCAGCATTGCCATAACCGGTGTGGCCTGGAATTTTCCCTTGAGGTGCGAGATGAGGGCCGATTCCCAAAAAATATATAACCTATATTAATTATTATACTTAAGGTATTAGGCCCGACATCATAATTGTATAGCCAAATGAAAAAAAAGGCGTTAAAAAAATATTAATTGAAAAAAATAACGTGTTGATATATTATTTTCTAAAAATTATCGCTACTTCTTTGAGCGGACTGGAATCGTTTGATACCATTACCCGCCTGTCTTAACATTGAACCAAGGATAACACCATGATTCGATTCGCTTCAAGGGAACTTGACGCCTGGCTGAAAGGCCCTAACCGTAAACCTGTGGTGCTGAGAGGCGCGCGACAGGTCGGCAAGACCTGGCTGGTACGGGATTTTGCTTTGCGGAACAAGCTCGAATTGATCGAACTGAATCTGGAAAAATATCCAAATCTATCGGACCTCTTTTTAGAAAATAACCCGCGCGAGATCCTGAAAAATATCGAAGCGGATTTATCCATTAAAATAAATCCCGAATCATCCTGCCTTTTTTTAGATGAAATTCAGGCCGCGCCGGAGCTTTTTTCAAAACTGAGGTGGTTCAAGGAAGACCTGCCCGAGCTTCCGGTTATCGCTGCCGGATCTTTGCTGAAATTTGCCTTGAATAAATCTCAATATAGCATGCCCGTGGGGCGGATCACCTATTTTTACCTGGAACCCCTGTCATTTTTCGAATTCGCGCTTGCCTCAGGAAACGAGGCCCTTTATCAGAAAATGATTGCCTCCACTCCGGAAAAGGCAATGCCTCAAACCCTTCATGCCAGGTGCCTGGATCTTTATCAACAATATTGCCTTATCGGCGGGATGCCTGAGACCGTCCAAACCTGGTTGGACAGCAAAGACCTGCGGGCCTGCATTAAAGTCCAGCACGACCTGCTGGCTACCTTTCGGGATGATTTTCATAAATACGGGAGAGAGATCGATGCCAGGCTGCTTAACAGAATTTTGCTTTCGGTAGCCGAACAGCTTGGGAACAAATTTGTCTATAGCCTGGTTGATCCGGGTGTACAGACCCCGGTCATTAAAAAAGTGTTCATGTTGCTGTCCCAGGCCAAGATATGTTCAAGAGTCGCCCACACCAGCGGCAATGGCTTGCCATTGGGCGCGGAATCCAATGAAAAGTTTTTCAAGGCCCTCATGGTTGATGTCGGTTTGATTTCAGCCCAACTTGGCCTGTCATCAGGGAAACGCTCCAAAATGGATAAAATGATTTTTTCAAATAAAGGGGGTCTGGCCGAGCAGTTTGTCGGACAACAATTGCGGGCCGCCCAGGGACCAGCAATGGACCCCCAGCTTTATTACTGGCAAAGAACCGGTGGACGTCTTGGCGAAATCGACTATATCATTCAACATGGAAATACTATTGTTCCCATTGAGGTAAAATCAGGCGCCACCGGGGCCATGAAATCCCTGCATCAATTTATGGCAGAAAAAAAACTGATGTTTGCGGTACGACTTAATGCAAATCCGCCGACCATTGAAGATATAAGCGTTAAGACAACCCTGGGCCAACCCGTGAAATACCGTCTGCTTTCAATACCCCTGTATCTGGCTGAGTATGTCGGCCCTTTGATCGATCAAAGGCAATCATAAATGTGGAATCTGAATGTTAAAGTAATTAAAGCCGGGACTTGCACGATTGATCCGGGAAATTCGGCCTCGCCGATCCAAGTAGGACTGAAGCACCAGCTTGGGATCGGAGGGGGCTCTTCGGTGGTTGTTATCAGGGAAGGAGATGAGACCCTTCTGGTAGATACCGGCTATGAACGGGAAGGGGATGTTTCCCCTGAAAATAAAACCAGAAACTGGGCTTTGCTGACGGGCTTGTTGGAATGGAACGGGCCCATCCAAACAAACCCATTACAAAAGCCGAAGGAAAACCACACGATGAGAATCGGTCTGCATGCGCAAACTGAAGCACTGTCAGCAGGATCGTCTTAAGCCTAACCTGTTTACTAAAAAAATATATTGCATCAAGTTATCATATGTGATATCTATGCGCCATGAAATGGGAGACGCTACTAACCTTGGTCGCCGACGAAGCGATTTTCTCGTCTGCCATCTTGCTGTCTGGAAATGAATCGGCCCGTCAAGTGCGTCTACAATTGTCGCGCTGGGTAAAGGCGGGACGGTTGCTCCAGCTTCGGCGGGGGGTCTATGCCTTGGCACCGACTTGGCGCAAAGTGGAGCCGCACCCGTTCCTGGTTGCCAACCGGCTCCAACGAGGATCTTACGTGAGCCTCCAGGCTGCCCTGTCCTGGCATGGCGTCATCCCTGAACAGGTGCCGGTCGTGACGAGCGTCGGGCCGGGTCGCCCTGAGATGGTTCGCAACCCATTGGGCGTATTCCAGTTCAACCACCTTGCCGACAGGCTGCTCTTCGGCTACTCGCGGGTGGAGGTTTCCCCCCGGCAGTTCGCCTTCGTGGCTTCCTCGGAGAAAGCACTTCTGGATCTCGTTCACCTGACTACCGGGGCGGATGCCATTGAATACCTCCGGGAACTTCGCTTGCAGAATCCGGCAGCGATCGACCTGTCCATGCTTAAAGAACTGGCGCAACGCAGCGGCAAACCCAAACTGGTCCGAACGGCCCAACGCGTTGGCCCATTGCTCACCGCAGAGGAGGGGGATGCCCTATGAAGGAGTACCTGCGACAACTGGCGGCACAGGCGGACAATGATCTTGTCCGCGGAGGCCTGGTGCGTGAATACCTCCAGGCACGGGTACTCGAGTCGCTGCAGGACTCGGGTGTCTTCTTGCGGTGGGCCTTCTTGGGCGGCACGGCGCTACGGTTCTTGTTCTCCATTCCCCGGTTCTCGGAGGATCTCGATTTCTCACTCATCAAGGCGGGCGAAAACGCCGGATTTAGAGCCGCCTTGGCCGAGGTCAAGCGGGCACTCGGTCTCGAAGGCTACCGGATTGAGATCAAGGTCAACGAACAGAAGGTGATGGCCTCGGCGTGGCTCAGGTTTCCCGGGCTTCCCCACGATCTCGGATTCTCGACCCATCCATCGCAGACACTTTCTATCAAGTTGGAAATGGACACCCGTCCCCCGCCAGGTGCGGGCATCGTGACCTCCATCGTCCGGCGCCATGTAACGCTAAACCTTTGTCATTACGACAAGGCATCGCTTTTGGCGGGAAAACTGCACGCTGTTCTGAGCCGCAACTGGACCAAGGGGCGCGATCTCTACGACCTCGCTTGGTATCTGGCTGACCACACCTGGCCGGCCCCCAATCTGGTGTTGCTCAATGCCGCCCTGGCGCAAACCGGCTGGCAGGGTCCCGTCATGACGACAAGCAACTGGCGGGATGAACTTTTTCAACGGATCGAAGTACTGGACTGGGAACGGGCGCGAGCGGACGTTCGGCCGTTCCTGGAGAGGGAACGTGACATCGCCCTGGTGACCGCGGAAGCGCTCGGCAGTTTATTGAGTGCCGGCGCCAAGCGGCGGGATGTCACTGAAGATCAGCCATGAGAACAAACCACACCCTCCGCCTCTTCGTCGGTTCGATCTTCGGTAATCAGGAGTCTGGAGGGCACAAAGCCATCCCATGAGCAACAGGTCTGCATCTTCCTCTCTTCCACCTTCCGCGACATGCACGCGGAACGGGATCACATAGACAATGTGGAGGTTCCCGAACTGCGCCAAGGGACCCAAATATGACAACTCAACACCCCGAGACACGTCTTCGGCCGATCTTCGGGTTTTTATCAGCTCGACGTTCAGGGACAAGAAACACGAGCGTAACGTATTACAAGAGCATGTTTACCCAATACGAGTAGGAGGTGAAATTCAGCTTATTGAGCCCCGACCCTTCCCGCTTCACTATTCGAGGAATTCATGACTAAAACCAAAAATACCCAGACTGAGCCTATCCTGGAAAAAGCGGAAAAAGACCTGGACCTGCCCCATCATTTGCTCCAGGCCAAAGACTGGGACGGGCTAGAGCGAGTCCTCTGTGATCTGTTGTTTTTGGAGAAAAAAATCGCCGACGGGTTGATCTATGAGCTGAATGAGGATTTTCAAGCCGCCCTGGAAGCCCTGCCGGAAAATCAGAATACCATCAAAAAGAAAAGGGAACAAAAAGCCCGTCTGGCAAAATATACGCAAGATCTACTGGCCTATACCCGGGACGAGATCAACAAGCTGGAGATTATTCCTTCCCTGAAATTGCTCGAAAAGGAGGAACTGGAGGTAGATCGGCAGCGAATACTCCGGAGTCCCACCCGTCTGGACCGTTTAAAGGCTTTTGCCCAGTTCACAAAATCCCAGACCCATCATTTTCTGAAAGTGGGCGCAGAACCGAACCTGGTTTTGGCCCAGGCCTATGGTCAGGCCGCTGAGGGGCCCGTGACCCGGGCGGCCGAGGAAATAATAAACTCCGGCCAGCGAGGGCCTATGCTGCTGCGGCACCCGGCCTGGCGTCCATCTTTCAACTCCCATCCATCCCTGCTTTGTACCCTGGAAGGACATACCGACCATGTTCAGGCCCTGGCCCTTACTCCGGATGGCCGGTGGGCCGTCTCGGGTGGAGGTTCGTGGGGTTTGTATAGGGACTTCTCCCTGCGGGTCTGGGACCTGGAGACCGGTAAGTGTTTGCGGTCCCTGGAAGGACATAAACACATAGTCAACTCTGTCGCAATTTCTGCCGATGGGCCCCTGGCCGTATCGGGCGGAAAAGAAAAGATCTTGAGGATCTGGGATCTGATATCAGGCCGTTGCCTGCTGTTTTTGGAGGGCCACACGGATGAAATCCAATCCGTTTCCATGACCGCCGATGGCCGTTTGGCGGTATCCGCTGGAAAAGACCAGGGAATACGTCTCTGGAATCTCAAGACCGTCGAATGCCTCCGAACCATGGAAGGAACTAAAAATTCGGACAAAACCGTTCGGATCACCGCCGACGGGAAGCAGGCGGTTTTGGCCGAACTGGTAACGCATCAGGATAATATGATTGGTAAATTCCGGAAAATTTCCCGGAACCTGAGTTTGTGGGATCTAAAAACCGGCCGATGTTTAAAGTCCTCGGAAGACCACACCGAATCGTTTATTGAGATCTGGGGAGGGCTACATTCGGTTAAGGCTCTGGCCCTATTCGGAGACGGCCGGAAGGCCCTGTTGGGCGGTTTTGATGGACATCTCAAGATCTGGACAGCAGCGGACAACCGGCTTGAATGGAGAAAGCTGGAAAGGGACCTCTGGATCACCGGTCTCTCTGCTCCTGTCGATGGCCGTTTAGCCGTATCCGTCGAAGGATTCTCTGTTATGGAAAATGTGATGACGATAAAAGTCTGGGATGTGGCCACCGGCTGTTCTCTGGGCACGTTACCAGGGCATACGGATGAAGCCCTTTCCGTAGCCATTTCTGCTGATGGAAGCCGGGCGGTCTCCTGCGGCGCCGATGAAACCCTGCGGGTCTGGGATCTGGAGGGGATACGCAATCCCGGCCCGCCATTGGAGCGACCCCGGGATTTAGGCGCTGGGGCCTTGACCGCCGATGGACAAAAGGCCCTTTTGGCCGCGGGCGAACGGAGCGGGTCCTATAAACCCATCCTCGAACTCTGGGATCTGAAAACCCGCCGCTGTCTGAAGACCCTGGAATGCGAACGAATCAATAAAGTGGCCCTCACCCATAATGACCGGATAGCGGTAACAGGCAGCCTTTATGACAGTGGACTGGTGCAGGTATGGGATCTCGAGACAGGGTCCTGTTTGAGACGATTTCAAAGGGAGTCCCGCACCACGATCTCGGATTTGATCCTGTCTGCCGACGGCAGGATAGCCCTGGCCCTGATCCCGAAGTCCGTATTTTCTAAGAAGCAAGATTATGACTACGAAAAACATTTACTTCTGCTGGATCTGGAAAAAGAACGGTGTCTGAAAATCATGAGACATCCCGGGAAAGTCCTTTTCGCCGCCTTCCTTGAAGACGGCCGGAGGGCGATATCGGCCTGCGAAGACCGCATTGTGCGGCTTTGGGAACTGAAGTCCGGCCATTGTCTAAGGTCTCAAGAAGTATCGGGCGAAATCACTGCCCTGAACGTCTCCCCTGATGGGCGGTGGGTCACAACCGGAACGAACACCGGTCATGTGGAAGTGTGGGATCTGGAAATCGGGGGTTTGACGGGCCGGGAAGGGCATACCCTGGATGTTTCCGTCCTGGCGGTCACCCCTGAGGGCCGTCGGATCTTGTCGGGTGGACAAGATGGGCTTTTGCGGCTATGGAACCTGGAAAACTGCCGGCCCTTAAAAATCCTGAAAGGACATACCGAGGCTATCATTTCCGTAGTGGTAACGGCCGACGGACAAAAGGCCGTATCCCATAGTCGTGATCAAACCCTGAGATTGTGGGATCTGGAAACAGGGCTTTGTCGCTCTGCCATTAGATTGGATAAAGTCATGCTGGGAGATTTTTGTCTGAAAAGAAATACCATCCTGGCCTGTTCTTATTCAGGGGACGGTGAAGCGTTCCAGATCATTGAGCCGGAGAAAGAGAACCCAAGAGAAGTCCCTTGGGAGGTGCGGGTAACTCCGGTCCGGAAATGGCATTACGCACTGGATGGAGGGACAGGGCATTGGGATAAGACCTTGTCTGCCCTGTGTCCGATCTGCGGGAAGAGCGGCGAGGTCCCTTCAGCCGTTGTTGAATCTATCAGGAAATTAAAGAGGGCCAGGGGAACGGCTGAAAAAAAGACTCATGATCCGGCGTTGTTCTCCCATTGCCCATCCTGCGGATGCCCCTGGCAATACAATACGATTATTGTTGATAATCGTGATTTAATTCGGATAACACCCTGACAGGAGATGTCTGTTTGCAGTGGACAGAAAATCTCGTCCGCTTTTACGCGCCAGGCCGGCGACTAAAGAATGGCTACGTCTGGGAGCTGGGGGTCAGTTCTTTTAAATTGACAACGCTCCATGCAAAGAAGATGCCCTTGATAATATTAGAAAGTTGGAGGGGTCACGACCAAGATGGAATGACAGGCTTCTTCCCCGATGACACGCAAATACACCGGTGCATCGCCAGGATAGTAAACGGCATCCCCTTCGCTGAGACGAAGGGTCGTCTCTCCAATCTTCATCTCTAGACAGCCACTCAAGATAAGTGCGCACTTTTCTCCGGGGGGATCTTTGATAGGCTCAGGCCCGGAGTTAAATCCTGGCTCAAACCTACCATACAACATTTCGATCAAGCGATTCAGGTCTGGGGTAAGCATCTCGAACAAGGCGGGAAAGTTGGGATACATGAGCTTTTTCCGTTTTCCGGCCCTAACAATCCCGATATCTTTAGTGTAGGTACCAGGGGAGCTATGTCTCTTCGATTGTAAGGTCATCTGGTTCTGGTGCCCGTTTGGATCTGTTTGCTCCTCAACGAAATTGAACAGGCTGAAGTCCATAGCCTGAGCGATTCTTTTGAGCGATGACATGGAGGGTTGGGCCAGACCCCGCTCGATTTCACTCAGGAGGCTTATTGATAGCCCTGTTTTTTCAGATAGTTGCTTTAGAGTCATCATTTGGCCCCGGCGTCTGGCCCTCAGTTTAGTCCCGAAATCACTCACCATATTAATCTCCTTGCATTTCCCCGCAACTTGGCCGGAGCGTAATGTGTTTTCGAGCCAAGCAAGTAAAGTCCAATGTATTTTATTTTTCAATTCTTGTCAATAATTTCGATCATATCGAAAAAATTATCTTGACAAAAGAATTTTGGCTGCTATAAGATGCATTCAATCTAAGGCATTCAAATCTTCTTTTCATAGGAGGCTAATATGACTCATAGTCAAAAGGAAGAGAAGCTGGCAAAGTATAAAGACATGAAGGGCTATTATTCAACACCGCCTGAAACGATATTTGCGGCTAAAAAGACCTGGGTGGAACAGCGGAAATGGGACCTTCCCGAGGCTTTTGTTATCAAGGTGGCCCCTGTTGGGGCGTTTATTATGAAAGAAGACAACCCCAACCAAAAATATACCCCTGAGGAGATCAAAGGCGATATTGTGGAATCCGTAGAAGCCGGGGCTTGTTCGTTTCATACCCATGTAAGGGATAGCCAAGGCCGGCATACACTCGATGTAAAATTATATCATGAGGTAATCGACCCGATCAAAAACAAATTTGGACGTGATGTGGTTGTCTGCGGGTGTCCGGAAGGAGCGAATACTGTTGCAGAATCCCTGCGCCCATTACTTGAGTTCCAGGATATTATAGAAGTTGCCCCAATCACGGTTACCGCGGTTAATTTAGCCGGTGATTTTTCGGTAGTTCAAACCCGAGAAATATGCCAAACCCATGTGGGATTCATGCAGGAAATCGGATGCAAACCCGAAATGGTCCTCCATAACGTTGGTGACATTTCCCTGGTAAGGCGCTGGCTTCTAGACACGGGAGTCGCCAAGAAACCCTATTACTTCCGTCTGGCCATGGGGAATCCCGGGTGGGGTTACATAGAAGACCCCGATTCCATGTTTCAATGTTTAACCTTTGTAGTCAGGGAACTCAAAAAGATTGATCCAAATTGTGCCATTATGATTGATATGGCGGGAAGAGCCGGACTCTTTTCGGTTGCCACGGCAATCGCATTGGGCTTGATGGGCGCCAGGGTGGGAATGGAAGACGCCCTCTATATGTACCCGCACAAAGATGAAGTGATAAAAAATAACGTATCCGTAGTTAGACAGGCTGTTGCGCTGGTAGAAGCACTGGGTCGGAAGGTTGCCACTGCCGACGATTACAGGAGATTCGTAGGTATAGATACTCTCAAAAAATAAGATTCAGGCAATGCCGGCAAACCAGATGAAAAGGGAGGTCTGGCCATTATGAAAGACTTCGATGTGATCGTGGTAGGAGCCGGGCTTGGCGGTCTTTCCGCGGCAACATGTTTAAGCCAGGCAGGCAAAAGGGTATTGCTTTTAGAAAAACACAATGTCCCCGGAGGTTATGCCTCTTCTTTCCTCCGAGGCCGGTTCGAGTTTGACGTGGCTCTCCATGAGCTCTCCGGTGTGGGAGGTAACGAGAATCGTGGTCCTTTGTGGGGCTTGCTAAATGGCTGGGGGGTGGCGCCCAGGGTCAAGTTTATGCCGGTGTCTGAGTTCTATCGTTGCGTATTTCCGGGTCTGGATGTCATTTTGCCGGTGGGCCGTCAAAATTTCGATGAGACCCTGGCAAATGAATTCCCGAAAGAGGCGTCCGGAATCAAGGGTTTTGTCAGCCTGGTCTTTGATATAGCTGAAGAAGCGATGAGAGCCAATATTCTGGGCGGGTCCCCAAACAGCCTGAATCCATCGGAATTCCCCAGGATGACGGCCTATTCCAATCACACGGTGGCGCAAGTTTTTGATTCCTTTTTCTCGGACCAGAGGATACGCGCAGTGTTGGGACAGCTCTGCAACTATCTGGGCCAGCCGCCCTCAAAGCTGCCTATTACTGCTTTTGCCATGGCCTTTACTTCTTACCTGACCTACGGACCGGCCCATATCAGAGGCACGTCCCAGGCGCTGTCTCAGGCCTTTGTTGATGTCATCGAGGCCAATGGCGGTCAGGTTTGGCTGAACAAAGGCGCGGCCCGTATTCTGACTTCCGGGAACAGGGTGCGGGGCGTCCAGGCCGAAGACGGCACGGAAATCGCTTCCCCCCGGGTGGTGTGCAACGCCAATCCGGTAGTCGCCTGTCTTGACCTGATCGGCAGGGACAAGGTTCCTGACTGGTATCTCAGGCGCCTGGGGGCCTGGTCGGCCGGGGCTTCAACCTTCAACGTCTATTTGGGTCTGGATTGCACCTGCCAGGATTTAGGTCTGAAGACGCATGAAACCTTTGTCGGGATCGACTTTGATTTGGACAAGCATGATGAAGCAGTTCTAAAAGCGGTCAATAGGCAACCACTGGCGGCGGCGGTTACGGCGTATAACTTGGCCGACCCCGAATTTTCCCCGCTCGGCACTGCCTCCGTGGTAATAACCGTGGGGGCTCACGGTGCGCCCTGGCTACAACTTTCTCCTTCTCAATACTTGGAGGCCAAGAGTGGGCTGGCGGTCAAGGCCATGGAATTGGCGGAAATTGTGGCCCCTGGTCTCAGGAACCATATAGAAGTGCTGGATATCGCCACCCCCCTGACCAATACCCGCTATACGGCCAATCCCGGCGGTAGTTTTACGGGCTTTGCCGAAAATCGACAATGTTCGCCCTTGGGACGCCTTCCCAGTCGCGGGCCTTTAGCGGGTCTCTATTTCGCCAATGCTTGGGTCAACATCGGGGGAGGATTCATGCCCTGCATTCTCTCGGGGTTCATGGCCGCTCAGGACCTGCTTGAGGACGCCAAACCGGGCGGTCCAGACCCGGTCGTAATGGAACGAATCAAGAACCAAATGGATCAGCAGACCCAAGGCGGCCGGACCTTGACCAATGTGGAGGGCTCCAAAGCCAAAAACATTATATCCAGGCTGCATCCCAATCGGATCCTGCTTAAAGTGGATCAAATCGCAGAGGAAACGTCCAGCGCCAAGACCCTGAGAATGATCCCGGCCGAAGGATCGCTGCCTCTTTTCC
>CAZVHO010000049.1:13034-26693 GCA_964627515.1 uncultured Thermodesulfobacteriota bacterium | reverse complement strand
TCCAGCGCCAAGACCCTGAGAATGATCCCGGCCGAAGGATCGCTGCCTCTTTTCCGGCCCGGACAGTATGTCAATATCGTCGTCCATTTTAGCGGAGTGGCCACCTCACGGCCCTATACCATTTCTTCCTCTCCGGGAAAGCCCTATTGGGATATCACGGTTCGCCATAAGGAAGGGGGATTGGTCTCTCCTTATTTACTGGACAAGGTAAAATCCGGTGACGTCCTGGAAGCCAACGGACCCCACGGGACATTTTATCACGAACCGTTGATGGATTCGGGCCATCTCGTTTTTCTGGCCGGCGGCAGCGGCGTTACCCCCTTTATGTCCATCATCCGGGATGCGGTGGAAGAGAAGCGGCCTTTACGTATTCATCTCCTTTACGGCAGCCGTAGTCCCGATGACATCATCTTTAGAGATGAACTGGAACAGATCGCCCTTGGTCATCCAAACGTAAAAGTGGACCTGGTCATCAGCGAGCCTCCGAAAGGATGGTCCGGGCTGTGCGGTTTGCTGGACGCCGGGATGATTTTGTCGCGCCTGGGTTCGGTTGAAGGCAAGACCTTCTTTATTTGCGGTCCTGCCCGGATGCACGTCCTGTGTGAAGACGCTCTGGAAAGCCTCGGCCTGCCCCACAGACGGATAAAAAAAGAGGCTTACGGGCCTCCGGATGACGTGACCTTGGAACCGGGCTGGCCTGGAATTTCATTCAAGACCGCGTTCGAAGTGCGTGAAGAAAGGTCTGGCCGGGTTTTTAAGGCCAAGGCCGGCGAGCCGTTGATGATTTCGCTCGAACGGGCCGGCTTGGTGATTCCGTCGGCCTGCCGATCGGGGGAATGCACCGTCTGCCGCACCCGCCTGGTTTCGGGAAAGGTCTTCACCCCCTCCCGCGTGCGTCGGCGGTGGTCGGACGAGCAGGCGGGATACATTCACCCCTGCCTGAGCTACCCGTTGGAGGACCTGCATATAAGGCTTTAGCTAAAATCAAACGAAAGGAGACTGCCTGATGTTAGCGCCCAATCACTACTTTCCGCCGTTTTCCCGGCAGGAGTACGAACGAAGATATGGCCTGCTTTCGGAGGCCATGAAGGAAACGGGCCTGGATTGCCTGGTCATCTATGGAGCCACTTCTCTGGGGGGCAGCGATACGGGTCAGATCAACGCCCAGTATTTGTCCAACTTTGCCGGAGTGGGGCACACCTACGTGGTGTTTCCGGTCAACGAGGCGCCGACCCTGCATATTGGTATGATGCTGCACGTTCAAAACGCCAAAGACATCAGCGCTATCCAGGATGTGCGCACCGGGGTTGAGCTCGAGGTCGGCGTTAGCGACAGGTTGAAAGAGCTTGGTCTCAAAAAGGGCCACATTGGCATAGTCGGTTCTGGGGTTAGTTACTTCATGCCCTGCACGATCCCCTACGAGCATTACATCCGCTTTTTAAATGACTTTCCGGAGGCGGAATTCCAGAACGTGAGCGAATGGTACGAAAACATTCGCTCGATCAAGAGCGATGAGGAAATCAAGCTGATCGACAGGGCGGCTGCGCTGAATGACCTTTGCCATGAAGAACTGTTCCACGCCGTCCGGCCCGGCATCAGCCACGCCGAGCTGCGTCGTATTGTCGAACAGATAGCCTTCATGCATAAAGGCAACCATTGCATGATGCATTTGAGTTCATGGCCCATGTCGAACCAGGAATGGCCGTATCCAGATTTTTGGCCGACCGATCGCACCGTGGAATCCGATCATTTGGTTATGACGGAAATGCCGGTAGGATACGGCATGTATTACACCAAACTCATGAGCACCATTTTCCTGAGAGAACCGACCAGGGAATATCGGGACATGTTCGAACTGGCCGCTTCGGTTCAGGAGCGAGTGATTCGTGAGCTCAAGCCGGGTATGAAAGGAAGCGATGTAGATCAGTTTGTTGGGCCCATCAAAGAGGCCGGTTACCTGGCCACCGGCTTGGTTTCAGGCTGGTGCAACTATAACGCACCGCCCTTCGTCGGGCAGACCCATCCGGAATTTCCACAGAAAGCCAAACAGTCCCATCTCGACCTGGTCTTCAAGCCGGGGCTCTGTGTACAGGTGATGGTTTACCCCATCGCGCCCGACCTCAAAAAAGGGTTGTGGGTGGGGAGCACCTGTGTATTCACTCAGGACGGGTTAAGGGAGCTGAATAAATATCCGGTTAGAAAGCTAAGGGTGGCTTGAAGCCCAGGGAAGGGATGTACGGTCAAACGAGAGGTTTTTAAGGGTATCGTGCCCAGATAACGATCCAGGAGGTGACCGGATGAACCATGTTACGCCCGCACAATCTGAAGAATTCAAAGTAAGCGGACTTCAAAGAACCTGTGTGCTGGTTCTTTGCTTCTTGCTGTACATGATCAACTTTATGGATCGACAGGTATTTTCGGCGGTGCTGGAACCCATGAAAATAGACCTGGGGTTTACGGACACCCAGGCCGGGATATTACAAACGTCCTTTTTCCTGAGCATGGCCGTGCTGGCCTTTCCCGCCGCCTATCTGGTCGACCGCTGGAGCAGGCGGAAGACCCTTTCCTTGATGGCCATTATCTGGAGCGCCTTTACTTACCTAACCGGTTTGGGCCGAAGTCTGTCAGGCGTGTTTTTACCCCGAATTCTGGTTGGGGTGGGTGAGGCCGGGTTCCCTTCTGCGGGCACAGCTATGCTGAGCGCCGTTTATCCTCAAGAAACCAGGAGTCGGGTCCTGGGAATATTCAATGCCTCCATACCGCTGGGATCGGCCATGGGGGCTTTGCTGGGCGGGTTTCTTTCTGCCCATTATGGAGGCTGGAGGACCCCGTTTTTCGTCTTCGCCGTTCCGGGAATTATTTTAGGTATCCTGGCCTTCTTCCTCAAAGACTATAAAACCGTGGCCGTGATAGCCGATCACGGGAAAAAGATCGGTTTCTGGTCATCGGTGGTCAACCTTTTCAGAATTCCGACCCTCAGGTGGTTGTATATCGGCTATGCCATGCAAATGGCCACGACTTTTTCTTTCAGCGCCTGGGGCGGGGCGTTTGTCATGCGCGCCCAAGGTGTATCAGAAGCGAAAGCCGGTATGATTCTGGGTGTCTCCGCCCTTGGGGGGATAATCGGTGCACCGCTGGGCGGTGTGATTGCGGATTTGTGGCAAAAGAAGAACAAAAAGGGGCGAATGTACACCCCGATCCTGGCTTCGTCCGCTGGAGCGGTCCTGCTATTTCTGGCTCTTTTTCTCAACGTAAAGGGCGCGGGACTTGCCTTGATCGTGATCTGGGGTATATTTGCCGTATTGGGGATTCCCGCCGTGAACTCTATTTCTCAGGACGTAGTGGGTCCAGGACTCAAGGGGGTGGCCTGGGGCATGGGCGGATTTGTAATGATGATCGGCGGTGCCGGATGGTCGCCTTCGGCTGTGGGGGCCATTTCCGATGCCCTGGGAGGCGGCGCCTGGGGACTTAAGGCGGCTATGATGATCCTGTGCCTGCCAGGCATCATTGCCTGTATTTGCTTCTGGAAAGGTTCCAGGCATTATCCCACGGACATGGCCAAAGTCCGAGGATTTATACTCGAAGCCGAGCGATGAGAGCACCCCGAAGGCGTTTATGAAGATCTATCCAAAACCGAGGAGGAATAATCATGATCTTCTGGGATATCCAGGTACTTTATTACGGAGAAATAACTATTCCTAAGACGGTAGCCACGCCTAACCTTGGCCCAGATTTCTTGATAGATGGGCCGTATTTAGGGTTTCTCCTGCAAAACGGCAAACACAACGTCTTAGTGGACACGGGAATCTCGGACGACTTTATCGTTGACGGCAAGGCCTGGGGAAACTATCCGGCCAAGGGTGGTCGGGCGTACGTTGAGAAAGCCCTGGCAAAGGCCGGGTGCGACCCTCTTGAGATTGAAACCATCCTCTTTACCCATCTGCATAACGACCATGCCGCGAACACCTCTATATTTAAGAACGCCCGGATGATTTTTCAAAAAGACGAGTGGGCGACCCTGCTCGATCCATTGCCGATAATGAAGGTCCGCAAGGACTACGACCCGGCCCTGATTGACGAGTTGAAGTCCTCGAATTGCATCAAAGTGCATGGAGACTTCGAGTTGACCGAAGGCATCAAGTGTTTCCTGACGCCGGGTCACACGCCCGGATGCATGTCTGTCGCGGTCACCACTGCCAAGGGGATAAGGATTTTAGTTGGGGACCATTGGCACATGTATTGTATGGCCTTTTCGCAGCAGGAGGAAATGATGGATATGGAGGGCAATAAGCACAAAATTACTCCAGCGCCGCAAATTTACGGCCATTTCATACCCTCCCCCCTCATTTACAACTATTTCGATTATTATGACAGTTGTTACAAGATTCTTTCAATGATTCCTTCCGACAGTCCGGAGTATATAGCACCGGGCCATGAACCGTCTTTATTGGTCACAGGCGTTTAGAACTCGGGTTTCCGGGGCTTGAAAACAGTATAGGGTGGAAAGCCATGAAGCTAACAGGTATCATCCGTTAGGGAATTGGGGTAGCCGTGGACACTTTATTTTTGCCGCCCCTGTATGCTTTGGATTCAGCCCTGGCTGAACTAAACAGTCCGAGCCAAGAACAATTAGCCCCTCTTAAAGATGGGGATGAAGTCCTGCCCCATACGCGGGTTATGCACACACCGGGCCACACCAAAGGGCACGGTTCCCTTCTATGGTCGGACGAGCAAGAAAAAATTAAAGTGGCTATTTGCGGAGACGCAATTATCAACCTTTCCTGGCTTCAATGGGGACGGGTCTGGAAATTTAATGGAGACTTTTATGGCCAAGAGGTTGCCCGGGGAAGGAGCAGACTGTTGATTCAACAGGCGGATATCCTGATCCCCAGCCATGGGCAGCCATTTTTTAGGCCTACAAGGTAATCCCCATAAAGGGAAAGGTTATTTCAGAAAAGGCTTTTCGGCAACTACAATGGACCGTTTCAGGGTCAGGTCTATTTTTTTTGAATTCTGCTTTTATTTCATACTCATTCCCCCCTGATAATACCGAACTCCCATCAAAGGTAATAAAGGAATCCCCAAAAAATAAACTTGACAAGTAGTACTATATTTAATACTATAAATTATGAATGTATCGGAAAAAATACTCAAGAAAATGCGCCAACATCCGGGAGATTGGCGGATCGAGGACGTAATCTCCGTGGCAAAGCATTATAAACTCCTCATGAGGTCAAAGGGCGGAAGTCACCATATATTCAGCTTTCCTGGTATAAAGGAATCCATAAGTGTGCCGGCACATAAACCGATTAAGCCCGTCTATATAAAGAATTTTATCGATCTTATTGACAAGATCAAGGAATAGATTATGAAGCCCAAATTTGAAGATTATGCCATTGAAATCCGACCATTAAAAAAAGATGAAGGTGGCGGATTTCTGGTAACATTCCCGGACCTTCCCGGCTGCATGGCCGATGGCGGAACTCCGGATGAAGCGATTACCGAGGCAAAGGATGCCTTTAATTGTTGGATGGAGGCGCAGAAGGAATGGGGACGGGAGTATCCCAAGCCGACGGCATCAGGGACATCAGGTAAATTTGTCCAACGGCTGCCGAAATCACTCCACGCTAAGCTGGTGAAGAGGGCAAAGCAAGAGGGAGTCAGCCTCAATACTCTTGTGCTTGCTTTAATAGCCGAGGGTATTGGAAAACGCGAAGGTGCTCAGGGGGGAAGGTAAAATTACTCTGGCCCCCCATTTTATTTTAAAACCATTTCTCCTTAAAAAATTTCCTGCCCCATTTTATTCATAGTTTTTCCCTTGTATAACTAAATTTAATTCATCATAATAATTTTGTATTTCTAAATACAGAAACGTATTGAAGGGATTAATTTCCATGAAACGTTTTGTTTCGAATGAGATCGTCGATCGACGGAATATGCACTTCGATTCCCTCGATGTTCACAGACAGTGAACTTCCATAGGCCTCTTCAAATTGAAGTCCGGAGGCAGCAGTGAGGATATCGATTCGCCTTGGGGCAACTCCGATCTGAAAAATGGTCCCATCCTTCTGAAGGTCTTCCTTGGTCAGGTTATGCAGCGGGGCACCGAAACGGCGTAAGGCCCGCAGCACCGCCTCAGCGTTATGAGGGGACGGCATGACCCAAATGTCAATGTCCATGGTGTAGCCAATATTCAAAAGCGATAAAGATAGGTCGCGGCCCGACTCCAATCAAATGTCCAAGGGTCCGGCTTCAGATCACACCACGATAAAAGGCCAGCCGCCCGGCATAAGGCGAAAAAAGATGGAGGATCTGTTGTTGTTCTTCAGGAGATAGGGGTTCGAAATTTCGGCCGGTCCGGGCCAGGGTTTTTACCTCTTCGGGAGTGGAGCACCCCACAATGGCTGAGGTGATGGGCCGGGAAAGGGCAAATCGAATGAGCAACTCGGGGGTTATGCCGGACTGGGGGATTAAATAATGAGCGGCCCCCAAGACCTTCATCCCAATAACCGCCACCCCTTTTTCATAGGCCGCAGGCAGGGTGGAGGTCAGAAACCCTCCCAGGATTCCTTCAACAGGATTTACCGGTATCAGAACCGAATCTATCGGCCAGGTTTTTACGGCCCTGGTTAAAATTTCCGGGTCATGATGACCGGTCAGACCGATAAAGCGGGTTTTTCCTTTAACTTTGGCTTCAATAAACCCTTCTAAGGCCCCACCCGGCCCGGCAATGGTTTGAAGATCTTCTTCGGTCCTTACATCATGGATCTGCCAAAGGTCGAGGTAATCAATCCCCATGTTGAGGAGGGTATGGTCTAATTCCAGAAGGGCCTCTTTTTTGGTCCTCCTGGCCGATTTGCTGGTCTGAAAGATCCTGGTCCGGTCTGTGGAACGTCGAGACCAAACCAAGCCGTAATAGGTTTCGCTCCCGGCATAGGCCTGGGCGGAATCAAAATAGCCAATCCCCTCGTCAAGGGCAGTCTCGATCACTTTTTGAGCCGCTTTTTCCTTTCCGAAGGTCCGGAGTACCCCTTCGCCTCCCAGACCGACGAGGGTGACATTCCTGCCGGTTTTACCAAAAGGTCGTGTTAGAAAAGATGGATTTTGCATAAAAAAATCTCCGTTTACCTCAAACTCCTCTCAAAATGTTAGAGATAAATCCGCAGATATACTCTCTTAGAATCTGCTAATTTATTGTAAGTTAATAATTATATTTGGATTACTCAAGGACCATATTGGAAATAATATTAAAATTTCATGGAATTAAAGAAAAACTGGACTCCGGCTCGAATATTTGGGATAAAGTTTTTTTCATGAAATGATCGGATAATGGATTCAGAAGGACAAAAAATTCATGGCCAAAAAAAATAATAAAATTGATTTGTTTAAAAACTTATCCTGGGATGACCTGAAAAAATGGGCGGGGAGTAGGATTGCTTCCCGGGGAAAAGATTATCAAATAAGCGGCCAGGTTGAAGATCTGGCCTTGACGCCCGATGGAGCCATGGTGGCCTGGGTCCAGGGGGCGGACCTGTATGCGACTCTGGTTGATGTTCAAAAGGGGGAGTTGATCTCGGATTGTAATTGCCCTTATGGGGATACCTGCAAACATGCGGTGGCCGTAGTTCTGGAAGGTCTTGATCTTCTGAAAAAGAAAAAAGAAATCCCTATATGTTCTAATAAAGATAAGCGGCTTGAGGCACTGGATAACTTTGAACTGGATGAAGATTGGGAAGAGGAATGGGAGGAAGATTGGGAGGAAGAGGAGGAAGATGCCATAGCCCAAACACCTTCTTTGACCGCCAAGTCCAAATCTTCCGGTTTTCTTCCGGGTTTTCTGAAAGGGCAGACCAAACCTCAGCTTATCAGCCTCATCCAGGAATTGGCCAATACGATTCCCGGGGTTAATCAGGCATTGGAGGACCGCCAATTCTTATCCAAAGGGACGGTCAAGAAAATGGCCCAGTCTATCCGGAATGAAAAAAATCACACAAAGAAAAGGATTGGCAAATCTATTTGATCGGGCTGAGACAAAAAATTATTCGAAAGATCCGCCTCATAGAAACCCTTAATTCTTTCGAGAGCAAGCGAATCATTAAAGGACTATTATGACCTCAAAATCCCCCATCTTTGAAGAAATCTATAAAAATTATCTGGCCCAATTGGAAGGAATCGATTTTTCTTTAAGGGCTGAAAGATTAGGTGTCGCCCTGGAAAATGGAAAGGCCCTGATTCCTTATTTCGGCCAGACCTACCAAGTCTCTTCGGAAGGGGTTGTCGGTCCTTCCGGGCAGGAACCGACCCATGCCGTCAGTGTGGTCCTTTGCAGATATCTGCTCTTGTGCCCTGAAAACGATCCCGTAGGTGAGAATTGGGTTTCATACAAGGATTTTAAGGATGCCGCCCCCTTTGTCGGTGGGTTTATCAACAATACCGAAAAGGCCATAGTCAGACATTTTTCCGGTCGTCTTCCACAGCTCAAAGAGGCCTGTCAACAAATGGGAGGCCGGCCATCCGACCTGGAAGTGTCCTATCAAATAGCCGTCCGATTCGAGGCCTTGCCCCAGGTCCCGATGCTTCTTTTTTTTAATGACGAGGACGAGGAATTTCCGGCCCAAGGGACTTTACTTTTCCAGAAAAAAGCTCCACAATATTTGGACATGGAATGTCTGGCCATACTGGGATGGTTTCTGGCCGATGCCTTAACCCAGGCGGCCGGGAGCTCACATACCACGATTATGTAATCGGATACCCTTATTATCCCAAAAAGGAGCAAAACCATGGACATCTTCTCAGGTTTTAGCGGTTTCCCCAAACAGTCCCTATCTTTCTTTAAAGACCTGGCCCAAAACAACACCAAGATGTGGTTTGATCAGCACAAGGAGATCTACGAACAGCAGGTTATGGCACCGGCCCGTGATTTTATCCTGTCCATGGGAGACCGGTTGAAAAAAATCGCCCCGGGGGTGCAGGCCGACCCCCGGGTCAACAAGTCCCTTTTTCGCCTCAACAGGGATATCCGCTTCAGTAACGATAAAACCCCTTATAAAACCCACCTGGGTATCTGGTTCTGGGAAGGTTCCAGGCCCCGGATGGAATGTTCCGGTTTTTATTTTCACCTGGAACCGGAAAAGTTCATGTTAGGGGTGGGGCTTTATTGTTTTCCCAAAGACCTGATAGACGTCTATAGACAATCGGTCGTCCATCCGATCCATGGCCCGGCTCTGGCCAAGATCATCAAGGGGATTAAGAAACAGGAAGGTTATTATTATGGGGGACAACATTTCAAAAAAACCCCCCAGGGGTTTGACCCGAAACACCCCAATGCCGAATTCCTGCTTTATAACGGGCTCTATGCCGGAATTGAGATCCCTAACTCAACGGAATTGTTTTCTTCCGGCCTGGTGGACCTCTGCTTTGAACATTATAAAAAAATGGTCCCTCTCCACCGCTGGCTGCTGGCCCTGACCGAAAGGGGATAAAACAAGTTTCAAGATGCAAAATGCAAGTTTCAAGTATGAAAAACCTTGGACCTTGAATCCATTTTCATGTTCTGTGGTGCCCCACTGGGGCCTGGGTATTTAATACTTTTTTGGAGGGTCCTGATAATGAAAAAACGACTTCTTTTTCTGTCCATGTCCTTTTTTGTTTTCTCTTCAATTTTTATTTTCTCTTCAATGGCCCTGGCCAAGGAAGGAAAAAAAGCCAAAGTTTTTAAAATCGGGGTCACCCAGATCGTTTCCCATCCGGCTTTGGACGGGGCGGCCAAGGGATTTGAGGCCGCCCTGGCCGAAGCCGGATTCAAAGAAGGGGTAAATTGTTCTTTTGACCGCCAGAATGCCCAGGGAGAAATGGCCAATGCCCAAACCATTGCCCAGAAATTCCAGGATGCCAAGGTGGATCTGGTCCATAGCATCGCCACCCCTACCTCCCAGGCGGCTGTCAAAACCATAAAAAAAATTCCTATCGTCTTTTCCTGTGTCACCGATCCGGTCGATGCCGGTCTGGTCCCCAAAACCAGTTCCCCGGGGACCGGGTCCGGGACCAATGTCACCGGCGTCAGCGACCGTTGGCCCGTTTATCTCCAACTTGAAATGTACACCAAATTTGTCCCGAAGACCAAGAAATGGGGCACCATCTATAGCGCCGGCGAGGCTAATTCTCTGGTCCTTGTCAAGGAAATGAGAGAGGCGGCCAAAAAATTAGGCTTGGAACTGCATGAAGCTACGGTATCCAGCAGCGCCGAGGTCTTTCAGGCCGCCCAGTCCTTGGCCGGAAAGGTTCAGGCTATTACTATTACCGCCGATAATACGGCGGTCTCCGCCTTTGAAGCCATTGTCAAGGTCTGTAATGAAAACAAGATCCCCCTCTTTGCCGGAGATATAGACAGCGTGGCCCGGGGGGCCGTAGCCGCCTATGGACTGGATTATTTCCTGATCGGCCAGACGGCCGGCACCAAGGCAGCGCGCATCCTGAAAGGGGAAAAAGCCGGCGAGGTTCCCTGGGGCCTGGGAGAAAAATTTAGCCTGGTGATCAACGAAAAAGCGGCTAAGGCCCAGGGAGTGACGATTTCCCCGGCCCTGCTAAAAAAAGCCCAAAAAACCATCAAAGAATAGATTTTGGAAATTCTCATCAACATCGTTCAAATCTCCCTGGAACAGGGCTTGGCCTATGGCCTGGTGGCCTTAGGCATTGTCGTTAGCTTCCGGGTCCTTTCTTTTCCCGACCTTACCGTTGATGGAAGCTTTGTTCTGGGCGGGGCTGTGGCTGCCAAGATGATTGTTTCCGGTTATTCCCCCCCTCTGGGAGTCCTCCTGGCCCTGGTGACCGGTTTCTTGGCCGGGTGCGCCACCGGGGTGTTGAACACCCGTCTCAAAATCAACAGTCTCCTGGCCGGGATCCTGGTCATGACCATCCTTTATTCGGTCAACTTAAGGATAATGGGCCGTTCCAACACCCCTTTGCTGAACCAGGAGACCCTTTTTACACCCTTCGAGGAAACCCGGATCCGTTGGTTTTTAATCATCCTCTTTTTTGGTTTGATCGTTTTTCTCAGCAAGTTCCTGACCGATCTTTTTTTGCGGACCCGGATCGGTTTGGCCATGCGGGCCACCGGGGATAACGAACAGATGATCCGGGCCCTGGGGGTGAATACCGATCAGATGACCGTTCTGGGACTTGGCCTTTCCAATGCCTTTGTGGCCCTTTCCGGGGCCCTGGTGGCCCAACATCAGGGGTTTGCCGATATCGGTATGGGTATCGGCATGATCGTGGCCGGACTGGCCGCCATTATTATCGGAGAAACCCTGCTCAGGGCCAAATCCATCGGGATGATTACCCTGGCTGCAATCCTGGGCTCCTTTACCTACCGCCTGATCATCAGCACCGGGCTCTGGCTCGGTCTGGCTCCGACGGATTTGAAGATGGCCACCGGAATCATGGTCATCCTGGCCCTGGGTTTGCCGGCCCTTAAAAAAGGAAAAGAAGAGAGGCCTTTGTTGCGCGGGATTTGATATGGTCGTTATCCGGGATTTGAAAAAGATATTCAACCGCCGGACGGTTGACGAAAAGGTCGCCATCAACGGCCTTGAACTGACGGTTGAAAACGGGGATTTCATAACCGTCATCGGCTCCAACGGCGCCGGTAAGACTACCTTGCTTAATCTTATCGCCGGAACCTACCTGCCGGATGAAGGGAAAATATTCATTGACGGCCGGGAGATCACCCGTTTGAAAGAACATCAGAGGGCCAAATTCCTGGGCCGGGTTTTTCAAAACCCCGGCCTGGGCACGGCCCCCTCGATGACCATTGCCGAAAACCTTTCCATGGCCGAACTCAGGGGGTGTTTTCGAGGGCTTTCCTTCGGTGTCACCCGGTCGGGCCGGAAACGTTACCAGGAACTTTTAAGGCCTTTGGATCTCGGCCTGGAAACCCGGCTTTCGGACCGGGTCAGCCTCCTTTCAGGAGGGCAGCGCCAATGTCTGTCCTTGATCATGGCCACCCTTAACCCGCCCAGGGTTTTGCTTCTTGACGAGCACACGGCCTCTCTGGATCCCAAAACCGTAGAAAAGGTCATGGCCTTAACCGATCGAATCATCCGGGACCATTCCCTGACTGCCATTATGGTCACCCACAATTTGTCCCAGGCCATCCACTATGGCAATCGTCTGATCATGCTTCATGAAGGAAAAATCCACCTGGATATCCGGGGGGATGAGAAAAAAAGCCTTACCGTGCCGGAGGTGATCAAACGGTTCGGCGGGACCTTAAAAGACGAAACCCTCCTTTGTTGAAGGATGGGTGATTACATTTGATGGACTTGTAAAAACTCGTCATTCCCGCGCAGGCCTGCGCGGGAATGACGACTATATGAGATCTCCCACTTTTTATGAACTTGTCCCATTTGAATTTCAAGCCAATAATTTCACATATCTTTGACCGTTATTTTATCCCTTTGACCTTGTATCTTCCCCAAAGGCCCTGCTTTTCCCTGATCCCCCCTCTTGCCTATCAATAAAAAGAGCTTATATTTTAAAAAGTGAACCGTTTATTTATTTCTATTTAGTACAAACTGAAAAAAAAAGAGGATCCATGGTGGTCTAAATGAATAATAGAAAAAATTTTTGGGCCATTGCAGCCTTCAGCCTTTTCTTATTGATTATGACCAGTCAAAAAACCGAAAGTTCAAACCAAAAGGCGGGAAAGACCATGACCGAAGAAAAGAAAACCACTCAGCAAGCCACCTTTGCCGGAGGTTGTTTCTGGTGTACCGAAGCCGATTTTGAAAAGCTTCCCGGGGTGAGCAAGGTGATTTCAGGCTACACCGGCGGGCACAAAAAAAATCCCACTTATAAAGAAGTATCGGCAGGAACAACCGGCCATGTGGAGGCGATTCAGGTCTATTACGACCCCTCCCGGGTATCCTACGCCACCTTGCTCGATTTCTTCTGGCGCCATATCGATCCCACGGATCCAGGTGGACAATTTGTGGACCGCGGCCAGCAATACCGCAGCATCATCTTCTACCATGACGAGGAACAAAAAAAACTGGCCGAGAAATCCAAAGAAGCGCTGATGCGTTCCGGACGGTTTACCAAACCCATCGCTACTGAAATACTGCCGTTTACCCAGTTTTATGAAGCAGAAGAATATCATCAGGATTATGCCAAAAAAAATCCCTTGAGATACAAATATTATCGCTATAACTCCGGAAGGGACCAATTCTTAAAAAAGAATTGGGGGGAATCCAAGCTTAACCTTCCGATTGAGAAGGAAAAGGGTTACCAAAAACCGGATGATGCCGTCCTACGGAAAAAACTGACTCCCCTGCAATATGAAGTGACCCAGAAAGAAGGGACCGAACCGGCTTTCAAAAATGAATACTGGGACAACAAAAAAGAAGGGATCTATGTGGACATCGTTTCGGGGGAACCTCTGTTCAGCTCCATAGACAAATATGATTCCGGGACCGGCTGGCCGAGCTTTACCAAACCCCTGGAGCCGGGCAATATCATTGAAAAAGAGGATCGAGGCTTTTTTATGCGGCGGACCGAGGTCCGGAGCAAACACGGTGATTCCCACCTGGGCCATGTCTTTAACGACGGGCCAAAACCCACGGGGTTGCGCTATTGTCTGAATTCCGCGGCCCTCCGTTTCAT
>CAZVHO010000049.1:0-12934 GCA_964627515.1 uncultured Thermodesulfobacteriota bacterium | reverse complement strand
GCGCTTTTTTCGGGAGTAGTAATGAGCACCCCTTGTTTCCCTTCCTCCTGCCAAAGGGGGATGATCGCAATTTGGTTGTCCTGATCCAGAAATAAATTTCTATTATTCTTATCCAATTTGAAGGTGGCTCGGGCAAAATGGGGAACATTCGGGTCGGCATTCATAATTTTCACCGTCCCGGAGCCTTCTTCTTCCCAGGGCGTAACTTTCAAAATGAGAAGACCGGAATCCGGAAGAATGCGGTCATACCCGATCGGCTGCCGGTTTTCCACCAGATAATAGGATCTTTCACTAACCGGTATTTTTACCACCAGTTTATCCCCTTTTCGGGAAAGAGGGGAAAGAAAGGTAAAGGCCGTCTCTCCGGGTTTAATTAAGGAAACCTGGTTCGAATCGATCCAGCCCAAACGGATTTTAGTAAAAGAGGAAAGACCCGGTGAGGGGGCGTCTCGCTTGATAAAATGCTCCGACATAATGTCCCAGGGCCCCATATAAATGGCATGATTCTCCGGAGAGGGTGGCTTGGAAGCATCCGACTGCCGCTCAAAATCATACAGGCAAGGAACCAACCGTTTGTTGTTGTAGATCCCACCCAGGGCATGAAAAAAATCGTGGGCAAACATCCCTAGATGGGCATTTTCCGTCCCTACAAAAATGCCACCGTTGAATTCTTTCCCCCCTTTAGATTTCAAAGTGACATAGTCCGCTTTCCTCCTGACTCCGGTTAACATCCCCGGATTAGCGCAATAACAGATCATTCCATAGCCCTTTCCCGGCGTGGTGAAGGCCCCGGGTATGATCAGCATATGCTGGTATCGGGAGAAATCCACCTTATTCTCAAGGGCGGTCATGGTATCTTCAATAAGTTTCCTAACCCTTGTCCGGTCGACTTTAAAATTATAGGGGCTCACATTGTACCGGGTTATGGGATCCGGCAAATCAATCCAGCCCCTGAAATCGGCTTTCACCCAGGCCAGGTCATAGGATTGTTCTCTTACATAATGGTTCAGGGTATCGACCGCCCTTTTCCGGGTCCGTTCCAGAGGCGATTTCGGTTCCACATCCGGGAATCTAACCGCTGCCATCAGGACGCGCAATTCCCCTCTGGCCTGCTTCGAATGGGGTCCCAATAGGGCATCGTCCTCTCCCAATTTGGCTTGAACCCCTTGGGGCCAAAACGAAACAGATAAAACGACCAGGACCACCGCTTTCCAAAACCAAGGACCGAAACCTTTTCTTCTCATCTTTTCCCTCCTGTGGCTTTTGCAGCAATTCTATTAGGACGTCAATTTTCCCCGATACCCGCAGATTCAAGAAATAAGCTCAAAACTGAAAGCTCAAAGCGAAAACCTGCAACCTGCATTTTGCATCTTGAAACTTGAAACTTTTTTTCAAATTAAATCCTGGCAATCTGCACGATCGGCCCTCTGCCGATCCGAGTCGATCTGCGTCCATTTTGTGTTCGGTTGATATCCGAGGTAACGGGCTTAGTTTACCAGCTTGTCTTTTGCAGTCAATCAGATTATTTAATCCTTTGCATTCCTGATCCCTTGATTTATGATGGACTCATCAGCAACAAGAAAGGTGTTCGGATAATGATAAAAGCGGTGGCCATCATTCAAATCCTTTTTATCCTCCTGATCGTAGGCTTCAGCACCTATCAGCTTTTTCAAGGTCGCTTTGAATTGAGTCTGGGGGTACTCCCTCTTCTGATGGGCTATTATATTTTTGTAACCCTCCAGAACAGGAGAAAATCCTCCTCCCATGATGAGGATAGACCGCAATAGAAAGGAAAATTTATGCTGGTCCCCATCAGCGATCACCTGGATGAACTCATCGACCAGGGGCTGGTCCGGGAGGAAGGCAAGGTAGTTGGCGTTGTTTGAATTCAGTAATCGGGATCTTGCTTTCGCTGAGCGTTCCCGGCCGATTTTATCGGCCAGGAACGGTTGTATCGGTTATTGCCCTTTTCAGACATTTTGAAGTTTATTAATACTTTCCTGGACCCCGACCAATTCCTTTTTGAGTTGTTCCTGATACTCTTCCAGTTTCTCTTTTTCTTCCTGGACACTCAGGAAACGACGGGGAAAGTCGGTGCATCCGCAACCACAGGCGGTTTGCCGGGTTTGAGGTCGTTGGATATTCGTTTCACAACACATGGTTCATCACCTCCCATTAATTGGATTTGGTTTCTTTACTCTTTTGGTTTTTTGCCTCCTTGGCCTCAACTTCCTTCAAGCTTTTTGCGGTCTTGTTGACGTTCGGCTTCGCACCGATACATCCACAGCCGCACGGGCTTTCCTTTTTATTCATCTTTCTCACCTCCTTTCTCTTTGAGTCTCTATGCAGGACAGATACCTGCTTGACCTTCTTTTATGTTCTGCCTGCAGATCATAACCCCATCGCCGCCTTGGCGATATCCTGCCTGAGCCATTCCGATGTTTTGAAATGAAGCGTAAGTCCCCGGGCATCACGGAAGAGCCGCTCGACCGTGTAATCACGACAATATCCATGACCACCAAGCACCTGAATCGCTTTATTGGTAACCTCTATCGCCATCTCGGAGGCCAGGAGCTTGGACTTAAACCCATTGATTGCGGCCTTTTCCGGAAAAGCATCGGCGCTGGCGGCACAACTCGTGAGATAGGCCTCTGCCGATTCGGTTCCAAGAACCATGTCCGAGATCATGAACTGAACTGCCTGGTGAACACCAATAGGCTGCCCGGCAATCATCCGCTCTCTGGCATGTTTTATGGCTAGCTCAGAGGCCGATTTGGCCAGCCCCAAAGATATGGCGGCCGCTCCAAAAAACCCCCAGCCCATTATTGATTTTCCCATGACTTCAGTCCAGCCCCCTTCCATACCGATAAGATTTTCGACCGGAACCCGGCAATCATCGAAAAATATCTCCCTGGATGAACTGCTTCTCATGCCGAGCCTGTCTTCAACGCGGCCGAAAGAAAGCCCTTCGGTTTCTTTGTCGATGATCAGCATACTCATGCCCTGGGGTCCTTTTTCCGGGTCTGTCCGAACAAGGACTAAATAGATTTGCGCTTCCCCGGCTGAAGTGATGAAGAACTTGGAACCCTTAACCAGATAATGGTCATGATCTTTACGGGCCCGAGTCTTAATAGCGGCAGCGTTGCAGCCCGAGTCCGGTTCGTGAACGGCAACTGCGCCCAGGGCTTGACCTTTGGCCATCAAGGGCAACCATTTCTTCTTTAGAGGTTCAGAGGCCGCAACTTCGAGCGCTTTGGCAACAATAACATGCGAAACCCAGATCAGGGCTGTTGAGGCACAGGACTTGGCCACTTCCGCAACCATCGCGGCAAAACCGTTACGCCCAAGGCTGGAACCTCCATAATCTTCCGAAAGGACGGCACATAAGAGGCCGGCTTCTCCAATGGCCTGGATACCCTCCCAAGGGAAAGCCCCGTTCAGGTCCCTTTCCTTGGCCTGGGGGGCAATGGTTTTTTGAGTGATTTTTTCAACAAGGTTTTTGATCTCACTAATCTCTTTGATGGAAATTTTGTCCGGATTCATGAAGCCACCTCCAAAATATTTTATAATTAAGTAGTTAAGCTATAACTTAATTATAAAGCCAAAAAAAATTACCTACTTCTTCTCTTGAGACTCTATCCCCTTAATCCTCTCCTGAACCAATTTGAGCCTGGTTTTAAGCTCCTCCTCATATTTTATTAAGGATTTCAAGTCTGGATCGCCTTGTACATTCTCTTCAAAATTACAGGTCCCCTGGCATCCGCAGGTGCAGACTTCATTTAACACCTGTCGGCAGCATTCCAGGGCCTCCTCATCGACCGTATAGGGAATCCAGTAGCCTTTACGTTCACTTTTGACCAATCCCGCCTGTTTTAATATTTTAAGATGCTGGGATACGGCGGCTATAGATATCCCGATCGATTCGGAAATACTTTTAGCACCCAGGGGACCTTTGGATTTTAGCAGGTCCAGCATCTTTACCCGCGTGTCCACGCTCAAGACCTTAAACATTTCAGAAGGATCTGTTTTTTTCCCCATGTGTTTTTGATGAGTTATTTGTTAAAGTAATTTATAATATACTTAAATATAATTCCACAAAACGTCATTGTCAAGAAATTTTTCTAAAAAAATAGTTGACAAGAAAATATATAAACTTATATTTATATATATATAAATTAATTTATAATGGACCAAATTTTTATACAAGGAAGGAGATTAATTGTATGGGCAACATAATCTCTATGAAAAAACATTCTCCTCTTCAAATAGTCAACGGATTCTTGGTGAGCAGACGGCTTGGATTTGCAAGTTCATGGACTGGCTGCCGGTCTGGAGTATGACTCGTGAAAAGGGTTGATTCGTTTGACAAGAATGTGGATAAATACGAATCCTGGCTTGACCTCAACCGGCTTGCTTATGAATTGGAACTTGAAGCCATTAAAGATTTGCTTCCGAGGTTTGGAAAAGGTCTGGAGATTGGTGTGGGCACTGGTCGTTTCGCTCCCCCACTGGGTTTACGCTTCGGAATAGACCCTTCGAAAAACATGTGTAAGATGGCAAGCAAGAGAGGTATCCAGGTGATCCTGGGGGTTGGTGAAAGCCTGCCCTTCAAGGACAGCAGCATAGACCTCGTTTTGATGGTTACGACGATCTGTTTTCTGGATGATGTGCCTGGGATACTCAAAGAGGCCTATCGAATACTCATAGACGGGGGATACATCTTAATCGGATTCATAGATCGGGAGAGTTCGCTCGGCAGGCTCTATGAGTCCCACAAGACGGACAGTATATATTATAGGGATGCCACTTTCTTGTCTGCAAATGAGGTCGTCCATCATTTGAAGCAGACCGGCTTCAGTGACTTCCTATTCCGTCAAACCATCTTTGAAACCCCGTCAGGGATGAAATCTGCGGATTCGATCAGGCCGGGCTTTGAAGGGGGATCTTTTGTTGTAGTGCGGGGGCTAAAACTCTTCCCAAAGAAACCAGACTGAGAAAGGAGAACGATAATGGTAAAGGTACGCTGTTTTATGAACGAACCTAATGGAAAATCTTGAATGCATTTTCAAGAAATGCTGCCTAGGTTAGGCAAAAAATATGAAATTCAAACTGAGATTACCTCCAAGCCAAGGGCCGAATACCAGACGAATAAATATATTGAATCGAAGCTGCCGATTGCCCCGGCAATTCTGGTGGACGACGAGATTGTTGTGCAGGGCTCCGACGTCGGAGAAGATAAATTGGAAAATGTCATTCGCTTTCATCTGGGGCTACCACCACTGGAGCCGGAAAGGAAAGAGGGACCGGGAGTTATCCAAAATCCCCGGCCCCAATGAAGCGATAAGCCCTCATGCCCCCCTCACCCTCGAGGGGGGAGGACAGGGTGGGGGGGCACCGCGAAGCATGAAAATATTTTAGAGGCGATAGGCAATGGGCAAGGTACAGGGTTCAAGGTTTTTACACTTGAAATTGGCAACTTGCAACTTTCTCTTCAACTGACCTCTGACCCCCGCCCCCTGGAATCTATTTTCGAACTAAAATCTCCATGTCAAGCCGAATTCGATGCTGTTTTCACTCAAGTTTGATTCAATCGTCACGGGTTGCCCATTCAGGGCCGTGCCCCGTTCCTTTATACTATTTGAAAAGGCATGGGTAAAACCGAGATTAATCCCGAATCGATTGGAAAATTCATATCCGATGCCGAAGGTGGCATGATGTTCGACCACCGCCGGAAATCCGATGGTCCTGAAGGTTTCATAATAATAAGTCGGCATGGTTTTCCCCTGGACCTGTTTGGGAGCAAACCCGATAAAATTATTATGTTCACTCACCGGATTGTTCCCGTAATTATAGCCGGCTCGCAGGGATAACTTGGGGGTGACTTTATATTGGGCACCAACTCCGAAAACATACTGATCTTTCCAATCAAAGTCACTATATCCCTTGGCATTGTTCCAGTTGACCCACTTCCCGTTCAATTCAATCAAAAACATATTGGGAATGAGATCAAAAGCTACCCCCAATCCCACCTGTTGGGGGGCTTCCAACTCCAGGTCGTCTGCCGAACCGTCGCCGTCAAAATCCCTGACCTTGGCATGCTTCACGGTCTGAGGGGTCAGATAAGTAAGCCCCAGGGAAACCCGGTTATGGATTTTATAGATCGTGCCTAATTGAACGCCGAATCCATAGCCGTTTGAAGTTCCGCTACGTAAGTCAAGCATGGCGTAGTCGATATGCGCCGCCAGGCCGATGGAAAATCGACTGTTGGGCTGAAAGGCGATGGAAGGGGCGAACTTCATGATCTGCAAACTGGTATATTCCCCGGCCACCAGGGGAAATCCGCCAAATCCCGCAAAGCGGGATTGATCCAGGGCAGTGTTCCGGTAATCTACGCCAAGCCCGCTAACCCCATAAGCCGCCAGGCCGAATCGCCAGAGGGGCAGGGAGTTGGTGATCGGAACCGATAGGCCGATGGCCGGAATGGCATATACACTTTCAGTACTGTTGGCTTGATAGGTCGTCCCTCCCAGGTTAATTTTGCCATACGCCTTTGGCATAAAGAGGGTCCCGGCGAAATTGAACTCAGAACCGGGACAAAAGGGTCCAAAGCACATAGCCGCCGGATTGGCGAATACCGCACTGATGGCGTCCTGAGGGGCCGCTATACCCACCCCGCCCATGGACCTGGAAATGGGACCTATATTCATCAGATTATCCCCATTGGTGGCATATCCGTAAGGTATACCAACGACCATCACAAAAAAAACAATTAATACAGAAAATCTCTTTTTCATTTTTCCTCCTTACCAATTAGTTGCGATCTTTTTAAAAAACCCCCTGTTTTTTGTTTGAAGCCCTCCTTTCTCATAAATGGTATCCATCTGGAAAATGAAATCTTGAATTTCCGGATGAGATCTCAATAAGTCCTACTGCACCAGGGCATCGGCCACCATGGAGGATAGAAATTTTACCTCCACCCCCATTTGGTAATGGTCATTTAAATTGCTGAGCTGGGTATGGCAGTTCTCACAGGCTGTGGCCAGGATCTTGGCCCCGGTTTTATTGACCTGATCCACCTTGACCCTGGCCGATTTCATCCGGAAATCCAGGTTGTCCTCGCCCAGGGCGACCAATCCGCCCCCGCCGCCGCAGCACCAGTTATAGCGGACATCCTCGGTCAGGTCGCGAAAATCGGTCGTCAGATGCTGTAAAATATAGCGGGGTTCGTCGATCACCCCGGCATTGCGGGCGATCTGGCAGGGATCGTGATAGGTAATGGGTTCCTTAAATTTATTCTTATCCAATTTGATCCGCCCTTCCCTTAGATAGCGGGCATGAATTTCGGTGATGGAGCTGACCTTGAAAGGCTGTTTCCCGGACAACTGTTTCATGACCCGGAAGGCCGTGCCGCATTCGCAGACACAGACCTCTTTGACCTTAAGACGCAAGGCCTCCTTGACGATGCGGTTTAAAATCAGCTTGGTCCGGGAAGGGTCTCCCAGAAAGGCCCCGAAGTTGACGGCTTCAAAAAAACTCAAGGTCCAGTTCTCCCGGGCAGCATTAAAAATAGCCGCGGCCGGAACAATCGAATGGGCTCCGGCCAGGGCGACGTAGAGCATATCGGCCCCCTCCTGATCCACCGGGATGGGGGTCTGACCGGCCTCAGCCTTCCACTTTTCCACCACCTGGTCTTCCAGGTTCTTTATGGCCGAAAGAAAACCCTCTTTATACAGCTCCAGGGACTTGCCCTTTTCAATGGACATATCGGCCAGCATGGACAGGATTTCCGGTTCCGATTTGTTTCCGACCAACAGGAGCTTGGCAATGGACATGAGCATCTGGGTGTCGATGCCGTAGGGGCAAAAGACCATGCAACGCCGGCAGCCTGTGCAGGAATAGGCGGCCTCATAGAGTTCCTCCATGGCCATATCGGTCAATTCCTTGGATTCCCCGAGTACGGCCGAGGGGTTCAGGGGGCCTTTAAAGTATTTTTTATAGAGTCGGCGGACGATTTCATGCCGGTAGTAGGCGATGTATTTGTTCTGGCCCATGGAGGCATAGACGTGGCAGGCCTCGGTACAGGTTCCGCACCTTGTACAGGTCTCCAGATAAAACTTCATGGCCTGATTCAATTTGGAATCAAAAAGTTTTAATAGGTCGTTTTGAGTTTGCCGATCCATGATTACCCCCTCCTTAATTTATTCATGGGGACACTGAAAATGGAATGCATGACCTTGCTGAAAGGGAAGAGCATGATAAACAGATTGGCGAAGAAGACGTGCAAGACCAGCATAAAAGAATGGCCGGTCTGATAGACGGCCCCGGGCAGCTCGGGTTTAAAAACCAAAAGACCGGTCATATAGGTCTGATAGTCTCCCGGCGACAATTCCCCGTAGTTATACCACCGCCGGGCCCAGTCCATTTCTGCACCGAAGAGCACGGTCAAAAAGAGCAGGATCAGCAGGTAATAGTCTTCCGGGACGGATAACTCCCGGGTCGGGGAGTGAAAACGCCGGAAAAGGAGGTAGAGAAGAATGATCGACAGGATCAGACCGACAAAACCTTTTCCCAGAAAAATCTCATGGGCCCAGAATTGAAAGAAGGTAAACCCCTTAAAAAGTTCCAAATGACCGATGATCAGCAGCAGCAGGGCCAGGTGAAAAATCATCAGAATGATCCAGCGCAGGGGATAATGCCGGCGAATAGTGGGCATCAGGAGGCTATCGTGTAAGGCCCAAAGCCATTTGAGTTTCTTTTCGGGAAAAACCTGTAAGGTGGTTGGATTTTTAGCCGTGCGCCAGATCCGCGCACATTGGATGATCGTGCCCACAATGAAAACCAGGAAGGCCAGATAGACCATGGGCACCAGAATCAGATAATAAACGGTTTGCATAGAAACCTCCTTAGCACCTCCCCGGGAAAGGGGAGGGACCGGACAGGATGGCGAACGGGTTATTTGTTTCGCTTGATGTAGATCTTAATAACCCCTTCCCCTTGGTCGGTTTTCAGGATCTCATTGCCGCTGGTCCTGGCCCAGGCCGGAAAATCGGCCAAGGCCCCCGGATCGGTCGTTATGGCCTCAATAACCTGACCCACCTGGACCTCTTTTATCCCTTTGCTGACCTTGACCACCGGCATCGGGCAAGGTAATCCTTTCAGATCCATAACTTTGTCGACTTTAATTTCTTCCATTTTTATTTCTCCTTCTTCTATTAAATTCGAATTTTGAGCTTTCAGCTTTGAGCTCTTTTCGTACTAAACCCTCATGCCCATATTGGGCACCATGCAACATGAAAAGGGTTTCGCCGAACGCCGAACGTTATCTTTGTACTATATGAATAACTGGATTTTGCTGCCCATGGCCTCATCCAGGAACTTGGCCACCCCGCAATAAGTCAAATCCGGATAGCTGATCATTTCTTCATGCTTAAATCCCATGAGATCCATAGACATTTCACAGACATAGATCTTGACGCCCAATTCTCCGGCCGTCTCGATCATCTGTTCCAGAGAGGCCACGTTTTTCTTTTTCATCAAAGACTTCATCATGGAAGTCCCCATGCCGGCCATATTCATCTTGGACAGCTTCACCTGGCCGGTCCCTTTGGGCAGCATGGTCCCGAACATGGCGCCCATAAGATCTTTTCCCTTTACCTTCTTGTGCTTGTCCCTCAAAAGCGGGGTGCCCCAAAAAGTAAAAAACATCACCACTTCCATCTCCATGGCCACGGATCCAATGGCGATGACAAAGGCGGCCAGGGCCTTGTCCAGGTCGCCGCTGAAAACAATCATAGAGATTTTATTTTCCGGCTGATTCTGACTTAACGCATCTACCTGGGCCTTCAAATCGGCAATCTGTTTTTCTATTTCTTCCTTCATCTTATTCCTCCTGGAATTCCAATTAGGGTTTATTTGTTAATAGTGTTAATTAAAAATACCTGAAAATCTATAACAGCCTTTCCTTGACTACCTCCATGGAAGACCGCAGCAATTCCAAGGAGGAAAGGACCGATTTTCTCTCTTCCGGTTTCAGGGTTAAAACCAAATGGTGGTGCAGTTCAGTCATAAATTCTTGGATATCTTTGGTTTTTTTCTGTCCAGCCGGGGTAAGGCTGATCAATTTAATACGGGCATCCTCCGGATCATCGATACGATGGATCATTTTTTTCTTAAGTAAACCGTCGAGGATCTTGGTAACCCGGCTTTTGGCCACCTCTAATTTTTGGGCTATGGCCGTGACAGTCAAATAGCGTTCATGCTTAAAGAGCAGCAGGCTGCGCAGTTCGGCCGGTGTAAGGTTGAATTTTTTGGCCTGAAAGACTACCCTCTCCTGGCAGCAGGAACTAATTTCTTCGATCAGACTCTTGAGTCGGGAGGCTTGATATTGGGTGATCTTGGGATTATTGTTTGCAATATTGTTCATAGTATTAACTAAATAATCCCTTTTTAATGTCTTGTCAAGCCCCCATTTCTAAATTTTTGATTCCCTTTTCTTAAATTTTTGATGTATAAAAAAAAGATAAATACGAATTTTAAGGAGTCAAGATAAAATATTATGGGGGTTTCTTTTTCTATTTCTACACCCTATCAGGACCGTTATCCCGGTTTACCTTTTGGGCTGACCCTGATTTCTAATTGTCAAAACCCCATTAATCCCCAGGGGTTTGACGAGTATAAGCGGGGCCTCTTGCGGAAGATGCGCAAGAGGGAAACCCTGGCCGGGATTACCGAACGGATCTCCCTGTATGAACGGTTTTTTCATTCTTTCGGATACGAATGTCCCCTGTCCAAACATCTCAAAAGAACCGTCCAGAGCGGCTTTCCCCGTTATAATCTGATGGTCGATACCCATTTCATAGCCGAAATGTGCGCCGGAATATTAGTGGCGGTTACGGATTTCGATTGCTTTGAAGGGGCCTTAACCTTGGATATTACCCGAGAGGGGGAAATAGGCCACGGTATGGGAGGAAGGGATTTTTTACTGAAAGCCGACGAAATCGTCCTGCGGGATGGAAAAGAGATCGTTTGCGTCCTTTGCCAGGGTGCGGATGAAAAAACCCGGGTCAGGGAAACCACCTCCCGGGTCCTTTTTTATGCCTATGCGGTTCCGGGCATAGAGGCCCGGTTTATAAAGGAAGGGTTGGCTTTGGCTGCGGAAACTATGGCCCGCTTCGGTCAGGGGTCCATTGAAACCATTGATGTTTTTTAATTGTCCCTGGGAGTAAAAGGAGATAGCGATCATGCAAAATATTTTGGTCCCCTCCCGGCTCTGGTATGAAAACCAGGAACGGGAACTGACTTTCCCGGATCGTTGGGAGGTCCACAACCTTAACTCGCCTGGCTTCGAAAAGCCCGGCCTTGCCTCTCAGGAAATAAAAGAAAAGATCGATCACCCCATCGAAGGTCCTGCTTTGGAAGAATTGGCCCGGGGGAAAAACCAGGCGGTTATCGTCTTTGACGATATGACCCGGCCAACGCCGGTCAAGGACCTGGCTCCCCATATCGTAGCCGCTCTTCATCGGGCCGGACTGAAGAAGGACCAGATCCGCTTTATCTGGGCCCTGGGGGGGCATGGGGCCTACGACATGATCAACGCCCGGAAAAAATTAGGGGAAGCGATCGTCGAGAACTATGCGGTGTACAACCACGATCCTTTCCAGAACACCCTTCGGGTCGGAAGGACCCCGACCGGGGTGGAACTCTGGTTTAACCGTGAATTTATGTCTTGCGACCTGAAAATCGGTCTGGGCTGCATCACCCCCCATGTCCATGTGGGCTTCGGCGGCGGGGCCAAACTGATCCTGCCGGGAGTGGCCGGGTTTGAAACCATCAACCAGTTCCATAATCAACTGTGCCGGGACGAAACGCGGACCGGGATAGGGAACTTCGAAAATAACATCATGCGGGCCGAGTGCGATGCCGCCGGTGATGCGGTGGGTTTAAACTTTAAGGTGGATTGTCTGGTCAACCGCCGGGGGGAGATTACCAATCTCTATGCCGGCCCGTTTCGGGCCACCCACGCCGCCGGAGCCGAGGAGGGAAAGGCGCATTACGGGATTCCCTATGCCGCCGGCTATGATCTGGTGATTGGTAATTCTTACGCCAAGGCCAACGAGTCGGCCATTGCCCTGCTCCTTTCTTTGCAGGCCCAGAAACCAAAGGAAGGGGTGGTGGTTTTGATCTCCGATGCCCCGGAAGGGCAGGTCCCCCATTACGTGTTCCGGGCCTGGGGAACGGATTACGGCGGTCGCCAGTATACACTCCGCCCTAAAGATACTATTCATGCCTTGACGAAAAAATTGATCGTCCTGGCCCCCCATCCCGACCGGACCGGCCTGGATCTCATCTGCCATGTGGATGACGCCGTCTTTGTCAAATCCTGGCCGGAGTGCCTGGCCCTTCTGGAAAAGGAATTTCCAGGGGAAGCCAAAGTGGCGATCATTCAGGACGGGACTATGCAGTATATGAAAAAAGAACAGGTGTAAGGTTTAAGGTGTAAGGTGCAAGGTAGTTGAAGATCTAAGACCTTATACCGTGTACCTTAAACCGTATACCGTTTCCATGGAGGGTTAAGCTATGAAAGCCGTCTTTACCATGTGGAGAAACACCCGGATGATCATCCTGACGGCGGTCTGTGCGGCTATTTACAGTGCGGCTCTACTGGCCTTTAAAACCGCCATCCCCCTCATTCCGGGTATCACCGAAGTCCGGGTAGGCAACATCTTCCCTATGCCATTCGGACTCATGTTCGGACCGGCCGGGGCCTGGGGTTCGGCCATCGGCAATCTGATCGGCGATATCTTCGGCGGCACCATAGGGCCTTCTTCCCTGGCCGGATTTGTGGGCAATTTTCTTTTAGGGTATCTCCCCTATACCCTCTGGACGACTTTAGTCCCCTTTCATCAAAAATCCTTGGATTGGGACCCTCGCTCCT
>CAZVHO010000048.1:0-39336 GCA_964627515.1 uncultured Thermodesulfobacteriota bacterium | reverse complement strand
TAAACGGCCATGCCGTGGAAGCCCTGGTGGAACCCCACTGGACCCTGCTGGAATTGCTCAGAGACCATCTGGAGTTGACCGGCACCAAGGAAGGCTGTGGGGTCGGAGAATGCGGGGCCTGTACGGTCATCGTTGAGGGAAGGTCCGTCAATGCCTGCCTCTTCCCGGTTTTGGAAACAGAAGGTGCCGAGGTCCTGACCATCGAAGGTTTGATGGGGCCGGACGGCTCACTCCATCCCCTGCAACAGGCCTTTATCAACCAGGGGGCCGTCCAGTGCGGTTTCTGTTCCCCGGGCATGATCCTTTCGGCCAAGGCCCTTCTGGATGAAAACCCCCATCCCACCGAAGATGAAATCCGTACGGCCCTGGCCGGCAATTTCTGCCGCTGCACCGGCTATACCCAAATCATCCAGGCCGTTCAGTCCCTGGGGACCTACGCGGAAAAAGAGGTGGCGGTTATGCCGCGGGAAGAGTGAAAACCGTTCGGCGTTCAGCGTTCGGCGTTGAGGATAAATAAGTGTCTAAAAATAGTACTACAGCGACATTTTTTTCGTCATTCCCGAATGTCTTTATCGGGAATCCAGGTTTTTCAATCCCGCCTACAGCGGGACTGGAATCCGCTCCCCGATCAAGAATGTCGGGGACAAGCTTAAAGCCTGCCGGAGTGACGGTTAAGGAGACGCATTAGTAAAGGATACGCTGTAGTAATAGAATAAGCATAAACTTTTCGGATTCCTGCTTCCCAAGAATGACAGTTTAGTGATTGTCAAAAAACATTGTCTAAATACTGCACTGAATACTGATGGCTGAATGCTGACAGCTATTAAAAGGAGAACCATGGAAGAACTTCAAATCATCGGTCAGCGGATTCCTAAAATCGATGCCATTGATAAAGTCACCGGCCGGGCCAAATATATCCAGGACTGGAAGCTGCCGGGCATGCTTTACGGAAAAATCCTTTACAGCAAATACGCCCACGCCCGTATTACGCACATCGATATCTCCAAGGCCGAGAAATTACCCGGGGTCCGGGCCATCCTGACCGGGGACCTGATCCCTCCTTTAAGGTTCGGCTTTTATAAAGACAATACCCCCCTCAAGGCCGGAAAGGTCTGCTCTTATCGGGACGAAGTGGCGGCCGTGGCGGCCGTTGATCCGGAAATCGCCCGGGAAGCCTTAAGTCTGATCGAAGTCACCTACAGTCCCCTGCCCCCGGTCTTTGACCCCGAAGAGGCCATGCTGGAAAACGCCCCGCTGATCCACGAAGACCATAAAACCAATGTCCTCAAGATGCCCTGGAAATTAATCTGCGGCGACGTGGATGAGGCCCGGAAAAATTCCGCCTTTGTCGCCCAGGACCGTTTTAAGGCCACCTGGGTGACCCACTGCTGCCTGGGCACCAGCGGCTGTGTGGCCGATTTCGATCTAAGGAACAACCTGACCCTTTACAGCAATACCCAGATCCCCTCGTTGGCCCAGAAGGATTTTTTGGAATTCTTAAAGGGCCTGGGTGTAACGGATTCCCGGGTTCGAATCATTCAAACCAGCATCGGCGGGGCCTTCGGCAGCAAACTCGATACCTATGCCTATGAATACATCGCCATCCTGCTGGCCCATAAGACCCGCAAGCCGGTCAAGATCCTTTTTGACCGCCAGGAAGAATTCAAGGCCACCTCCACCCGTCAACCGGCGATCATCGATATCGCCCAGGGCTGCACCCGGGAGGGTAAGTTGACCTTTCGGGACATTACCATGATCCTGGACAACGGGGCTTACACCTCCTGGGGGGCCACCACCCCGTCGGTCATGATGATGCCGATTTCCTCTCTTTATAAAGTCCCCAATGTGCGTTATATCGCCAAATGCGTCTACACCAACAACACCTACAGCCAGGCCATGCGGGGCTACGGAAATCCCCAGGCCACCTTTGCCATAGAAAGCCAGATCGATATACTGGCCGGCCAGGCCGGTATTGATCCCTGCGAATTCCGTTTGATCAACAGCAATCAACCGGGCGAGACCTCCCCTCAGGGCTTTAAGATCACCACCTGCGGCCTGGAAGCCTGTTTACAGGCCGTGGCCAAGGACTTAAATTGGAAAGAAAAGCACGGCCAGGGGAAAAGACGGGGGGTGGGTATGGCCTCCTTAATCCATGTGGGCGGCGGGGCCCGGGTCTATAAATCTGATGGGTGCGGCGCCATCATCAAGATGGATGACTTCGGCCGGGTGGATGTCTTTACCGGGGCCACGGAAATGGGGCAGGGATCGGATACGGTCATTGCCCAGATCGTGGCCGAAGAGTTAGGGATTCGGACCGCTGATGTCAATATCATCAACAACGATACCGACGTCTGCCCCTGGGATGTAGGGGCCCATGCCAGCCGGACGACCTTTGTGGCCGGTAATGCCGCCTTGGGTGCGGCCCAAAAGATAAAGGAACAGATCTTGACCCTGGCGGCCCTGGAACTGGAAGTGAACAGGAAGGATCTGGGGATGAAAGACCGGAAGGTTTTTGTCCAGGGGAATCCGGACCGTTTTCTGCCCCTTGAAAAGATCTTACGCAAGGCCCATTACAGTAATCAAGGGCAGATGATCATGGCCGAATATTTTTATGATCCGGCCAATGAAAACCTGGACCGGGAGTTCAAAGGCAATCTATCGATGACCTATGCCTTCGGAGCCCACGGCGTGGAAGTCGAGGTCGATGAAGAAAGCGGCAAGGTGAAGATCCTGAATTATGTGGCCGCCCATGATGTGGGCCGGGCCATCAATCCCATGCTCCTGGAAGGCCAGGTCTACGGCGGGGTAACCATGGGCGTCGGTTATGCCCTGACCGAACAGCTCATCATCCACAAAGGGGAGGTCATGAACCCCAATTTCCGGGATTATAAGCTTTTGACCTGCAAGGACCGCATCCCAATCAAGACGATCGTCGTCGAAACCAATGACCAGGACGGCCCTTTCGGGGCCAAAGGGATCGGGGAACCGGGGTGTGTGCCGACGGCCCCGGCCATTGCCAACGCCGTATATGACGCCATCGGCGTGCGCATCAAAGACCTGCCCATCACCCCGGAAAAGATCGTGGCGGCCTTAAAATCTAAAAATAAGTCACTCTAATACTACACTAATACTACAGCGACTTTTTCCCCTGATGCGCCCCCTTATCCGTCATTCCTGCATGGTTTAAGCTTGTCCTCGACGTACTTAATCGGGGGCCGGAATCCAGTCCCGCTGTAGGCGGGATTGAAAAACCTGGATTCCCGATAAAGGCATTCGGGAATGACAAAAAAAGTGTCGCTGTAGTACTAACCTTAGGCATGCTTTTAATTTGGTCGTTGTTTTTTCTTGACAATGTAGCCCCATCTGAAAGGGCGATTTTTTAAGAAGTAAGGGTTGGTAATCGCTTACGAGAAGAAAGCTCAGGCGCTATCCGGGAAAGAACAAGGGAACCATTTGAAGGACTTTTTGGGTGTTATCACTTTTCTATTGACATTCCCCTAAGAAATTGATTTTATTGTACTAACATTACAAATAATCCTACAAATGGTTCGACCCAGGTCCCTGCGCCTGCGGTCAGGAGGCTTTGCAAAAAACCGGCGTACCCACGCCACACAGTGCGGGATGGTTTTCTCCTGTGCCCCGGCTTCCCGCAGCACGGAGAGATACCCTTCAGGCCAGCGCGGCTGGGGATTCAGCGGCGCCAGGCATCGATGAGTCGTTTGAGGTATATCATCCCTCCTGTAATTGGATCTTATGCCTCATATTGGCATAATGTTTATGGGTTGTTAAGACTTTTTTTTGAGGCATAGTATCCAAGAGGACATAAAATAGGGATGCTATTTTTGAGGCATAATACTATGTTAGGTCCGTGCGCCGGAAAAAGGAGGCTGTCCATGAAAGCAATATTTGTCTGCCCCTTTGTCAGATTAATTGCCATCTGCCTTTCGGTATGGCTTTTGCCCCCTGCGTCCTCAGCGTCTGCCGAGGGCAGCGCACCTGCTTATGCTCGGTCGATAGACGCTATAGTCATCATTTGTTCATCCTTCGCCTACAAGGCGCTCACGAAAGCCGACTATCCTCTATCCGAAGCCAGCGAGATGCTCCTCAAGAAAGCGAATTTGCCGAAGGCACGAATCGAGGGTGGAGATTTCGAGTTCGACATTAAACCTCAAGAGGAGCTCATCACGATCAAGGTGAAAGACCAGTGGTTTCCGTTGACCCTCAGGAACAGTAATAGCAATGAGGAAATTCTGAAGGCTGACTTCAAGGACGGGGAGTTCGGCCTCAGAAAGGGCAACATCTTTGTGAGAGAAGGGACAAGAGCACGTCTGAGGGGTACCGTCTATGTGTACACGAGCGGAGGGTGGCAAGCAAAATAGAATTTGCATTACCTGGCAACACTGATGCAGCGCCATCTCTGCAGCGCTGATGAGACCTAACCTTTCGCTCAACTGGACACGGCATAAAACCGCCGTGCCTGTTAGCTTCCCGTTAGAATTGCGTCGGGGTGAATATGGAAGATCAGCAAGAAGACCAATCGATGTCACTCATAAAGGCCATTCAAGCGCTTCCTCTCATGGACGATGATCCATACCTGTATATGCAGGTTATGAATCTCGGGGTAGTAGATGATTTTCTTGTGGATTTGGAAAGGCAGCTACTTCGCGAATACATGGAAATCGAGCGAACACCTATGCCCGAGGCGCTCTTCGCTTCCGCTCTCAGCCAGATGTGGATTTTCGCTGTTTATGAGCTTCTGCGAACATGGCGTCAGCGATGCCGTGCAGTTTTTGAATTTGTCGAACACTTGGATAAGTTGACAGAACCCAAGCGCGAAGCGTATGTCAGTGCCAAGAAGGTGAAGTTGCAGAAGGCCTCGCCTTATCCCGAGGAACTTGCAGTCCCTCAGTGGAGGACGTTCGAACGAGCAGCAAACGACCATGGCTTCACAACCAATGTACGAAAGGCGTTCGACTCATCCGAACGATGTTTCAGAAAAATAGAGGCCCTACGGATGCATCTGGCAAAACATGAAATGCCAAAGGCTCCTGGTTCATTCGCGATGGCTCCCGGGTACGGTCGAATTGACATGATAAATGGTTCCATCTACTGGCAAGTTCTCTTAAGAGGAAACGAGGTTGATATAATCTCCCGCAGAGACGTGGCAGATCTTTGTAGAGAACTGGCCGTTGATAGGTCTAAGTTTTTGCTCCCTTTGGCCCTGCAAAAGAAGGTCCAGCCCATCCCCGAATCGTCATATGGTGCAAAAAGAGTGAGATTGAAATTGAGTGATGGCACGGAATACCACAAGGTATTTGTCTTGTGGAACAAAGAAGTTGGCGCGGTATTGGGCTACGAAGACATACCTTTCGAGGTAAGCAAAGTGATTGATCTGTTTGAGGACAGCGATGAAATGTGAATTCCACAAGTATTCTAACTTCCGCTGGAGCCGACGCCCAAAAAGCCGGGCGCGGCTCAACTGGTAGTTCAACTGCGGAGGCTCTGGAGGAAAGGCCGGTGAGGGGAGAATTCTGTAAAGACCGATTGCGACTTGCACGCAGAGGCAGGGGTAAGCATTGAGCGGACTTGGCAGAATACGCGAAGCAGCAAGCCAAGGCAGCGACTTTGCATCATCAACCCAAAATTAAATCAGGTTGTAATTATAGGTAAAATAACTTCTCTTTTCTCTATCGACTTCTTTCCTGATTCGAAGCTTGAAAGCATTCTCATACTGGAGAACTTTCTCAACCTCATCGGAAAGGGTCAGCACAAAATTTATTTTAGAGTAATCCTCCAATTCATAATCATGAGACCACCATGGGGTCAAATCTTTTATATTGACAAAAAAGCAAAGGAGTCAGATAAATGGTTTATGTCCAGACCATTAAGAATTGAATATCCTGGAATGGTTTATCACGTTACCTGTTACCTGCAGAGGCAATGAGAGAAGCGCCATTTTTAGAGACGACCGTGGAAATATTTAGGGAATTACCTCTGGAGCAGCTTGAGAGGATATCTGGATCAGAAAAACAAAGAACCGTTTTTAGAATACGCCACGGTATTGGATGATTTTGGAGGGGATACAAACCGGGGGCGGCGGGCCTATCAGAAAAGGATTTATGGTGATCTCACCGGTGAACTGGAGATAAAAGATAGAGTGGTTGGCCAGGCTGTTTTAGGTGGGGACCATTTCATTATTTTAAATGGCTGAAAAAAAGCTTCTATCCAAAGGGCCTGGACCGGGAATGCCCGGCTTTGCATGATCTTAAGAGATATCAGGCTGTGGAAGAAATAATTGAAATACTTTCTGAGGAAACCGAAACAACTCTTACGGGAGTTGAGATTGGTCAAATCTTTGGTGCGGATTATAACACGGTAAGTCAAATCAGGAAGAAAATGAGGTTGAGAACAGCGAAGGATAAAAAATTAAGAGAGGTGATTAAACGGATTGAAAAGAGAATGTCAATATAAAAGACTTGACCCCCATTATTCTCGTTAGAATAGGAACCGGGGCCGGCAGCATCGGCATTGAACGGAAATCCCCTAAGAAGATAAATAAGATAATAATATCAGATAGATTTGTCAACTGAATTTTAGTTTGATATTGACATTCTCTGATATTCCTGATATTAAAAAGTGTTAATGATACAGCAATAATATTGCAAAGGGATATCTTATGACTCAAGAGATTAACGCCAAACAGCTAATATTTAATCGGATTTTAGCTGAAAAGAAACACCTTGCAAGCTATGGTGTTAAAAATATAGGATTGTTTGGTTCCTTTGTTCGGGGTGACCAGAGTCCATCGAGCGACATAGATCTTCTTGTGGAATTCATACCTGATATGCATACCTTTGATAATTTTATGGAAGTTGCATTCCTTCTGGAAAAAGTTTTGGGACGCAAAGTAGAATTGGTTACACCAGAGGCTCTTAGTCCATACATCGGGCCGCATATTCTAAGGGAGGTAGAGCGTGTCCCTATCACCGCATGAATACATCCATCATATCCTGGATGAGATCGACTACATTTCGACTCAGTTATCCGATATGGATTATGATTCATTTGTGAGGAATCCCACGGTAAAGAGAGCATTTGTTCGAAGTCTCGAAATCATTGGCGAAGCTTCCAAAAAGATCCCCGAAGATATCAAAGCGATGAACCCGGATATCGAGTGGCGAAAAGTCACTGGAATGCGAGACAGGTTGATCCATGACTATTTTGGAGTTGATTACACAATAGTCTGGGATGTTGCAACAAATAAGCTCCAAGAGTTACGCTCGAAACTACAAATTTTGCTTAAACAATTCGAAAAAGGCCAACCACACAGTTGAGGGGACGCGAATAGCGGTGGCGGCTTACCGGGGGCTACCTTGGCGCGTCCCTCACTTCCGCGTTATACTTTCTCACCTTCATATGAGTAGGTTTTCATATGGGCAAAGCCAAAAAGAAGGCCCGCGAAGAATTCTGGCTGAATCGATTTCAAGCTGCTACTTGAGTTGAAATTCGAGATCGAGGACCAGCGCAGGCGGCCATCAGGCAACTCGTGCATTCACCGGTCATCTCCGAGGGATCTATCGGTTCTACCTACACCTTAGTATTTGCGTCTGCAATAAAGCAAATTCTCGTCACCTGACGGAATTCGGAGGAACAGCTTTTTTGAGTTTGTCAAAAACCCAAATCAATACCTTTACTTAATTGACTTTCCTAAAAGCATTTGGATTGCTTTTTCCAGTGCCGGGTTGAATTCTTCCGGACGATCCATCATCAAGAAATGATCCGCTTCCTTCAGAACAATGGCATCGTAAGAAAACATGTGTTTCCGATTTGCCTCATAGTTGATGGGCCACAGATCGCCGTTTACGGATAGAACGGGAAGGCGGATTTTTTCAAAAACTTTAGCTGCTTCCCCTGTGATGTACTGGATCATCATTTCGTTCATTGCACTTATTGCAACAGGTGGCGGCGCAGCCGAAATATCTGAAAGAATCCACTGGCGAAGATGCTGATCGGTTTGGGGGGCAAGCATTTGCCCTATGAACTGCCGGCTGGCGGTTTTAAAATTCTTCTTTAAAGGAGCCATCATCTTTTTGAGTTCTTTGCGGGTCATCGGGTATTCTATGTTTACAAGGGTATCAATACCGATCAAACCGATTACACGATTCGGCATGAGCCGGGCAGCCTCCGCAATGACCGAGCCGCCCATGGAATGCCCGATCAGAATGACTTTCTGACTGCCTGCTGCTTCCGTCACGGCACGGACATCCTCTCCAAAAGCCTCCATGGTATACCGCCGGCGTGCCGTTCCTGAGTGGCCATGGCCGGCAAGATCAAGAAGGACTACACGATACTTTTTGGAGAAATAGGGCACCTGGGCACGCCAGTAACGGGCGTCGCAACTCCAGCCATGTACGAAAACCAGAGTCGGTTCTCCGGCGCCATGGATCTCATAGGAGATCGGGCTTCCATCTTTGGAAAGGACTACCCGGGGCCAGTCTATTTGTGCTTGTAGCGCTCCAGAGGTCAAGAGCAGGAATAGCAGGCCGATGGCCAGGCACACCAAATGTTTGGTAAGGCACTGGCCTCTAAACCTGTTTTCACTTTGAACAGTATTTATTTTAATTCTCATGATTGGTCTCCTCTTTCCCGAACCGCCCTATCGGCAGGCTACTTGTGCGGTTGAATAAACCGAGTTAACGCTTTATGCCGGAAACAACCCACCACGTGGTCGTTTACCATTCCGGTAGCCTGCATGTGGGCGTAGACGATCGTTGAGCCGACGAATTTAAATCCCCTTTTCTTCAGGTCTTTGCTGATCAGATCGGAAAGTTCTGTTCTCGCGGGAAGTTCCGCCAGCGATTTGAAATGATTCTGTATCGGTTTGCCCTCCACGAAACCCCAGATGTACCTGTCGAATGTCCCGAATTCTTCCCTCACCTGTAAAAATGCCCTGGCATTCGCAACCGCTCCCTCGATCTTCAACCTGTTTCTTATTATCCCTTCATCCTTTAAAAGCGCATTGATCTTTCGCTTGCCGTACTTGGCGATTTTATTGAAGTCGAAGCCGTCGAAGGCACTGCGGAAGTTTTCTCTTTTCCTCAGAATGGTCAGCCAGCTTAAACCGGCCTGGAACCCTTCGAGTATGAGAAACTCGAAAAGTTTTCCCTCGTCATGGACCGGCGCGCCCCATTCCTCGTCGTGGTACCGTATCATCAACGGGTCGCCGGCCCGCCAGGGACAGGTCTGTCTAAGTATCATAGCGTTTCATTAGGAGAAAAAAGTAATTGATTAATCCAGTACCAAAGCTGTTCGGGAGTTGCCTTTAATGGTTCTGACAGCCGTTACCCTGAAGATCCAATTTCAAAGGTGGATGCCTTCGCTGCTGCCGAAGCCCAGTGACTAAAAGCCTTCCTGATTACGGCGATCCGGGACTTATCAAGATTAAAGAAATCTATCGGGTCGAGAGATTGAACCGGAACGCCGTGTCCCCCCAGACATGAGGTTGGGCGGTATTGGTTATGCGGCGGCTTGAAGACCCACAACCAATTTCTGGCCCAAAACGGCCAGAGCGGCTTCAATTCTGGGCAGCTTCGATGGATGACGGGGATCAAGCAAACGACGAACTTCCTTTTCATCGCACTGCAAGCGCCTGGCCAGTTCCATTTTGCTGATCTTTGTATTTCCGAGGGCAAGGTATAGTGCGGCCTTTGCCGCGGTTTGAGCAGGAAGAGCTACAAAATATTGCCCTTTTGCAATTCGAGAAGGCTTGGGAATAGGTAACCCCATCACGATCCGATTGGCAATCGCCTCGTCAAGACAATCTGCGGCCTCCCTTAAGGCATCTTCAACATCTTTTCCTTGAGTGATAGCTTCCGGAAGGTCAACGAATGTGACCACAAAGCCCCTCGCCTCCTCCTCCGGTGTAAGTTTCGCCGGGTATATAAAATCTTGCATTGCTTCCCCCTTAAAGATCCTCAAGCTTCAGGCCAAGTTGTTCGAGCATCCCATGCAGCGTTCCCTTTTTGAGTTCATCCTTTGGATTCCGAAGGATGGTGAACCGTGAGCCATAAAATAGAGTCCCATGACTGCCTTTACCACGACGGGCAACGAACTCTACCTTTATATCACACATATTGCCAAGCACCTTTATCCTTCGGATGAATTCGGCCCCTGTCATGAAAATAAATATCGGTCATTTTTGTCCGAATGTCAAGTCCAATTTTACGAAATGGTTAACCGCCCTGATTCCATAAAGAGTGGATAGGATCAAATCACCCCGGATTAGCAGTCCGAGTTAAGCGCCTGTTCTCTTCAACTTTTTAATTTTACAAGAAAATTAAAAGATGCTTGAATTTTTTCAAAATAAGACATATTTTGTCTGTAGTGATATTGTCAATACAAAAGCTCTAAGTAAGCAGGAGAAGGCTATGGCAAGAACAGCAACCATTCAAACCCGCGTTGATCCAAAGACAAAAAAAAATGCCACTCCTGTGCCAGAGTGGGATAGAGGGATTGAAGGCTTTCTTGTTCGGTTGTTGGGCTAAAGCGGGGTGTCATTTGGATTTTTTCTTACAATTTATTCTATATATAAAACAGGTCCCCCGGGTGCAGCCTCGTGGCGAGCTTACAGTTTGAGTCAAACCGGACGATCATCAGGGAATAGATGAAACATTCATATTACACCAGACTGATCAAAACTTTTTTCTTTTTCCTCGGGCTGAGATTGAGATTCGGTCGGACTTTGCCAGGTAGCAGTGACCGACGTTTGGGGAAGGCCGGCCCCTTTTGATCGCCCAGTCTCAGGACCATCCAAACCGGCTTGTGGTCACTGGCCTGACGGTTGTCCTTGACCACGCCGACCTCACCCCTTGGACTGCCCTCAAAATTCCGAATGAAGATGTGATCCCAGGCAAAGAGGCTAATAGTCCTTCTCACCGATTTGGTAGCCCAAAAATACCCTTGTCTCTCCAGGAACCGGCCAATGCCTCTGGCATTCATGTCACCGACTATAATGATCGGGCCTGAAAATCTTTCGGCATCGACAAGCACGGCCTCCACTTGGTGTTTTCGCTGCCGGGGAAGGATTTCTAAGGCCGTACCGAGGTGAAGACTGTAGGCCCTGACCTTCCGCTTCCCTATCTTGAAGGTGGCCGCTACGGCAATGCGCTGCATCTTTTCTATCTGACCGGAATGGGGCAAGAAGATCTTTTGATCTTCCAGTATCCGCCAGGGTGAAAGCAGGGCATTGCCGAAATTTTTGCCATGGGCCGAGTGAACCACTGCCGGGTAATAGACATAATTCAAACCCAACCGCCTAGCTATCTTTTCGACACCGGCTTCATCCATTTCTTGCAGAGCCAGTATGTCCAGGTCCTGCAGGGCCTGGCTTTTTTCGAAAAGCTGGAGAGCCCGATCAATGTATCGGGAAAACTTGACATTAAAAGTAATAATCCGAAGAGCTATGGCCTCCGGCCGTCCAGGACGGCTATGGCCTCCGCTAAACCGCGGCCCAGTTTGGTCTGGAAGGATCTGACCGGTCCGGCCCCGATACTGACGGCCGATCGATTTAGGAATAATCGGCACCTTATTTCATCTCCCCTGGGTTAGGAATCCGGGCCAGAAGGTCTCTTGACTTTGTCCAACCCTAATCATGGCTTTAGTTAACCTGGCATCACTAATTTTTTAGAGAGCAGCGAAAGGAACGGCAGTGCTTCTTAACCAAATCATACTCAGCATAAATTTTTTATAGTAATTATTCAACCATTTTCCCACGGAATTCCCTAATCATCTACCAATCCATGGACAACTGACGAGAAAAAATGTTCCTTGCCTTCGATTGGATGGCCGCCATGAATAAGATGACCTTCTTCCTGTAATGTTGTTTTTGAATTTTGGATCTTTATGCTACATTACAAACGGTAATCAATTTGAAAAACCCGAGCCTGCAAATCCCGTTTTCTTCAGAAAACGCTCTTTCCCCCCCCTGCCTTTGGTCCTATGTTTCTCCTTGACCGTGTATTTTGCTTCTTTTATACTCCTACCATCAAAAGGAAATTCTTATCAAATACTTTCAAGCCATGCGAAACATGTAAGCTGCCTGCCGGATGCCTGGCAATTGTTAGAATGATGCTTATATTTACTCATGGGATACTTGAATCGAAGGAAATCCTATGAGTAAATTGGAACAAGTGGGGAAAATTCGCGAGCGGTTGATCAAACACGATGAAGTCTTCGAGGCCAATTGGCTCAGTAGGAATAGACCATGAGAAGATCCCAGGCTTTCTTTATCTTCTTTCTGTTTGTTTCCATCGTGGCCCTCGTGGGTGGATGCGCGACCTTGCCGAACGTCTCTGAAATGGTGGATAAGGCGCCAACTACCGGAAGACCAGCTCAAATCGATTCGGCCAAAGGGCTGTTATCTCCACAACAAAGTAAGGCCATAATGGATAAGCTGAAGCAATCGGTCGACCGGACGGATGTTCTGGGACGTCACATTGCCGTGGTAGAATCGGTCACTGAAAGCCCGCTGACGAAGGGGAACAAAGTCACTCTACTCGCGGATGGCCAGGATGCCTATGCCGCAATGTTGAAAATCATACAGAAGGCCAAAAACCATATCAATCTTGAAAGCTATATGATTGAAGATGATGAAACAGGGCACAAATTTGCCGATCTGTTGCTGCAAAAACAGACGGACGGCGTCCAGGTCAATCTCATCTATGACAGCGTGGGCAGCCTGAATACGCCGGATGCCTTTTTCCAGCGCCTGCGCGACGGCGGAATTCAGGTTGTCGGATTCAATGCATTAAATCCTCTCAATACCGGGGGGAAATGGGGACTAACACACCGGGATCACCGTAAGATTTTGATTGTTGATGGCAAAGCCGCCATTATCGGGGGCATCAACATCAGTGAGGTTTATTCGAGCGGGCCACTGAGACGGAGACAAGGCGAAAAGGCCCCAATTCACTGGCGTGATACAGACATTCAAATTGAAGGTCCGGCCGTGGCCGAATTCCAGAAGCTCTTTATGGACACGTGGCTGAAGCAGAAGGGACCGAAACTTTCCGAAGGGAACTATTTCCCTGACCTGAAAGAATCGGGTAAGGCCCTGGTGAGGGTGGTCGGCAGCACCCCGGGAGAAACCAATCGAATCCCTTTTATTGTGTATGTGTCGGCCCTCTCTTTTGCAGAGCATTCGATTCACATGACGAATTCATATTTTATTCCTGATGTCCAAATCGTAAAGGCTCTTACGGATGCTGCCGAGCGGGGGGTTGACGTAAAGATCCTTCTCCCCGGAACCACCGATTCTCAGTTGGCATTATATGCGCAAAGGTCTTACTATTCCGGGCTTTTGAAATCGGGAGTGAAGTTATACGAGCATAGCACGTCCCTGCTGCATGCGAAGACCGCGGTGGTTGACGGGGTCTGGTCAACCGTCGGCTCGACCAATATGGACAACATGAGCTTGCTAACCAATGACGAGGTGAATGCGGTTATCCTGAATCGGGAGTTTGCCCTTGAAATGGAGAATATGTTTGTGAGGGACCTTGCCGATTCCAGGCAAATTCAGTGGAATGAGTGGGAAAAAAGATCTTTAACTCTCAGGATCAAGGAATGGTTTATTCATCTCTTTGCCCGTTGGTTGTAGTCGGGCACGGACCCCTTCTCACTGGTAGTCAACAATTGGAATGGTCTCCAGGAATAGGATACCTTATCTGTCATGAATGTGCCAAAGAGTTGCAGTGCGTGAATCGGCCATTGATTGGGAGTGGATATGAAAATAAATAGAAAAATTGTACCGGGCCTATTTATTTTGTTTTTGGCGCTGGGGTCTTTCCTGTTGCTCACTTCCTGCGTGACAGGGCCAAATATATACACCGAAAAAACAGAACAGGCCTCGGGCCACTTTAATGGTGTCCGGTATTTCAATCCCGATGTTACTCAAATGCTGTCTTCTCCGTCGGGCCGGGAGGCAAAGCGTGGCCCCACATGGTGGGTTTGGAACTGGATTTTGCGAACTGATTGGCCTGAATGGCCGAAGCGAACCGATTTCTTGCCTGGACCGCCGCCTGTCGCTCGCGCCCCGGAAGGCTCGCTCTATGTCACACCTGTCGGTCACGCTACCTTCCTCATACAACTGGACGGAGTCAATATTTTAACTGACCCTATGTGGTCCGAACGTTGCAGTCCGGTATCATGGATGGGTCCCAAACGGTACAGTAAGCCCGGTATTCGTTTTGAAGACCTCCCCCCTGTCGATGTTGTGCTGGTGTCCCACAATCATTATGATCATTTTGATATTCCTACTCTGAAAGGTCTTGCAAACAGGGGAATGCCGCGCGCTATCGTCCCCCTTGGCAATCTCGATCTCATGCGGAGTACAGGCATCCCGACGGTGGATGAGCTTGACTGGTGGCAGTCGGTCCGCTTATCTTCAAACGTGACGATAACCCTGGTTCCTGCGCAGCACTTTTCGGGGCGCACCCTATGGGACCGGGATCGAACACTTTGGGGAGGGTTTGTCATCTCGGGGCCGTCAGGGAACGTTTATTATTCTGGAGACACGGGATATGGTCCCCATTTCCGTGAGATCGCACGCCGCTTTTCGCCAATCAGGGTGGTAATCCTTCCGATCGCTCCATTCCGGCCGCCGCAGGCCTGGGAGTCGAACCGGGGATATCGTCCCGTTGTCCATATGGGACCGGCTGAGGCAGTAAAAGCACATATTGACCTGGGAACACCGCTCAGCATCGCCGCCCATTTCCAGGTATTTCGGCTTGGAATCGAGGGATTTGATGATGCCGTGAATGTACTGGTTGCATCATTAAAGGAACATAATCTAAAACCTGACACCTTCGTTGCACCCGTGTTTGGGCAAGCCATTAAGATACTTCCCGTGCTGGATGCATCGCTGTTGCCGGCAGGTGAGACCGATCCTATCGGCCTGATCTTGGGTTTCACCGGAGCCCGCCGTTCGGGTATCCCTGAGGCGTTTGTTCGAGATTAAAGGGGCTCTTATATGAAAAACATTACCGTAGTTCTCATGGTTCTTCTTTCGCTGGTGGTGTCGCGTGCTTTTGCTCAGGATTCTTCGGAGACAGCGAAAATTCAGTATTTAATTGCCTCCGTCGAAGCCCTGGAGGGGGCGAAGTTTATCAGGAACGGGAGCGAGTATGATGCCTGGTCAGCTTCGGACCACTTACGTCTGAAGCTCAAGGCAGCGGGCAAAAAGGTAAAGACGGCAAAGGACTTCATTCAATTTTGCGCCTCGAAGTCCTCTATAACAGGCGAACCGTATTTGATACGGTTCGCAGATGGTACCACTGTAAAATCTGAAGTATTTTTCAGGAATAAGCTGAAAACATTTGCAACAGATAAACCATAAACATAAACGCGCATACCAAAGTTTCTGGTAAAAGACATCACCAACGTAGGTTTTGTCTAGCGCCTTAAGCCTTATTCTGACGAACTGACCCTTATTGTGCCTTGATGTACTATTTTTAAGGAGATCCAGACTGTGCGTTTGCACCCTTTGGCGCCACTACTCACAAGCGCGCGATTGGCGTCAACACTTCTTTACAGTGGGAGGTTCTGTACGCCATGATGACACCTAAACCGCATAAGCCCTTCTCCATGATTCGAGAGTTTCATCTTGCCGACTGGTTCACACTATCAAACGCGGTCTGCGGCACGGGGGCATTGTTTTCTATGCTGACGTACTTACAAATGAAAGACGTCAGCCATGTCTACCTTTCGTGCGTATTGGTCTTTGCGGCTTTTGTCTTCGACGTCTTGGATGGACGGATTGCTCGATGGCGGCAGAAAACCTCCGGAATGGGTCGTGAACTCGACTCTCTCGCTGATGTTATCTCCTTCGGTGTAGCGCCAGCCGTGATTGCGTACGGTTGTGGCATGCAGGGCTTATACGACCGTATTGTCTTGACCTATTTTGTGGCATGCGGAGTATCTCGCTTGGCGCGCTACAATATTACGACCGAGGCGCTGTCTGCGGGCGGAGACAAAGTGAAGTACTTCGAAGGAACTCCAATCCCAACGTCGCTGCTGCTGGTATTGTTGATGTTTTGGGCTGCCTCACAGGGCGCATTGCGCGAGTCCCTCTGGTTCGGACAGGTCGTGTTTGCTGGCTTCATACTTCATCCGATGGTACTGTTTTTTGCGGTTTCCGGCTCACTAATGGTCAGTCGCATACGGTTCCCCAAGCTCTGAACTGCTCCCATGCCCATACCTCAAGCGTCACTTCTACCAGTGGGATAATCTGGGGAGTGGATCAGGCAGTCAGTTTCAGGCCTATAAGATAAGCTAAGAATGAGAAACGACCATACCTTTTTCGAATATTTCAAACGGAAATTGTCGTTTCGTGTGCCCAAGTTTTCTGCGGATTAGCAGGTGAAGGGCACGAAGCCTGGTCTCGCTGATTTTAAACGGTCTTTGCAAATTCAGGCAACGATCCCTCTCGGGACATCCCAAGTCATTCTTTATTCATCGTTAAAGAATGATTGGATAAGGCAGACATTACTCATTTCCATCCCTCAGTATCTGCCAGTGGCCGCCCTTGCGCGGTCCCACGTAGCGCAAACGTCCTTCTCTCACCAATTTACTACTGGCACGCTCCACTGCGCTCAGGGATTTGCCGATTATGCTGGCTACAGCGGCCAATGTCAGGCTCGGATTAGCCACAAGTACTTCGAGAATTCGTTCGGGTGTTTTTACCTGCGTTTTTACCTGCGTTTCTAAGGTAGTTTCTTGGGTAGTTTTTCTAGAAAGAATGCTGTCGAGGTAAGCCGGTGAGAAGTGAAATTCGAACCACAATTCGCCGGGTTCAACCTGAACGCGCGGCTTCGGGGTCCTCGCCTGGCGGCACGCCTCGAAAACACGCTGGATTCCTCGACCCCAGGCTTCGATCTCCCCCGCTCTGAAGAAGGTATTGGCCACGGTTGGATTGAAGGGCCGTGATGGATGCTGGCCCAGCAGCTTCTTAAGCGACCAGTTGTCCGGCACTCTCCCGGGTTCCATATCTGCAGACGATTGCCGTAAACCCGGATTTGTATGGGTGCGCCGACCGCATAGTCACGATGGATGACGGCATTGAGCAGCACCTCCCGAAGCGCGCTTTCGGGCACCGGAAATGTTTCCACCCGCTGCACGCCTTCATAGCTGATCGATGCCTTGAGGTATTTAGCCAGAAGCAGGTCTATCGTCTTGTCCACCTGGGTGAACAGGTCGCCATGAACCTCGTCGTGATACCGCAGGTCAGCATCGCTCTCAAAATACCCGATCTTGATCGATGCGCCGGTGAAGAACCGCTCCGGGTCTGGAATCGATCTTGTGCTGGCCGTAGTGGGCGATTTTATTAAAGTCAAAGCCGTCGAAGGCCTGGCGAAAGTTTTCTCTTTTCCTCAGGATGGTCAGCCAGCTTAAACCGGCCTGTAACCCTTCGAATATGAGAAACTCGAAAAGCTTTCCCTCGTCATGGACCGGCTCCCCCCATTCCTCGTCGTGGTATTTTATCATCGATTGGTCGTCTGCCGGCCAGGGACAGGTCTGTCTGGGTAGCATAGAATGTGGGTTCCGGAGGACCCTGAGCAATCCTATACCGTCTCAAGGAGACCCTCCGGGTAATCCGTTCCGTGAGGATCAAAATCGGGTATCAATACTTCCCCCCATGCTCTTTTTTCACCTGGTCCCGGTCCACTTCTCCTTCTTTGTTTTTTGGGAGGGCATCCACATAAACCACGAATTTGGGTTTTTTGTAGCGGGCGATTTTACCCGCCACAAACTCGATCAAGAGATCTTCCGCCAAAGACTTCTCTTCTTTCAAGACACAGACGGCCTTGATGGCCTCCCCCCACTGGCGATCGGGGACACCGATAACGCACACTTCGGAAACGTCCTCATGGTCCAGGATGGCCTTTTCCACCTCCACCGGGTAGACATTTTCCCCGCCCGGTTTGATCAACTCCTTTTCCGCCTTGCGCTTCACATACCAGAGATAGCCGTCCTGATCGAAACGGCCCATATCTCCGGTATGATGCCAGCCGTTGCGAAAGGTGTAGGCATTGTCTTCTTCCAGGCCCCAGTAGCCCAGGAAAACCGCCGGACCGCGCACGCAGATTTCCCCAACGGTCCCGATGGGGACCTCCCGGTCATAATCGTCAAAAAGGGCCACTCTGGAAATATGGGTCGGCCGGCCGGCACTGCCCGGTCTATCCTCGATCCGGCCGCCGGTGACCCCCATGGCCTCGGTCTGACCGAATCCGGTCAAGAAATTAATCTGGGGGGCCATCTCTTTAAACCTCTTGAGATTATCGGGATGGTCGAGCCCTCCCACAATCCGGAGGCTGGACAGATCGAATCCGCCTCCCAGTTCTTCATATTTGTCTATGATCATCTTCAGAATAGGGGCAAAGTGGAAAAAGGTGGTCCCTTTTTCCTTCCCGATCAATTTTAAAGTCAGCTCCGGATCAAAGCGGTCGACAATGACGTTTTTCCCTCCGGCCTGCAGGACGGCCATGGCCAGGGATAAGGCCGCAATGTGAAAAAGAGGCAGGATGCAAAGGTGGCAATCCTCCGGTCCAAGGCCGTAACTGTGCATCATTTCCTGGTTGATACTGATGATATTCCGCTGACTCAGAAGGGCCCCCCGGGGCCGGCCGGCCACAGCGGCCGTATGGATAATGACAAAGCCGGCGTCCACCGGGATATCCCGCTCTTCCTGGTCCCCCTCCGCTTGATAAAGGGACTCAAAGGGCAAAAACCCTTGAGGCACCTCTCCACCTCCGATGGTAAAACATTGCTCGACGGAGGCCAACTTACCCCGGGCTTCGGTCACGTTTTGCCGAAACCCCGAACCGGCAAAGATCAATTTCGGGGTGCAGTCCATGAGGACATATTCCATTTCATCCTGCTGAAAACGCCAGTTGACCGGCAACAGGATGGCCCCTATCTTGGCGGCCGCCCCATAAAGGATCATAAACTCGTGGCAGTTGTGGGCCACGACTCCGAGGCGGTCCCCTTCCCGGACACCCGAGCGGAGAAGCCCGGCTGCCAGTTGATCGCATTTTGTTTTAAATTGCCGGTGGGTCAGTCGGACATCCTGAAAAACAATCCCTTCCCTTTCCGGATAAAGTGCGGCATTACGGTTGATGGCATCATAAATCGTATAATCTCTCAGTCCCATATCCCCCTCCTTTTCAACCCTTTTCTTTTTGAAGTTTTTTCAAAGTTTGCCAGAGTTCCTCGACCTGCTTTCTGGTTTCCTCCAAAGACTTATCATTATAAATCACAAAATCGGCATAGCCCAATTTTTCATCGATGGGAAGCTGGGATTTGAGGATATTGGCTGCCTCCTCCCGGCTGATGCCGTCCCGCTCGGCCAACCGGCTTATCTGCATTTCCGGGGTAATATAGACTAACAATAGTTTATCATACATCCACTGCATATTGAATTCAATCATCAGCGGGACGACCACCTGGATGACCGCCTCGGGATCTTTGGCCGCATAGGCATTGATCTGTCTGTTGACGATTTCGCCCAGGCGCGGATGGATAAAGCCCTCTAATTTTTTTCTTTTCTCGAAATCCCGGAAGACGATGTCTGAAACCTTTTTCCGGTTCATGGTCCCATCCTCATTGAGGACCTGTTTTCCAAAATAATCCACAATATCCTTAAGGGCCGGTTGCCGCGGCTCCACCACCTGCCTGGAGATCAGATCAAAATCAACGATCGGCGCCCCTAACTCTTTTAATATATTGGCTACCGTGGTCTTCCCGCTGGCGATGCCGCCGGTGACCCCCAATAGCAGCCGCTGGTCATGGCCGCGAACCGCCTCGATCTGGGCTACCCCCCCATAGGCCATGGGGAAGGCGCTGGATAGATCCTGCTCTGCGCCGGCAAAACTGATCGGATAGCGGATGCCTCTCTTGTAAAGGGCCTCCAGGCCCCTCAAGGCCTTTCCCATCATCCCGGCCGGCAGGGCCATCACCAGGTCCTCGTCCTGGGCGTGGCCGTAACGGCGCTCTCCGTAACAGGGGATGGTCAGCGAGGGTTTTCCGTTCAAATAGCAACGGGCAATGGCGTCCGAGCAGGAGGATTCTCCTACGCAGTAAAACTGCATGACCGTATAATCCTCAAACTGCAGGGCATTGATCAGGAGAATCATTTGAGCCGGGTTGGCATAGATCAGGACGATATCCGGTTCAAAGGGGTTGTAAACCAGGGGGGCCATGGCCACGGCCTCGTATTGGCCCAAAGGGAGCCGGGGGATGGCGGCTTCATACTTTTTCCCGTCCGCCTTGGTCTTCACCCAGACGATACTGCGGAAGGTGCCGTCTTTATAGACCCCGGGAGTATCGGTCAGACCTATGATGGAAGGGCACATGGGAGAAAGAAAATCGTCCAGATCGGCCCCCACGGTCCAGTCAAAATTCCTGACCAGATTAATCAGTTGGCACAGGGTTCTTTTGCCCTGGGGACGCCGCAAAAAAGGGATTTGGCCCAGGGCCTCCTTTTTCTCTAACATCTTGAAGGCCACCGGAAAGGACTTCAGCCGCAACAACTGCTCCATTCTTCTGATCAACTTTTCCCAGTTAACGGGTCCTTCCATAGACAAAACTCCTTTCTCAATAGGTCCGGCCTGACCATTGCCGTATTGCGGCGGACCGCCTGATTCAGAAAAAAACCCTATCACGTCGATCCGCCGAGATCAACAGGGTTCTTTATTTTTTTTGGTGGTTATTAAAGTGGCCTTTGAGGGCATAAAAAGGATGGGCCTCCCAGGATTACTTTGGGCCGGGGAACTGTCCGGTCTTGGCCGTTGGGGCAACGGATTCGGAGTCCGCAATATAATAGGTAATGCGGGTCCGGGGACTCAAATATTCGAAAATCTCCGGGTCGAGATGCAGGGGCCGTATGCTGCGCTCGATAAAGAGATTGGGATCATCCCGCAGATCATAGATAAGGGCCTCGTCCTTAGGAATTAAGGGATCGTAGACCACGATACTGGGCCTCAAGGGGTTATGTCGCGTCACGGTAATTACAATACCGATAAGACCATTGGAAAGCTTGACAATCGTGCCCGGAGGGTAAATTCCAAGACATTGGATAAAGAGGGCCAAAAGGTTTTCATCAAAGGTATCCCTCTCCTTGGCAAACATCCGGGAAAGGGCCTCATAAGGCGTTAGAGAATCCCTCGGATCCAAGCGGTTGCAGTAATTATCATAGATATTGGCGATCGAGGCTATCCTGGTCAAAACGGATATTTTGTTTCCGGTCAGTTGGTCGGGGTATCCTTTCCCGTCCCATCTTTCATGATGATGAAGGACAATATCAGCCGACTCTTTCGGAAAAGAGGGCGTTTGGGAGACGATTTCCTCCCCGTACTTGGGATGAAGTTGCAGGAAACTGGTTTCCGCCGGGGTCAGCGGATCGGTTTTGGTGAGAATATTCTTGGGCACCCGGTTTTTGCCGATATCATGAAAGAGTGCACCCAGTCCCAGGATTCTCAGTTGCCCGGGATCCAATCCGTACTCTCTTCCCAGGATCATGGAAAGTACCGAGACATTCAGGGAGTGATAAAAAACATTCTGACTTCCCAGTTCGGTATTCATCAGTTGAACGGAGGACTCTTTATCAACCATCAAGGATTCGATCAGATCGCGCATCAACACATCGGCCTCTTCAATAGACTTCGGGGAGCCGGTATGGATATTTCTCATCACATTTTTTACCATCCCCACCCCGGATTCAAACCGCCTTTCGCATTGGGCCATGTTCTCGCGGCGCTTCTTTAACTGTTCGATCCTTTCTCTTTTTTCCTCCCATAATTTTTTCATCTCGTTACTCAACGGCTCCGAATCGCCGGCAGGAGGAACGGTTACGATCTCTTTCTTGGGAGGATAGGGGAGGACATCGCTCTTTTCGGGCAAGCAGACAACGCTTTTCAGTCCTATCTCGCGAAGGGTTTCGATCATCGAGGGATTAGTGATCTTAAAACTATTGACCAGAAAGGGATGAGAAAACCATTTCATGTCCAGTCTGATAAAGACGCCAACCCGTAATTGATCAATATCTACTTTGTATTCGGTCATATATCACCCTTAATGGAGCGAACAGCCGTCAGCGATCAGCATTTCGCTCAATCAGCCGTCCCCTTTTCCTGACAAAGTCAGCCATCCCCTCCGGCCTGGAAGCTTATCGTACGGCGTAGTATATCATAAGCCTAAAAAAGAGAGAAAAATAATCTTTCGGGGAATCAAAATCGTGGGGTTTTACTCGAAATCCTTCCCCTTGTCAACAATCTCATCCCCTTGCCTTCCGCCTGTTTTTTACTCCTTGCTTCTATCTTTTTCTTGTTTTATAATCTAATAATCAAACAGCAAATTCTTAATGAAGAACAACACGACAAGGAGGTAGGCAATGGGAGACAAAGGCAAGAAGGATAAGGATAAGGGTCAGAAACAGAAAACAAGCAAACAGGATCAAAAGGCAAAAAAAAATCAGGACAAGCAACCCAAAAGAAAACCTTGACAGGCGGAATCTCAGAAAGGCAGAGAGGCCGACCAGGCTTTGGAGGCGGCCTCCATGGGTTCTCCTGCCGGCTGATGTTGGTTAGTTTTCATCCGGAAATCCAAGATTTCCGGATGCAACTCCATCTGGAAAATTACAGTTTCAGGATGGACACCAGTTATGTGGGGTGGGGTGAAGCAAACGAAACCCACCGTTCTTCTTAAAGGAAAAGATGGGAAAAATATTTGTTGATAATGCAAAAAAAGCAAAAACTTTTGCCGGGGAAAAGAGGACAAATGTTTCTGCTGTTAAAAGGACCGCCAAATTAGGTTCTGAAAAGAATCCCGCTGTTGTTCATGTCCAAACAGAAGAAAGAATGCAAGAAATAGTATCCATTTTTGGAGAACACGACTGGAAATATTTAATTAAATTGGAACCCGATAAACCAGAGGATATTACCAATTTAGAAAGATTGTTGCATCCACCAAAACCAAAGACAGCCGAAATCAAAATTGGACGCAATGCGCTCTGCCCATGTGGGAGTGGGAATAAATATAAAAAATGCTGTGGTCGATAATGATGGACTCGAAAAAATCCATCAACCAGTCGAATTATTCAACCCTAAGTTCCCTCGATGATGGACCTTCCCTGTACTGCTATGGGCCGAACCGGCGAACCGCACGCCCCCAGGCCTTGGCGGCTTCGACCTCACGGTTCCTGGGGGAAGCGGTAGTCACCAACCTGCCGATCAGGCTGGTGGACGCCCGGGAGATTTCTTCGACTGCCTGATTGAAGGCCTTTTCGTTCGTAGCCGACGGTTTAACAAAACCGCTGATCTTCCTCACGAACTGCAGAGCCGCCGCCCGTATCTCGTCGTCCGTCGCAGGCGGCTCAAAGTTGTAAAGGGTCCTGATATTCCTACACACGCCACGCACCTCGCATCATAGTCTCCCCTCCCGGAAGTCCAATCCCGGATGGCCTGCGCAATGGTCCCTCTCAACCGCAAAGAAAAAAGGCATAGGTTTCCCGGCCTCGGGGGATATAGGCATTGGATTTCATAGACTCAACTTATCGCGATAATATGAGCGAGTCAATTCAAAATAACGCAAGAAAAACTCAACCAAAATAAAAAGACCCGGAAACCCTGGCTGGCCAAGGTTTTCGGGCCTCTTGGTTATCGAAGAGGAAGGAGATCTCTCTTATATTCTAATCCATGATCCCTTCCTTGACCTCGAGTGTTCCCAGGAAGACGGCTTCTCCCTGCTGGAACTGGTACAGGGTGATCGGATAAAGGAGGTGCCGTTTAGCACCGAAAAGCTTGGAGCCGCCGTATCGAAGGACGCCCACGGGGGTATCCCAGGTTACTTTTTCTAAGGCCGCGGCGATTTTTTGAGGATCCAGACTCTGGGCCTCTTCAATGCCTTTGACCAGACTGCTGGCCAGCCCATATTGGGGCCAGACATTGGAATCCCATTCCTTTTCTCCCCACTTATCCATAAAGGCCTTATGAATTTTCTTTTGAGAATCGGTCCGGGGATCAAGGGGACCGGCTACGACCATATAGGCCTTTTCAGCATGGGAACCGGCAATCTTTTTCACTTGGGCCGGTGCTGGACCCCAGGCTAATAATACGGCCCCTTTGAACCCGAGCTCCCGGGCTTGCTTGCAGATCAGTGCGGAAGTTGTTGGATCCGTATAACTGGTATCAATCAAATCAGGCTTTTTGGCGATGATCCTGGTGAGTAATGAAGTAAGATCTTTGGTACCTCTTTCAAAAAACTCTTCGGAGATCACCTTCAGGCCTTCCCGGGCGGCAGCAGCCTTCGAGGCCGCCGTACCGGATTTCCCTGAAGTATCATTTGGATTAACAATGATCAAGGTCTTGATATTTTCTTTTTTCTTAAGAAAGGGGAAGACCGAGGCGTACATGATCTCGATGGAGGGGTTGTATATGAAAAGCAGGGGGTTTTCCTTTTTAATCAATGTATCCGCTCCACCGGCGAAATTAAGAGACAGTATATTGTTTTCATTCATCAGCGGGACGGCTGCCATAGTAGGAGCACCTCCCTGGATGGCCAAGAAGTTACATTTGTCTGCAAAAATCGCCTTATTGGCGGCCTTAGCCGATTCGGCCGGGACGTATTTGTGGTCGTATACCAGCACTTCGAGCTCATAGGTCTTCCCAGCGACTTTGAATCCGCCCTTTTTATTAATGATTTCCGCATCCAGGGTAATACCCCGGGAGTTCGGGATACCCCAAGGGGCTGCCGGCCCGCTCAAAGCACAAAGAATACCCAGCCGGACTTTTTCCGCAGCCCAAACCGGGCTGTGGAGGCCGGCCAAACTGATCAGCGCAGCCAGGATAAAAACTCCGCAAATCCCAATTCTTCTTTTCATAAACACCCTCCTTTTAATAAGAAAATTAAGTTTCAAGATGCAAGTTTCAAGGAAAACCTGCTCCTGTAATCTGGGGTTCAATTTACAAAATTGAACCCCCTAACATTTTACCTTACTTCAAAATTCATTATTCGATGTTCGATGTTCGATTTTTTCACGCTTCAGGGTGCTCCCCGGGGGCCTGTGGGTTTAATACGAAAATACCGTTCGGCGTTAAGCGTTCGGCGAAACCCATTTTCATGCTTCGTCGGTGCCCGTCTCAAGCGGGCATGAGGGTTTAGCTCGAAAATACGCATAAAACCCATCATTCATCCCGCAACAGCCTCCTGAGAACCTTGCCGGCACCGGTCATAGGCAGATGATCCCGAAATTCAACGGCCCGTGGATATTTATAAGCAGCCATGTTCTCCTTGGACCAGGCAATGATTTCTTCGGGTTGGACGTGTCCCTTATATTCGGGCTTAAGCACGATAAAGGCCTTAACACTCTCGCCACGAGACGGATCAGGAATCCCGATAACGGCGGCCTGGGCTACGGCTGGATGACTGATCAGCATCACCTCCACATCTTCAGGGAAGACGCTGTACCCTGAGCACTTGATCATCTCCTTGATACGCCCCAGGAAATAGAGATAGCCCTCCTGGTCAAAACGCCCGATGTCCCCCGTGTAGACCCAACCGTCCCTCAGGGTGGTGGCTGTACCTTCCGGGTTATTCAGATAGCCTTTGAAAACTCCTGGGTTACGGATAAGGATCTCTCCCTGCTCTCCGACCGATTGTTCCTGGCCGGTAGCCGGGTCGAGAACCCGGATGTCCGTGTCAAAGGCCGGGATTCCATTGGCCCCGAATTTAATCTTGTCCGGGGGCATGAAAATATCGCAGGTATGGGTTTCGCTCAACCCATAACCGGCCTCTAAAACCGGGGCCCCTCCGACAAACTCCCGCCAGGAACGGCCGATCTCCTCAGTCAGAGCAATGCCGAAACTGGTGCAGAGGGTCTGCTCCAGTGAATTCAGATTGAACCGATCGGCCTTGGGGTGTTTCATCATGGCGATCAGCATGGGGGTTACCCCGTATAGCCAGGTGCAGCGATACCGGTCGATGGCGGTCAAGACCACCTCCGGTTCGAAACGGGTCATCAGGACGACGGTGGCGCCGGAATAGACCGGCATGCCCACGCCGAGCACGTTTCCGGCGATATGACAGATAGGCATGACGGACAACAGGATATCCTGGCTCTTGATACGGTTAAAGGTGGAAGCGGAAGCCACTTTGAATAAGGCGTTGCCATAAGTCAGCATAGCCCCCTTGGGTCGTCCGGTGGACCCGGAGGTATAAACGATCATGGCCACATCTTCCCAGACATTGATGTCCGGTTCAGGGAAATCGCGGGGAGCATTTTCCAGTATGTCCATCATGTCAGAGGTTCGACTGAAAGAACACTTCTCTCTTTGAAGTTCTTCCGGAAAACGAATCGGGGAATCTTCTGAAGCCAGGTCCCGATAGTTGGTGATCACCACTTCTTTAAGTCCGGTCCGGTCTCTTACTTTTTCCAGGGTGGGATAGAGATCGTCGGTCGTTACGATGACGCCGGCCCCGACATCATTCGCCTCGTATTCCAGTTCCATCTCCTTAAACATGGGATTGGCCGGAACGACCATGGCCCCCAGCTTTTGGGCCCCGTGGTGGGCGATCAGATACTGGGGACAATTTTGCATAAACAGCATGACCTTGTCCCCTTTGCCGATTCCGATCGAGGCCAGAAAGCCGGCAAAACGATCGGAATACCGGTCAAGGTCCAACCACGATATTTCCCTGCCGTAATAGATATAGGCCGGCTTGTCGGGCATCTCCCGGGCATTCTGTCTCAGGTATTCAAAAAGCGGCTTTTGCCCCAAGCGATAAGTCAGTTCAGTCGGGACACCGACCGGCCAACTTTTCATCCAGATTCGTTCCAAGGATCAAACCTCCTGAAATACCGTTCGTCGTTCAGCGTTCGGCGTTCGGCGAAATAAATACGAATGTTTTGTGCCTCAGGGGAGCATCACGAAACCTGAAAATGGGTTTCGCCGAATATTATTGATGAACTTGCAAAACGTCATTCCCGCGCAGGGCCTGTCCCCGAATGCTTTAATCGGGGACGGGAATCCAGGCGACTCAAACCAGTAAAAACTACTGGATTCCCGATAAAAACATTCGGGAATGACGAAAAAAGTGCCGCCGTAATATTAATCCGGGGTTATTTCGTATTAAGCCCTCATGCCTGCCTGCTGCGGGCACCACGAATAATGAAAATGGGTTTCCCCGGACCTTTAACCCTGAACCTTGAACCGCATTTTCGAACTAATCATCCACCCAGATAAGTCCGCTTGACATGGTCATTTTCCAACAGGTCCTGACTATCGCCTTCCAGGGCGATTTTACCTACCTCCAACACATACCCTTTCCGGGCCACTCCCAGACCGAGCTTGGAATTTTGTTCCACCAGGAGGATGGTGACCTTGCGCTGGTTGATCTCTCTGATCATGTGGCCGATCTCCCTGACCACCAGAGGGGCCAGACCCAGAGACGGTTCGTCCAGCAAAAGGAGTCTTGGGTTGGCCATTAAGGCCCGGCTGATAGCCAGCATCATCTGCTCCCCGCCGCTCAGGGTTCCTGCATATTGTTTTTGACGGGCCTTCAGGATCGGGAATCGCTGAAATATTTGATTCAACTCTTCCTGAATTTCCGATTTGTTCTTCCGGAGAAAGGCCCCCATTTCCAGATTCTCCAAGACCGTCATATAGGGAAACAGACGTCGCCCTTCCATGGCATAAGCGATTCCCCGTTTGGCGATCTCCAGGGGAGACCGGTTATCAATCCGCTGCCCGTCAAAATAAATTTCGCCCTCAGTCAGTTTTTTCAGGCCGAAGATGGACTTCAGGGTCGTGGTCTTACCCGCCCCGTTAGCCCCGATCAGGGAGACAATGGAACCCTCTTCGACGTTAATAGAGACGCCTTTCAGGGCTTCTACCTGCCCATAGTGGACCCGAATGTTACGAAGAGCCAGTAGGGTCATAGTTCGTTCGCTCCCAAATAGGCCTCGATTACTTCCGGATGGGCCTGTATCTCCTCCGGAGTCCCCTGGGCGATTTTTACCCCGAAATTGAGCACGGCGATCCGATGGCATAGTTTCATGATAACCTTCATGTCATGCTCTACGATCAGGACGGTGACCCCTTTCTGATTAATGCGCCCGATGAGCCCCATCATAGATTGCTTCTCTTCTGCGTTCATACCGGCCACGGGTTCATCCAGCATCAGGAGCTCCGGCTCCGCGGCCAGGGCAATGCAGACCCCCAGAATGCGCTGGTGGCCGTGGGACAGGTTGACGGCCAGCTCATCCTTTAATTTTTCCAGGCCGCTGAACCGTAATAACTCCAGGGCCTTTTCCTGAATTTTTTCCTTTTTGCGACGAATGGCGGTCTGGTTGACCAGGTCTCCGAAGAAACCGATGCCTGCATCCAGATGGCAGCCCATCAGTACGTTCTCCGTTACCGTAAAGTCCTTGAAAAGGACATTGCCTTGAAAAGTTCTGACCAAACCTTTCTTAGCCACCCGTTCGGGCTTCAGCCTGCTGATGTTCGTATCCTTGAAAATCACGGAGCCATGGGTGGGTTTAAGCATCCCGCTGATCAGATTAAAGGCTGTGGTCTTGCCTGCGCCGTTCGGACCGATCAGGCCGTGGATTTCACCCGGCTTTACGACCAGGTTCAAACCCTGTACCGCAGCCAGACCGCCGAAGTATTTGGTCAAATTGATCAATTCCAGTAGATTGCCGTGGCCATTTTCGATCAAGGTCTACTCCTTACGAATCCGGGAACGGATTTTCTCCGGCAAGGTGATCAAGCCGCCGGGTACGAAGACCAGGACCAGAATCAAAATCATTCCCAGGATAATAGGCATGTACTGTTTCAGGGGTCTTAAAAACTCATCCAGACCGAGTAAAACGAGACAGCCGACAATGGGACCCAACACGGTCTGGGTTCCACCGATCACGGCGTACATCAGCATATACAATGAATTCAGCCAGGTAAAATCATCGGGATTGGCATAGGTAAAATAATGGGCCCACAGGGACCCGGCCAATCCGGCGAATAACGAACCGATCACAAAGGCCATCAGTTTATAGCGGAGGACGGGCACGCCGATAGACACCGCCAGTTGATCGGCCTGAGGGATAGAGCGCAAGGTCAGTCCGAAACGGGAGTTGTCCAGCCGGCGCAAGATGAAAACAGTAAAAATCAGGACGGCGATGGCCAGGTAGTAAAAAGGGGCCTTGGAGGTAAAACTGATCTGAAGACCGGCCAGCTTGATAATCGCCGGACGGGGGATGCCCAGAAGCCCCTGAGGTCCGCCGAATACATTTTCCCACATCATCCAAAGATGCCGGAAGACCTCGGTGATGGCAAAAGTGATCATGACAAAGTAGGCCCCTTTGATTCTTAAAATGGGATATCCCAGGATCATGGCCAAGAGGGCCACGGCTACCCCGGAAAAGGGCAAACAAAGCCAGAAGCTCCATTTCAGTTTCATGGCCATCAGTCCGGAAAGATAGGCCCCCATGCCCATGAAACTGGCCTGGGCCGCATTGAGGTGTCCGGTGACCAGGACCACCCGAATTCCCAGGGTCAAAATGCTCCAGATGAAAATATTGATGCCAACGTGGAGAATATAGGGATCTTTTACAAAAACGGGAAGCACCAGGGCGACCACAAAAAAAAGCACCAGAATGAGACCGGTCCCGGATAACCGTCTATTCTTCATGGCCGAACATCCCCGTGGGCTTGATTAATAAAACGGCGATCAACAGCAGGAATACCGCCAGTATCGCCCCGTGAGAGCTCACATAGGTGGCCATAAAACTCTCCGTCATTCCGATGATGAATCCGCCTATGATGGCTCCGAACAGACTACCCATACCGCCCAATATGACCACCACGAAGGCCTTCATGATAGGCTCCACCCCCATATAGGGATTGACATAGAAGATAGGTCCCACCAGGGCACCACCGACGGCCGCCAGGGCACAACCGATGCCCATGGCCAGAGAAAAGACCACTCTGGTATCTATGCCCTGCACCAGGGCGGCCTCTGAATCCTGGGCAACGGCCCGCATGGCCTTGCCTAATTTGGTCTTATAGACCCAAAAGGTCATGGCCAGGATAAAAATCAAACCGCAGATAATAGCCGCCAGCCGTTCCCCTGAGATAGAAATAGAACCCATAGAGAGATATCCGCTGAAAGGTGACCCGAAGGCCTTATCGGTTACCCCAAAGGAGACCAGGGCCGTGGCCTGCAGAATGAGCATCAGTCCGAAGGAAACGATGATGATGGCCTGAAGATTTCCCCGAAAACGACGGAAGATGAACCTTTCGACAATAATTCCCAAAAAGGCCACCAGCACTGCGGTCAAGGCGATAGCCGTAAGATAACGTATCGTGGGAGGACCGATCAGGGGAATGAGCTGGCCGTCAAAAAAGAGCCAGGCCCCGAATCCGCCCAGCATATAAAACTCGCCGTGGGCGAAATTAACGATATGCATGATGCCGAAGATCAGGCAAAGGCCCGAGGCCACCAGAATCAGTATCAGGGACCCCATAATGCCGTTAGCCAGGGTTTGGACCAGTATGTCCATTGGCGTTACCCTTTTCTGGTTGATGATCCGTCCTCAGCGTCGGTCTCGAGGACGAAATGTTTTGGGTTGACGGGTTGATCCGTATCGTGGATGGCCATTTTAAAATACTCATTCAGCTCCAGGAAAAGCACCCTATCCCGGATGCTCCGCAGAAAGTCCAATCCGTCCTGCCCGATGTGGTTGAGCCCGCCCAAATGCAAACGGAGCTTTTTGCCGGCTTCCAAATGCCGCGCACACACCTGGCGTAAGGCCGGGAGAGACTCCCTATCCAATCGACCCTCGACCCTCAACTCGACCGTTTCCGTCTTGTTGAAATGTTCTTCAATACGGATCATGGACAGATAGTTAAGCAATAAATCGGCCAAACAGACCATTAACTAAAATATCAATTAAATCACTATAATAAAAATCAAAGCCTTTTTTCTGCTTCCAATGATAGACGAAATATCGTCTTAGAGACGACTTATCGTTTAATCCGGGATTGACAGGCTCGCCTTTCTGAGCTAACCTTACCCTGGCGGTTGTCATAAAGAGATACCAAACCCTCCCTCATGCCCGGGCGCCACGAAGCATGAAAATGCGAATATTGAATAATGAATTTCGAAGGGGAGTTTCTTTTAAATTCCGAAATCCGAAATCTAAAATCCGAAATATGAGAGGACCCTATGGAACCCAAAGAGGTCACCCCTGGTAAAGCCATCTCCGGCGATCAGCGGATTTTTGCCCTGGCCGCCTTATTCAAAGGGGATTTTTCAATCGACTGGCTCCAGGAGATATCCGAGGAAAAACCTTCCCGCATCCTCCAGGCCCTCGACCAGGGACTCCGGGCCAAATGGCTCACCCAGGTCGGCCCGGGCCTGTTCCACTTCACTGATTCGCAAAAACAACAGGACCTGTTGGCAACCATCCCCTCAAAAGAAAGAGAAAAACTTTATCGCCGGGCCATACGGATTCTAATCCGGGAGCTTCCGGAAGACGATCAAAGGGATCGCCTGATGGGCCAGCTTTTTCTCCATGTGTCCAACGATCTGGAAGGCTGCCGGCGTCTGATCGATGAGGGTAATTATTTCCGGAGGATCTTCCGTCATCAAGAAGCCTTGAAATACTATGAAAAGGCCGTCGAAGATCTGAAAAGCCTTAAAGGCCAGGCAGCTGACCGTCTGCTTATTGAAACCGCCCTCCAATATTCCAAGATCTCCACGGCGACCCTCGATGCCGACCGGGTCAACTCAACGATCCTTGGGGCCATCAAACGGGCCGATGCCCCAAACCTGCATTCCTGCCAGGCCCTTCTAAAAATGCACCTGGCCAAGCATGAGTGGCTGCGCTCCGATTTTCAGACCGCCTTGAAACATTTCGATGAAGGCTGGACTATGTCCCAGCAGATCGATGATCCCGGCCTCCATCGTTCGGCCGTAATTTTCAGCATGTTTTTCCATTATTGGCAAGGCCGGTTTCGAGATGCCGTGGAAAGTTACGAAAAATATATGCCGGAGATCGAAAATGTTCCCAAGGGGGAGTTTCCCCTCCTGGCCCGTTTGACTATCGGGAACTGTTACGGGCACTGCGGACAGGTCTCTCAGGGGATGGGTATGCTGGATACCATCCGCAGCCACTGCCTTGAATCCGGCAATATCGGCATTGCGGGTCATGCCTCTGCGGTGATCGCCTTCATGTTTTTTGAAATCGGATACTATGCCCGGGCCTTTAAATACTTTGAAACGGCCCTGACAGAGACCACGGAAGGACAAAATAATTATGGGAGGTTGGCGGCCTTGCTCGGATTGGCCCTGACATCCCATAAACTGAAAGATCCCCAAAGGGCCTCTGCCTTTTTGCGTAATTTTTTGGAACTCAGCCACCAGGCCCAGATCTATTTCAGATTCTTGCCGGTCATCATGGACCTCTGCTGGTCCATGGAACAGGGACTGCTGCCCCGAATCGATGGCCTGTCGGTTAAAAAGGAGATCGCCGGCTCCATTCGGAGCAAGAATATTTACATGCGGGGTATGGGCTATCGCTACCGGGCCTTGTTCCAGAAACATAAAGGTCGGCCTTCCCGGGATATTCTCCGGGACCTGACCCAATCCGTTAAATGGCTTGAAGTCTCCGGTCATCAGATCGATCTGGCCAGGGTTCGTCTTGAATTGGCCCGGGAATATCTGCATAACCGGCAGGAGGACAAGGCACGGATCATAGCCGGTCCATCGGCCCGGTTGCTTTTTTCTCTCAATGAATCCTTGATCCCCGATGATTTGCGCTCCCTGGTTGAAGACGTTCGGGACGGAAAAAACCTCCTTAACGAAATTCTAAAACTGGGCCAGGAGATGGTTACCATCCGGGATAAACGGGAGGTAGCCGTTCGTATTATCTCTGCAGCCAACAGCGTCACCGGCGCCGAGCGGGGGGCCATGTTCCTGATTGATGAATCCGGCCAGGGTCTGACGCTGCGAGCCACTAAGAATTTAACCCAGGAAAATCTGAGTTCTCCTGATTTTTCAGTTTCCATGACCATCATCGAGCAGACCTTCCGTTCCGGCCAAAGCCGGGTCCTGGACCTCGAATCCGATCAGGATAATGGTTTGTCCTCAAAGGCCATCCGGTCCTGCGTCTGTGTGCCTATGACCCTCAGGAATCAGGTGATCGGGGTGCTTTATCATGACAACCGTCTTTTCCGGAGCGCCTTTAAGGCAAGCGACCTGGAGGTTCTCGACTATTTTGCCGCCCAGGCCGCCATTGCCATGGAAAATGCCCAGGCCTATGAAATCCTTCATCAGCGCTACCAAAAACAGAAGGAAGAGAAACAGTATTTTGAGGAACAATATTTGGAAAGCCTGAACTTCGAGGATATAGTCGGCAAAAGTCAATCCATCCGTCAGGTATTTGGACAACTGGACTCCGTAGCCGGGACGGACGCAACGGTCCTTATTTTAGGGGAAACCGGGGTGGGGAAGGAACTGGTCGCCAGGGCCATCCACCACAATAGTTCACGCCGGAACGGGCCTTTTGTCCGGGTCAACTGCAGCGCCTTTTCGGAACACCTCATCTCCAGCGAGCTTTTCGGGCATGAAAAAGGGGCCTTCACCGGGGCGATCCAAAGGCGCATCGGACGGTTCGAACTGGCCCATACCGGGACCATATTTCTGGACGAGATCGGAGAAATCCCCCTGGACGTCCAGGTCCGGTTGCTCCGGGTGCTCCAAAGCAAAGAATTCGAACGGGTCGGCGGCCAGGAAACCATCACCTCGGATTTCAGGCTTATGGCGGCCACCAACCAGGATCTCCAAAAGGAAGTCACCAGCGGCCGGTTCAGGAAAGACCTCTTTTACCGGTTGAATGTCTTTCCCATTCGAGTGCCGCCTCTCAGGGAGCGCCGGGAGGACATCCCTTTACTGGCCTATCATTTCCTGTTTACCTGTGCTAAAAAACTGAACAAAAAGATCGAAAAAATACCGGAATCGGAAATGCGAAAACTCATGGAATATGATTGGCCCGGCAATGTGCGTGAACTGGAAAACATCATCGAGAGAGGCGTCATTATCAGCAAGGGGCCCTATTACCATCTGCCGGACACCGGCCTTAATTCCCTTTCTTCACCGACCACAGAGAAGAATCTGAGTCTGGAAGAAAATGAGCGGACCCATATACTCCGGATACTGGATAAGACGGGTGGGAAAGTCAGAGGACAGCAGGGTGCTGCGGTTTTATTACATATTCACCCCAACACCCTGTACTCGCGAATGAAAAAATTAGGCATTGTGCGCCCCCAGGAAAAGACCATCATCGGCAGCCCAAAAACCTTTTAACCGGGTCTTAGATTCTAAGACTCGCAATCTGCGAATTTATCCCTCACTTTTTCAGGGGGTATGAGGGTCTTGTTTTAAAACAAAACCCTCATACCCGAAACTTCAAATATCTTTGGTTAGGTCTATTTCCCCAAAAACAGATTCCTGGGATTATCGACCATCATCATTTTGATCTGTTCATCGGTCACACCCTGGGCCTTCAGGGCCGGGAGGACATTCGTGGAGATATGGTCAATCCGCCAATTAGCCAGGGCCTTCAGGACCGGTTCGGGGGCGTCGAGGGGCAACGGCCGACCCAGCCAGACATTGACGGTATCATGGGAAAGCATGATCTGGTTGGCGAAACCCTCTTTGCAAAGATCGGCGATATTCTTGATGATGACTTCGGTGGGCGTGATGATTTCCAGACCAATCCGGTCGAAAGCAATATAAACCCCTTTGGCCAGGATGGCCTTGTGGTAGGCCGTATCTTTGGAATTGGAGACATGACCGATCATGACCTTTTTGGGGTTGGCCCCTTCGGCCAGAAACAATTCGGCCTGTTCAACGCCGCCGGCCGGACCCTGGGTGTGAGTGATAATAGGCACTCCCGTAGCCTTTTGGGCCATCACCGCGGCCTTCAGGACCGCTGTTTCATAAGGTGAAATGGGGCCGCCGCCGCTCGTTCCACATTTGATCACTCCGGCCTTGACACCGCTCTTGCCGATGCCCTGGGTGATCTCTTTGATAAAGAGTGCGGCCATCATCTTGGTGACGTCGGCCTTGAACATCTCCTGTCTGGTTTTGAAATAGGCCGGCGAGCCTTCGTGTTCGGTGTAAAGACCGGTGGAACAGATGATATTGAGGCCGGTCTTTTTGGCCAGGGCCTTATACAACACGGGGTCCCGCCCCCCCGTGTCATTAGGCGTGGCATCGATGATGGTTTTAATCCCCTGTTTCTGGGCCGTCTTAATGATCCCGAGATTGGTCTTCAAGACCGCCTTAAAATCATAGGGGACGATAGAGGCATCGGCAAACCAGCCGGGGTAGGCGAAGGCGAAATGTTCATGGACCAGGGTTTGTCCCAATTTATCCGGAGAAATAGGTCCCAGGACGGAATTGATCATCACCGGCTGGGTCTGCTGCGAAGAAGCGGCAACTGCAAAAACCAATACGAACAACAATGAAAAGATAACTAACAGGGAACCTTTGGAAAATTTGTGTGTCTGCATGTTCTTCCTCCTTGATTTTTGTTTATGGTTTTTTTCCTCCAACGCTTTGATTTTCCCCCGAAACGCCTGCCCGGAAAGAACCTGTAAATCCTGTTAATCCTGTCAGAAAAAAGATAATTTTCCAGAGTCCTTCTCCATTTTTACATCTTTATATGGAGATAAACTTTTTATTGAGGTTTTATAAATTAGGACAAAATGATTTGTCAAGGTATTTTTTTGAGGAGCAGTTAGAAGAAAGGGGCCCCACCCCCACCCCCACCCTCACCCCTCGAAGGGGGGGTGGGGTCATAAGGGTTTAGTAAAGAAGAACGCTCTATCCTGCGAAAATCAATTGATAGCGAACGGTATAAGGGGCCAGGACCTCGGTGGCCTTTTCCCGGATGGTCTCTTCCGACACGCCGCTGACCGGTGTGATGGTTATGGTGACCATTGATCCGTGGACCTTATCCTCGGTGACCTTGACCTCCATCTGATCGACCATTCCCTCAAGGACGGAAAGGGCACCCTGGTAAACCTTCCTGATGCTCTCCCACCGGAGGGCCGGTTTAAAGATCTTTCCCACCGGTGTCAGGGGTATCTGGGGAATGATATAGACCTGCTTGGGTACGGCCGCCCGTTCCCCCACTTCTTTTCCAAGATACTCCAGGATCTCACCTTCGGTGATTTTAGCCCCCTCTTTCAGTTCCACATAGGCTACCGGAATCTCGCCGGCATAAGGGTCAGGGCTGCCCACGGCGGCCGCCACCTTCACATCGGAAAGACGGTACAGGGGTTCTTCAATAATCGCCGGGTCGATATTGTGGCCGCCTCGAATAATGAGTTCCTTTCTCCGTCCGGTAAGCCAGAAATAACTGTCCTTGTCCTGTCTTCCCATGTCGCCGGTATTAAACCATTCCGGCAGGGGCCAGATCTTTTTGTTGTGGGCCGGGTCCAGATACCCCTTAAAAACGTTGGGGCCTTTGATACAGACCTCTCCGATCTCATCGGTTTCGGCCTCCCGGACAAATTTTCCGTCTTCATCGGTGATAAAAATCTTCATTTCCTGGTAGGGCAGCCTCATCCCGATGGACCCGATTTTCCGTTCGCCAAAATAGGGGTTCATGCAGGAGGCACAGGTCCCTTCGGTCAGGCCATAGCCTTCCATGACCTTCATATTGCTGTGGGCCTCAAATCGCTTAAAAAGCTCTACCGAAAGCGGGGCCGCGCCGCAGACCAGGTAGCGGAGCGAAGAGATATCCGCATCGCCCTTGGGGATGTCGAGGAGCACGGACAGGATGGTCGGCACGGCAGAGAAAGACACGGCCCGGTAATGTTCCACGATCTTGTAAAAATTTTTCATGACCGCCGGGTCCCTGTAGCCGCGGGCCGAAAGGATCACTGCGTGGGCCCCGATGGAGAAAGGGAACGACCCGGTAACCGTGGTGCCGTTGACATGGAAAAGTGGAAGCCCGCACATGGTTACTTCTCCGGCATACAGCTCGGCCCCTAAAGCGATCATTTGGGCCATGACCGCTTCATTATAATGGGTGTGGGGGGCCAACTTGGGGGTTCCGGTGGTACCTCCGGTGTGATACATGGAGGCGATGTCTTCGGGGTTGATGGTGCGGCCTGAGGCCAGCCGGTCTCCCGGGTAGCGGGGGAGAAGCTCGCCAAAGCTGTAGATCCCCTCTTTTTCATCCCCCGGCCCCATGACCCGGACAATCGCTTTAAGATTCGGGAGATCTTTTCTGATGGAAGAAACCTTCTCCCAGATATCCGCCCCGGGGAATGCCCCCAGGGCCACCAGGACCTTGGTACCGGCGGCCTGACAGATATCCCGGATGGTTGAAGGGGCCAACAGGGAATTAATAGGATTGACGATCCCGGCGGCCTCTCCTCCCCAAAGCACATAATGGGTCTCCGGAAGGTTGGGCAGCAGATAAGAAATAACATCCTTCGGCCCTACCCCCAGGTCGTGAAAAAGATTGGCCGCCTGGGTAATCCTGGAAAAAAAATCCCGGTAACTGATCCTCTGGGGTGAAGCATAATCCTCACCGGTCAGAAAAAAACTGATGGCCGGGGCATCGGGGTCAATGGCCGCCCCTTCTCTCAGTAAATCATAGGTATTGAGAGACTTGATCCTCTTCTCGATAGGGGTTTTCTCTATAGCCTCAATGTCTGCAATCGTTTGCACCTGAAATTTTTCTACTGCCATGTTTACCCTCCTGTATCAGCTTTTATTTTACGGATTATTTGGTCTTTTACTAATTCCGGAACCTCTAAAAATTTTATCCTTTCCAGTAATATTTTTTGGGAAACCAAACCCTGATTAATAATCTGGTTGTTAAAGGCAAGATCTTTTTCTCTGCCGGAAACGTATTTACCAAGGACTAAGTCATGGATATCAAGACACCATCCGGTTATGCCCCTGGTGTTAGGACTCTGTAGAGGGATCAGTCTCTGCTCCCACCCTTTGGGAAGATTTTTGGCGGTCTCAGGGCCTATGCCATGGGCGTAGTAACCAAAAGTCTGGTGAAAAGGGGAAAGCTCTCCAATGCACCCATCGATTACCTGGGCCATTTCCGGCTTATTCTTTGGAAAAATATCGGCTTCCATAGAATAGAGGAGATCGGGGGATGCGTTTGGAAACTGTGCCAGAAGGGACGTACTCCCGAGGACGATAATCTCATCATCTTCAGAGATATCTCCAGCCGCCCGGATAATATGTTCAAGTTGAGAACGATTCATAGATCTTCCAACGTTCCCGTGGAGTCAATATGCCGCAAAAAGGGCTGGATTGCCTCAGCCATCTGGCCTTGTCTTCAGGAGAAACCAGGAAGGATAGAATCTCCTGCAAGGGACCGTTGAGAATCTTTTTCCACTCCGTCCAGTAAAGGCGATGCCCTTGATGTTGAATCCATCTGTTCAGGTTTTCCCGGGCTATTTCTAAAATAGCAGGATCTTCCCTGATTCGCCGGGCAATCTCCCGGTGAAGGGCCAAACTTCTTTCTTCTATCTGCCAATGATTCAATCCCATATATAAAAACTTTTATCAAAAAAGAGAAGAGATGTAAAAACAATAATAAGACCCGGGCGAATAAAATATTGTATAATTTGAGCATTAGGCGCTTAGTCAATCAACATCGACAAAGTTTTGTCGATCTGGTTAAAAAACTTTCAATGGATATAAATTCCGGGCTCTTATTAACTATGCGGACTTTTTGCTAATGCGCCTCTTTATCCGTCATTCCGGCAAGATGGCAAGATCTAAGCCGGAATCCATGGATTTTGATTTTGCATTTCTCGAAAAACCTGGATTCCCGATAAAGTCGTTCGAGAATGATAAAAAAGTGCCACTGCAGTGTTAAGTCAACTGCCTCGTCAGAGGCCACCTCTTCCCGGGAAACTCCCGGACAAGGCTTAGATTCTTGCGCTCTGTATTGCGTATTTATCTCTCACTTTAAGAGGGGTCTATAAGGGTCTTGTTTTAAACAAAAACCTTATAGACCATAATTTCAAATATCTTTGGTTATATTTTCCCCTGACATGTTCACTCTCTTTTAAAAGGACATCAAACGGATAGTATTATTTCTGAAACTTCTTTTGGTAATATCAACATAACATCATGCCCGGAATCCAGCGTATAGGTTTTCCATCCCATCTGTTTTGCCTTTAAATAAAAGTAACTATTCACCATCCAATCGCAATTAATGCATCGGAGCAGTTATTCAGGGGC